>MHZX01000063.1 GCA_001828935.1 Rhodocyclales bacterium RIFCSPLOWO2_02_FULL_63_24
GATCGGCTTGGACACCAATGTTCTTGTTCGCTATGTCGCGCAGGACGATCCAAAACAATCGCCCGTGGCCACTCGCTTGATCGAGTCGTTGACGGTGGACGCGCGGGGCTATGTCAGCGTTGTTTCCGTGGTGGAGTTGATATGGGTGTTGAGCGACTGCTACGCATTGACGAAAGGCGAACTTTGCGAAGTCCTTGGAACCCTGTTGCGGACCAAGGAGATCGTCGTGGCGCACGCCGATACGGTGTGGCAAGCTTTGCGACTGTTCAGGGAAGGCAAGGCTGATTTTGCAGACTGCCTGATCGAGCGGTTCGCGACTGCCGCAGGATGCGACTACACGGCCACCTTTGATCGCGATGCCGCAAAACACTGCGGCATGCGATTAATTGGCTGACATCGAGCCAGGTAAATTGCACGCCCTCAGAGCAGAACCAGATTATCCCGATGAATGAGTTCCGCGCTGTCGATATAGCCGAGCAACGCTTCAATGTCCTGCGTGCCGTGTCCGGCGATGCGGCGTGCTTCGGAACTTGAGTAGTTGATCAGGCCGCGCGCGATCTCGCGGCCGTCGGGGGCGCGACAGGCGACCGCCGCGCCGCGTTCGAAGTCGCCCTCCACGCGTACTACGCCGACTGCCAGCAGGCTGCGGCCATCGCCGAGTGCCAGCATGGCGCCGGCATCGAGCGTCAGCGCGCCGGCCAGTTGGAGATGATCGGCAAGCCATTGCTTGCGTGCGGCCAGCGGCGATTCGGCGGCGTAGAGCAGGGTGCCGATGGCCGCGCCGCGCGCAGCGGCCAGTAGCGAGTCGGGTTCGCGACCGCTGACGATCAGGGTGTGCGCGCCACTCCTTGCCGCACGCTGGGCGGCGCGGACCTTGGTGATCATGCCGCCCTTGCTGATGCCGGACCCGGCGCCGCCAGCCATGGCCTCGAAGCGACGATCGTCGGCGCGCCCTTCGCTGATCAAGGTGGCGGCAGGATCGAGACGTGGGTCGGCACTATAGAGGCCCTTCTGATCGGTCAGGATAAGCAGTGCCTCGGCCTCCACCAGATTCGCCACCAACGCCCCCAGCGTGTCGTTGTCGCCGAACTTGATCTCGTCGGTGACGACTGTATCGTTCTCGTTGATGATGGGGACCACGTCGAGGTCGAGCAGGGTCTGCAAGGTCGAGCGGGCATTCAGATAGCGCGTGCGGTCGGCCAGGTCGTCGTGGGTCAGCAGGATCTGCGCGGCCTTCAGGCCGTGATCGAGGAAGGTGGTTTCGTAGGCTTGCGCGAGGCCCATTTGGCCTACAGCCGCGGCGGCCTGCAGGTCGTGCATAGCGTGCGGCCTCGTGGTCCAGCCCAAACGCTGCATGCCGGCTGCAATCGCGCCAGAGGAGACCAACAGCACCTGGCGTCCATCGGCGTGAAGAGCTGCGATCTGGCGGGCGCACTGGGCGATGAAGTCGTGGGCCAGGCCCTCACCGTTGTTGGTGACCAGTGCGCTGCCGACCTTGACGACCAAGCGACGCGCTTCAGCAATCCTTGTTCTCATGACTCCGTTGCTGTTCAAGGTGATCCATGATGGCAAACGTGACCTCACGGCAGCCTTCGCCCGATATGGCGGAAACGACAAAATGCCTTTTCGGCTTGTAGCTCTTAAGCAGTGCCGCGATGCGCGCTTCGCGTTCATCTTCCGGCACCAGGTCGATCTTGTTGATCAGTAGCCAGCGCGGCTTTTTGTATAGCGCAACGTCGTATTTCTTCAGTTCCTTGAGAATCGCTTTTGCGTCTTGGGCCGGATCGGCATCCGGATCGAAGGGCGAAATGTCGACCAGGTGCAGCAGCAGGCCGGTGCGCTGCAGATGCTTGAGGAAACGATGGCCGAGGCCGGCACCTTCCGCGGCGCCTTCGATCAGGCCAGGAATGTCGGCTATGACGAAGCTGCGGTTGTCATCGACGCGTACCACGCCCAGATTCGGGTGCAGGGTCGTGAAGGGATAGTCCGCGACCTTGGGTTTCGCGGCGGAAACGGCACGGATGAAAGTCGATTTGCCGGCGTTGGGCAGCCCTAGCAGGCCGACATCGGCGAGCACCTTGAGTTCCAGTTTCAGTTCGCGCTTTTCACCCTCCTGACCCGGCGTGTTCTGGCGCGGCGCGCGGTTGGTGCTGGATTTGAAATGCAGATTTCCGAGTCCGCCGTTGCCGCCTTTGGCAATCAGCGAGCGCTTGCCATCGGTATCGAGGTCGGCAATCAGTTCGCTGGAGGTGCTGTCGGTAATCACGGTGCCTACCGGCATGCGTAGTTCCATGTCCTGCCCGCCCTTGCCGTAGCGGTCCGAGCCGTGGCCGTTTTCGCCTTTCTGGCCGCGAAAGACCCGGGTGTAGCGGAAGTCGATCAGGGTATTGAGGTTGCGATCGGCGACAGCCCAGATGCTGGCGCCCTTGCCGCCGTCGCCGCCGTCCGGCCCGCCAAGGGGAATGTATTTCTCGCGGCGGAACGAGACGGCGCCATTGCCGCCATCGCCGGCGAGAACTTCGATGCGGGCTTCGTCAAAAAATTTCATGGGCCTAAAAGCGCAAAAGCCCTATCTCGACGATAGGGCTTTCGTCGCGGGAGGATGAGGCTCAGGCTGCGGCCGGGATAATGCTGACGACGCGGCGCTTGGCCGGACCCTTGACGGCAAACTGCACGGTGCCCTCAATCTTGGCGAACAACGTGTGATCCTTGCCGATACCGACATTGTCGCCGGGATGGAACTCGGTACCACGCTGTCGCACGATGATGCTGCCGGCGGAAATCAGTTCGCCGCCGTAGCTTTTGACGCCGAGGCGTTTCGACTCTGAATCGCGGCCGTTGCGGGAACTGCCGCCTGCTTTTTTGTGTGCCATGTTCTAGCTCCTGGTTCTGTCGTCGGAATCAGGCGGCGATGCCGCTGATTTCGATTTCGGTGAAGTTTTGGCGATGGCCCTGATGCTTCTGGTAGTGCTTGCGGCGGCGCATCTTGAAAATGGTGACCTTGGGATGGCGGCCCTGAGCGATCACTTTCGCGGTGACTTTGGCACCGGCAAGCATGGGGGAACCGATCTTGACCGATTCGCCCTCGCCGACCATGAGTACCTGATCGAGAGTGATTTCAGTGCCTACATCAGCCGGTATCTGTTCTATTTTGAGTTTTTCGCCAGCTGCAACGCGATATTGCTTGCCGCCGGTTTTTATGACCGCATACATGATGGAGACTCCAAATGGGATGACGCAAAGAACCGCGCAGTATACAGAGTGCCGGACCGCAGGTCAAATGTTTGAATCGATTTCGATGCTGTTGAATCGACTCTCGATTCGGCGCCGCTGCCCCTAGCGGCCGGTCGCGGGCGGTGTATAGCCGATCGCCAGCGAGATCGCGTTGGCGGTCTCCTTGACCAGGTCTGCCCAATCGGGACTGTGACGTTCGGCCGGGGCCGAAACGGAGAGGCCGGCAACCAGTTCACCGGTATCGTCACGCACTGGCGCGGCGATACAGCGCAAGCCTTGCTCGATTTCCTCGTTGTCGAATGCCACGCCGTGGCGACGCGCACGATCCACTTCCCTTTCCAGCGCGGCAAGCGTGGTCAGCGATGTCGGGGTATAGCCGGGCAAACCGGTGCGCTTGACGTACTCGCGCAGTTTTTGCGGACCATCCTCGGCAAGGTACAGCTTGCCAACTGCGGTGACGTGCAGTGGGGCACGGGCACCGACCAGATGCACTACGCGCACCGACGAACGCCCGCTGGAAGTGCGCTCGACATAGACGATTTCGTCGCCCTGGCGCACTCCCAGATTGACGCTTTCACCAAGCTGCTGGTGCAGGCGTTGCATCAGCGGCATCGCCGCTTCGCGGATGCTGATGCGCGATTTGACCACGTTGCCGAGTTCCATCAAGCGGATGCCCAGGCGGTAGGTGCCGGGATCGGCGCGTTCGACAAAACCAGAGGCGGTCATTGCGGCCAGGATGCGGTGCGCGGTCGACGGATGCAATCCCGTCTCCAGCGCCAATTGCTTGAGGCTGACGGGATCGGGGTGGTAGGAAAGGACATCGAGCAACTTCATCATGCGCTCGATGACCTGAATGCCGCTGCGGGCTTCCGGCGCGGCATCCGCGGGTTTATGCGGCACGGCAATCTCTTCGAGGAAACGGGACTTCGGATACTATAGCAAAAGCCTTCGCCGACTCTAGGCGAACATTCGCTTTGCATGCCGGGAGATCCGCTTCGCGGGCCGGCGTTTTGCATGCCTGGGATTCCCCTTCGGGGGCAGGTGCTTTGCATGCCTGGGATTCCCCTTCGGGGGCAGGCGACAACGAGATACGGAGTGTTTCATGGCAAAGGTGCGCGTTGGACTGTTTGTGACCTGTCTGGTGGATTTGATGCGTCCACGCATCGGTTTTGCCACCTTGAAGCTGCTGGAAACAGCGGGCTGCGACGTGGTCGTGCCGGAGGCCCAGACCTGCTGTGGCCAGCCGGCGTGGAATTCGGGCGATGCGCCGGGCGCAGTGGCCTTGGCGAAAAAGACCATCGCCGAGTTCGAGGGCTTCGACTACGTCGTGACGCCTTCCGGCTCATGCGGCGACCACATTCGCAGCGAGTACCCGGCTTTGCTGGCGGCAGAGCCGGACTGGCGCGATCGCGCCACGGCGCTGGCCAGCCGCACCTACGAACTGACCGACTTCCTTGTCACGGTGCTGAAAGTCGACAGCGTGCCGGGCGACCATGAAGGCAGCATCACCTATCACGACTCCTGCAGCGGCCTGCGCAGCATGGGCATCAAGGATCAGCCGCGCGCGCTGCTGGCGAAAATGAACGGCGTTGAACTCAGGGAAATGAACGGCTGCGAGGAATGCTGCGGCTTCGGCGGCACTTTTTCGGTCAAGTTCGGCGAGGTCTCGGCCGCGATTGCCGAACGCAAGTGCGACAACGTGCTGGCCAGCGGCGCGCAGGCCGTGGTCGGCGGCGACCTCGGTTGCCTCTTGAACATCGAAGGCAAGCTGCGGCGCATGGGGAACGAGACGACGCAGGTGCTGCACGTCGCCGAAGTGCTGGCCGGGAGGGTCTGAATCGTGGAAATCAAATCCATGCATTTCAAAGCCAACGCCAGCGCAAAACTGGCGGACGTCGTCCTGCAGGGCAACCTTAAAAATGCCAAAGGCAAGTTCGTGACCAAGCGCGCCGAGGCGATCAAGGATCTCGACGATTTCGAGGGCACGCGCGATGCCGCCGTTGCGATCCGCAACAAGGTCATCGACAATCTCGACTTGTGGCTTGAACGTTTCGAGCAGAAGGCCCTGGATACCGGCGCCCAGGTGCTGTGGGCGAAGGACGGCGCGGAGGTCTGCCGCCTGGTGACCGAGATCGCGAAGCGTCATGGCGTGAAGAAGGTCACCAAGTCGAAGTCGATGCTCTCCGAGGAGGCCGGACTCAACCAGGCGCTGGAAGCCGCCGGCATCCAGCCGGTGGAAACCGATCTCGGCGAATACATCCTGCAGGTGGACAACAACGAGCCGCCCAGCCACATCATCGCGCCGGCGGTGCATAAGAGCCTGAGCGACGTCGCCGACCTGTTCCACAAGGTGCATGGCACGCCGCGCAAGACCGAAATCCCGGCGTTGACGCGCGAGGCGCGCGAAGTGCTGCGCGGACATTTTCTTTCCGCGGAGATGGGCCTCTCGGGCGGCAATTTCCTGGTCGCCGAGACCGGCTCGGTGGCACTGGTGACCAACGAGGGCAACGGCCGCATGGTGACGACCATGCCCAAGGTGCATGTGGTCATCACCGGCATCGAGAAGGTGATCCCGACCCTCGAAGACTTGTCGACCTTGATGCGCATCCTGCCGCGTTCGGCCACCGGGCAGTCGATCTCGAATTACTTTTCGATCCTCACCGGCGTCAAGAGGCCGGAGGAGCATGACGGCCCCGAGCACCTGTATTTCGTGTTGGTCGATAGCGGCCGCGCCGATGTGGTGGGCGGCGACTTCCACGCCATGCTGCGCTGCATCCGCTGCGGCGCCTGCATGAACCATTGTCCCGTGTATCAGACCATCGGCGGCCACGCCTACGGCTGGGTCTATCCGGGACCGATGGGTTCGGTGCTGACGCCGCTGTATGCGGGCATCGAAAATTCCATTGATCTGCCGCATGCCGCCACTCTGTGTAACCAGTGCGGCATCGTATGTCCGGTCAAGATTCCGCTGCCCGACCTGTTGCGCAAACTGCGCGAAAAGCAGACCGAGCGCGGCTTGCGCCCGTTGACCGAACGCATCGGCCTGCGCCTGTGGGCCTGGGTGGCGCAGCGGCCCACGCTCTATGCTCTGGGGGCCAGCCTCGGTGCGCGCTACCTGAAGTGGCTGGCCGGCGAATCGAACCGCATCCGCCTGCTGCCGACCGCGCCGGAATGGACCCTGGGGCGCGACTTCCCGGCGCCGCAGGGCAAGACTTTCCGCGAACTGTATGCCGCGCGCCGCAACGCGACGCCGCGCGCCTGACCCGAATAGAGGAAAACGCCATGAGTTCTCGTGAAGACATTCTCGGCCGCGTGCGCGCCGGACTCCAGCGCAACGGCGCCAATGCGGCCGCCGGCCGTGAAGCGATGGCCGCCGCGTTGGCCAACCGCGTTCAAGGTCCGAAACCGGCCATGGACAGCTCGCCGAAGGCGCTGCTGGAACGCTTTCGTGTCAAGTCGGAACAGCAGTCGACTACCGTCGATATCGTCGCCCAGGAAAGCGACGCGCCTGCGGCGATCGCGCGTTACCTGACAGCCATGAACTTGCCGAAATCGGCCGTTGCCCAGCCCTCGCTGGCGGCACTGGACTGGTCCGGTGCGGGACTCTCGGTCGAGCCGCGCGGCGCGCGCGACGCCGATTTGGTGGGCATCACCGGCTGTTTCTGCGCTGTCGCCGAAACCGGCACGCTGATGATGTGTTCCTCGCCCGAGACGCCTGCCGCCGTCAGTCTGCTGCCGGAGACGCACATTGCGATCGTGCGCGCCGCGCGCATCCTGCCCTATATGGAAGACGCCTGGAATCTGGCGCGGCAGGAACTGGGCGCCTTGCCGCGTGCCGTTAATTTCATCTCAGGGCCCTCGCGCACCGGCGACATCGAACAGACCATCGTGCTCGGCGCGCATGGCCCCTATCGCGTCCATCTGGTGATCGTGGAGGAGTGATATGCGTGGATTGTTGAGCTTGCTTGCCGTGCTGTTCGCCGTGGCGCCAGCGCCGACTCTTGCGCAGATCGGTGAAGAAGTGCTGCCGCCGGTGTTCGTCGAAACCCTGCTTGAACTGCCCGACGATGCCGCACAGGCGGCCAAGTCGGGCAAGCGCCTGTTGCTGTATTTCGGTCAGGTCGGCTGTCCTTACTGCAAGGAACTGATGCAGACCAATTTCACGCAGAAGGCCATCGTCGACAAGACAGCCAGGCATTTCCTGCCGATTGCCTTCAACCTGTTCGGTGATCGCGAAGTGACCTGGTTCGACGGCAAGGTACGGAGCGAAAAGGAATTCGCCAAATTCCTCAAAGTGCAGTTCACGCCGACGCTGCTGCTGCTCGATGAGAAGGGCAACATCATCGCGCGCATCAACGGCTATTACCCGCCGCATCGGTTTTCCGCGGCCCTCGAGTACTCGGCGCAGCGACTGGAAGGCAAGCTGTCGTTTGCCGAGCACATGCGGTCGGTGCCGCAAACCGGTGCCAGGGCCACGCTCAACGAACAGCCCTTTTTCATCAAGCCGCCCTTCAATCTGGCGCGCAAGCCAGGCAGCAAGCCCTTGGCCGTGCTGTTCGAGACGCGCCACTGCGCGCCCTGCGACGAACTGCACCAGGAAGGTTTCAAGCGCGAGAAGACGCTGGCCGCGATTGCGCGCTTCGACGTCGCGCGTTTTTCGCTTTCGGGCCGCGAGACACTGACCACGCCGGACGGGCGCAGCACAAGTGCGGAGGCCTGGGGCAAGGAACTGAAGATCAGCTATACGCCGAGCGTGGTGTTCTTCGATGACACGGGCCGCGAAGTGTTCCGTCTCGAAGCCTACCTGCGCCCCTTCCATTTCGCCTCGTCCTTCGAGTATGTGAGCAGCGGCGCTTACCGCAAGGAGCCGGAGTTCCAGCGTTTCCTGCAGAACAAGGCCGAGCACATGAAGGAAAGCGGCGAGAAGCTGGAGCTGTGGAAATAGTTTCTAGGCGTTGGTGCCGAGGAAGCGTTCGAACTCGGCCAGCGGCAGCGGCGGGCTGAACAAAAAGCCCTGATAGGCCCGGCAGCCATGCTGTGCGAGGAATTCGCGCTGGGCTTCGGTTTCGACCCCCTCGGCGATGACATGGAGCCCAAGGCCGGCGGCCATGGTGATGATGGTTTGGGTAACGATGCCGTCGCTGACGTTGTTGGGAAGCTTGAGCACGAAGGCGCGGTCGATCTTCAGCTGGTCGAGCGGCAGCCGGGTCAGGTAGGAGAGCGAGGAGTAGCCGGTGCCGAAGTCGTCCAGCGAGAAGGCGATCCCCAGCTTCTTGATAGCCTGCATTTGGCGAATGGTGTCCTCGACGTTGTCCAGCACCAGGCTCTCGGTAAGTTCCAGCTTGAGGCGTGACGGATTGGCACCGCTGGTTTTCAGGACGTCGCGTATCTGGTCGACAAAATTCGCTTCGCGGAACTCGCGCGGACTGACATTGACCGCCAGTTGCAGGTCGCGTGTGCGCGGATCGTCCGACCACGCCGCGAGCTGCGCGCAGGCCGTTTCCAGGACCCAGCGACCGATGGGCAGGATCAGTCCGGTTTCCTCCGCCAGCGGGACGAAACTGAGCGGCGACACCCACCCGTGTTCGGGGCTACGCCAGCGCAGCAGGGCTTCGGCGCCGATTGCGCGGCCTTTGCCGTCGACCTGCGGCTGGTAGTGCAACTCGAGTTCATTGCGTTCCAGCGCCAGATGCAGGCCGCCTTCGAGTTCATGCCTGTCCTTGGCGGCCTGGTTCATGCTCGCGGTGAAGAACTGCACGTTGTTGCGCCCCGCCGACTTGGCGTGGTACATCGCGGTATCGGCGTTCTGCATCAGCGTTTCGGCGTTGTCGCCGTCGTCGGGAAAGACCGCAATGCCGATGCTCGGCGTGGTGTGCAATTCGTGATCCGCGATGCGATAGGGCAAGCCCAGCGTGTCGAGGATCTTGTCGGCCACGTTGCCGGCAGCGGTGGCCTCGATTCCGGTCAGCACCACCACGAACTCGTCGCCGCCGAGCCGGGCGACCACGTCGCTGTCGCGCACACTGGCCGTGAGCCGGATCGCGACCTCCTGCAGCAGGCCGTCGCCGAGATGATGGCCGAGCGTGTCGTTGATGTTCTTGAAGCGGTCCATGTCGATGAACATCAGCGCCAGGTGTCCGCCATCCCGTCGTGCCGTGGCCAGCGCCTGATCGAGGCGTCCCTGCAGGTTGTAGCGGTTGGGCAGGCCGGTCAGCGTGTCGTGCAGCGCGAGATGGTTGATACGTTCCTCCGCCACCTTGCGTTCGGTCATGTCGGTGAAGCTGCCGATGTAGCAGTCGATTTCCCCTGCGCCGTTCCTGACGGCGGAGATCGTCAGCCATTTTGGATAGTAGCTGCCATCCTTGCGCCGATCCCATATTTCGCCCTGCCAGAAACTCTCGCTGTTGATGGCCTGCCACATGGCCCGGTATTCCTCGGCCGTGGTGCGCCCGGAAGCTAGGATGCTCGGGTCCAGTCCGCGAACGTCGTCGGCCTCGTAGCCGGTCAGCCGGCAGAAGGCATGATTCACTTCGACGATGCGGTTGCCGGCGTCGGTGATGACGATCGCTTCGCCGCTGCGTTCGAACACGGTGGCCAGCAGCCGCATCCGATGCTCGGCCGCCTGGCGTTCGGTAATGTCGCGCCAGAGGGTATGCAAAACGACTTCGCCGCCCATGGTGATCGGGGTCAGCGTGACTTCGACCGGGACATTGGAGCCATCGGCGCGCGCGTGCATCCATTCGAAGCGGTGATAGCCGACCTCGAACGCGATGGCAATCATCGCCGCGGCTTTCTCGTCCGACGCGCGCCCGTCCGGTTGGCGCGCAGGCGAGATGTCGGCGGGGCGGCGGTTGAGAAATTCCTGCTTGCTGCCATAGCGCAGCATCTTCAGGGTGGCGGCATTGCAGTCGATGAAGTTGCCATTCTTCAGCAGCAGTATCGGATCGTTCATGTCTTCGAACAGGTGCCGAAACACTTCCTCGCTTTCGGTCTGCTCGGCGACCAGGTATTTCTCACGTGCCGCCATGTGCCGCAGACGCAGCAGTAGATAGCTCAGCAAGCCCAACAGCAGCGTGCCGGAAACGCCGACCGCGGTGGCACGGACCTTCCAGCCGGCCAGCACATCGCCATGAGCCAGGGCGGCGGCAACGAAGAAGGGATAGTGTTCCAGCTTGCGGAAACTGAAGCTGCGCATCACGCCGTCGATCGGCCCGGTGCGCGCCGAGACCGATCCCGTGGGGCCGGCGCCGATGGCGGCACGGGTCGGACTGTCGGCTGGCAGCGGCTTGTTGATCTCGCTGTCGAGCGGTGGCCAGCGCACGACCAGGGCGAAGTCGTCGCTGCGGCGAATTGCGATCATGCCTTGGTGACCGATGTCCAGCGAGCGGAACAGCTTTTGGAAATGCTGTAGTTCGAGTCCGGCGATGACCACGCCGAGAAAGCGGCCCTGCTTGTCGCGCAGCGCCCTCGCTATGCCGACTGTCTGCAAGCCGGTGACGCTCGAGATCTGTACTTTGGAAAACACCGGGCCGCTGGCTGGATCGTCGCGCAGTTGGCGAAAAATATCGCGCTCGGCGATATTGGGGTGCGCTCCGCTCAGCGTACCCGAGGTGTAGAGCAGGTCGCCGCTGGCATCGAATACGCGCAAGGCGGATATTTCGTCGAAGTTGAGCCAGCGGGCATCCAGTTCCGCCGTGATCGCGGCGCGATAGGCGGGCACCGCCTGCCGGTTCAGCGCGGCTTCGGGAAGCGTGCGCGCCAAGCCCTGCAAGGCGGCATCGCAGCGGCGCAGCGTCGCATCCAGTCGCGCTTCGAGCATCGACGCGTAGTTGCGCGCCGTGATGCCGGCCTCGCGCAATGCTTCGTGGCGCGCGATCCAGATCATGGTGCCGAGGATCAGGGCGACGCCGATCACCACGACGCACAGCAACGCAATGAGGTTCCTGCGTTGCCGGATACTCGCGACCAAAGGCAATGTTGGGCTCATGGTCGCATTGTGCAAAGTCTGCCGGACGTTGGCAAATCCATGTCGAAAGCGCAATGCGCGGCAAGCGGAGCGTCACGCCCGCCAGCGTTTTTCCAGTTCGATGATACCCATTGCCAACAGTGCGATGACAGCAATTTCGCTCCAGGCACGGGCGTCGATCGGGGCGGTGGCGAATGCCGCATTGAGCGGCGACCAGTAGGTGACGGCCATCTGCAGCGTCAGTTGCAGGCCGGCACCCCACCACACCCAGGGATTGGAGAAGGCCGCGACGCCGGTGACCGGCAGGCGCAGCGAGCGGCAGTTGAACAGGTAGACCGTCTCGATCGCGACGAAGACGTTCATCGCGATGGTGCGCGCCTCGGCCATCGATTGCCCGCGTTCCCCGGCCAGCAGGAACATGCCGAAGGCGCCGGCCAGCATCAGCAGGCCGACCAGTATCACGCGCTCGATCAGCACCGCATCCAGCACCGGTGCCGCCGGCGGGCGCGGCGGGCGATGCATGATGCCGCGCTCGGCCGGTTCGAAAGCCAGCGGCAGGCCGAGCAGCACGGCGGTGGTCATATTGATCCAGAGGATCTGCAGCGGCGTGATCGGCAGCGTGACGCCGGCGACGATAGCGGCGAGGATGACCAGGCCTTCGCCGAAATTGGTGGGCAAGGTCCAGGTGATGAACTTCACCAGGTTGTCGTAGATGCCGCGCCCTTCCTCGACCGCGGCCTCGATGGTGGCGAAGTTGTCGTCGGTGAGCACCATGGCCGCCGCTTCCTTGGCGACATCGGTGCCGCCCATGCCCATGGCGATGCCGATGTCCGCCTGCTTCAGGGCCGGCGCATCGTTGACGCCATCGCCGGTCATCGCCACTACTTCGCCCTGGGCCTGAAGCGCACGTACCAGGCGCAACTTTTGTTCCGGTTCGACGCGGGCGAAGACATGCACATCGCCCGCCGTCGCCCTCAGTGCTTCGTCGTCGAGTCGCGCCAGATCGCGGCCGGTGAGCACCTGCGCCGCTTGTCCATCCTTGACGATGCCGATCTGCAGCGCGATCGAGCGCGCCGTGTCGGCATGGTCGCCGGTGATCATTTTCACCACGATGCCGGCGGCATGGCAGGTGCGTACCGCGGCAATAGCTTGCTTGCGCGGCGGGTCCATCATCGCGGCCAGGCCGAGAAATACCAGGCCGGTGTTGAGCGTCCGCTCGGTCAGTTCCTTGTGGCCGCCGGTATGACGCCGCGCCAGAGTCAGTACGCGTAAGCCGCGGGCGGCCATACCGGCCGCCGCCGCAGCGATCAGCTCGCGCCCGCCGGCATCGAGCGGAATTTCGTGGCCATCGGCGGTGAGCAGCGCCGCGCAGGCCGGCAGGATTTTCTCGATGGCGCCCTTGGCATAAAGCGTCGGCCGTCCGTCCACCTCGTGCAGCGTGGCCATGGTCTGCCGCGTCGAGTCGAAGGGCAGTTCATCGCGACGGGGAAACAGGTGGCGCAGCGTGGTTTCATCCAGCCCGCCCTTGCGCGCTGCCACCAGCAGCGCGACTTCGGTGGGGTCGCCGGCGTGCTGCCAATGCCGACTTTCAAAGTTGAGCGAGGCGTCGTTGCACAAGGCGCCGGCCACCAGTGCTTCACGCAGTGCCGGATTCGGCTCGCCGCCGCTCAAGGCGCCTTCCGGCGCATAGCCATGACCCTCGACCGTGACAGCGGTGCCGGCTGCCCACAGTTCGGTGATGGTCATCGCGTTTTCGGTCAGGGTGCCGGTCTTGTCCGAGCAGATCACGGTGGTGCTGCCCAGCGCTTCCACCGCCGGCAGATGGCGGATGATGGCGCGGCGTTTCGCCATGCGGCTGACGCCGATCGCCAAGGTGATGCTCATCGCCGCCGGCAAGCCCTCTGGAATTGCGCCGACGGCCAGGGCTACCGCAGCCACCAGCATCGTCGCCATCGATTCGCCACGCAACACCCCGATGACGAAGGTCAGCGCCGCGAGGCCGAGAATCACCCACAGCAGCAGGCCGGCGAATTCGCCCATCTTTTTCGTCAGCGGCGTGGCGATCTCGGGTGCCGCCGCGATCAGGCCCGAGATGCGGCCGGTTTCGGTGGCGTCCGCGGTGGCGACGACCAGGCCGTGGCCTTGGCCGGCGACTACCGTGGTGCCGGCATAGGCCATGTTGCGGCGATCGGCGAGCAGGGTGTCCTCCGGCAGTTCGTTGTGGCGCTTGTCGATCGGCGCCGCTTCGCCGGTCAGCGGAGCTTCGACCGTGCGCAACTGCTTGCCCGAAATGATGCGCAGGTCGGCCGGCACCTTGTCGCCGGGGCTGAGCCAGACCACATCGCCCGGGACCAACTGCTCCGCGTCCATGCGCCGGCGACGACCGGCGCGCACCACCGTGACCTCGGTCGCCAGGGCGCGCGCCAGTGCCGCCAGGGCGGCTTCGGCCTTGCCTTCCTGGAGGAAGCCGATGATCGCATTGACCAGGACCACGCCGAAGATGACCGCGCTGTCGATCCACTCTCCCAGCGCCGAGGTGATCATTCCGGAGCCGATCAGGACCAGCACCAGCGGCTGCGCAAGCTGGTTCAGGAAACGCGCCAGCGCGCTACGCCCGGCCTGTTCGCGCAGGCGGTTGGGGCCGTGGCGCAGCAGTCGCCGTTGCGCTTCCTCTTCCGTCAGCCCGCTAGTCGGATCGACCTCATGGCGGGCCAGGGCGTCGGCGGCGGACAGGGCATGCCACGGGGTGTCGCCGACCGCGGCGGGCGGAACATCGGGGATCGTCATGTCCCGGATTATGCAATGAACGCTGCAGCGGTCGTTGGCGCCGCTTGCGGCGGCGGACCTCAGTGCGCCCGACGCCCCTGGGCGAACTCTTCGAACACTTCGGCCGACAGGGGCCGGCTGAAGTAGTAGCCCTGGATCTCGTTGCAGCCGTAGCGCTGCACCAGATCAAGCTGCTCCATGGTTTCCACGCCTTCGGCAATGGCGCGCAGCCGCAGCGAGCGGGCAATGCCGATGATGGCGCGCGCCAGTGCGTCGCCTTCGTTGTCCTGATGCATGTCGGCAATGAAGGAGCGGTCGATCTTGAGTTTGTCGACGCGGAAACGTTTCAGGTAGGACAGGCTCGAATAACCGGTGCCGAAGTCGTCGATCGCGACCGTGGTGCCGATCGCCTTGAGATCCGCGATGACTTCACGCAGCGAGTCGCTGTTTTCCATCAGGGTGGATTCGGTCAGTTCGATTTCGATCTGCTGCGGCGAGATTCGCGCATCGCGGGCATGGCGGCGCACCAGGTCCACCAGGTCGGTGCGGAAGATCTGCTTGCCCGAGACATTGACGGCGATCTTCCAGTCGTTGCCGCTGTCCTTCCAGAGCCGTGCCTGGCGGCAGGCTTCCGCCAGCACCCATTCGCCGATGGGGACGATCAGTCCGGATTCCTCGGCGACCGGGATGAACTCCATCGGCGAAATGCTGCAGCCATCCTTGCAGTTCCAGCGCAGCAGCGCCTCGGCGCCAAATATATGGCGCGAGTCGGCATACACCTGCGGTTGATAGAGCAGGCTCAGTTCCTGTTGGACGATGGAACGACGCAGGCGATTGGTCAGGTCGAGGCGGTGGTTGGCGCGCTCGTTCATCTCGGGCGAAAAGAAGCTGAAGGTCTGGCGTCCGGATTCCTTGGCGTGGTACATCGCGGTATCGGCCTTCTGCATCAGCGTGTCGAAGTCGCGACCGTCGTCAGGCGAGAGGGCGATACCGAGCGAGGCCGAGGTGGTCAGGCTGTGCGGACCGATGTCGAAAGGCGGCAACAGGCTTTCCTGCACCTTGTTGGCAATGCGCGCCACGGCTTCCGGGCCCTCGACGTCGTCCAGCAACAGGATGAACTCGTCGCCGCCCTGGCGGCTCAGCGTGTCCGAATCGCGCAGGCACATCCTGAGGCGGCCGACGGCCGCGATCAGCAGACCGTCGCCGACTGGATGCCCGAGCGAATCGTTGATGCGCTTGAAGTAATCGAGGTCGAGGAAGATGAAGGCCAGGCGTTTGCCGGAGCGCTTCTGCCGTTCGCTCATCTGGTTGAAGCGGTCGCGCAGCAGCAGGCGGTTGGGCAGGCCGGTGAGCGGGTCGTGGTGCGCCAGGTGCTGGATCCGCTCCTCGGTCGCCTTGCGCAAGGAGATATCCGAAAAGCAGCCGACGAAGTTCTTCACCGCGCCCTGGGCGTCGCGCGTCGCCGTGATCGACAGCCATTTCGGATAGATCTCGCCGTTCTTGCGCCGGTCCCAGACCTCGCCTTCCCAAGCGCCGTTCGCCAGCACCTTGCGCCACATTTCCTGGTAGAAATCCTCGTTATGCCGTCCCGATTTCATCAGGCGCGGCGTCTGGCCGATGACCTCTTCCGGCCCATACCCGGTGATATCGGTGAAGGCGCGGTTGACGCGGACGATCACTCCCGCCGTGTCGGTAATCAGCAGGGCTTCGAGGGTGTTGGCGAACACCGTGTCGGCCAGTTGCAATTCCGCCTCGTGGCGCTTGCGCTCGCTGATGTCGGCATAGACCCAGATCGATCCGTCCTGCGGCGTGGCGGGATCGAGCGGACGGCCCGAGGTTTCGCACCAGATGATCTGACCATCGTTGCGTCGATGCTGCATTTCGCGGTCGCAGTAGCCCCGCTCGACGAGGTCGCGGTAGGCGGCCTCGCCCATGGCGAGCCAGTCCTCGCGGGTGGGGAAAATGACTTCGGTGCTCTTCCCGATCAATTGTTCCGGCCGATCGAAGCCGAAGATCTCGGCCATGCGCCGGTTGCAGTTGAGGATGACGCGCTGCTTGATCAGGGCGATGCCGACATGCGCGTTGTCGAAGATCAGTTGCTGCTCGTCGAGCAGCGAGGCCATACGTGCCTCGATCCGCTTGCGCTCGGTGATGTCGGTGTAGGAAGTGACGAAGCCGCCATCGGGCAGCGGCGAGCGCTGGATTTCAAGCACCGTGCCGTCGGTGCGCTGCAGTTCGACACTGTAGGGCTGGCGTTGATTGATGCGCTCCATGGCGGCGGCAAAGCGCTCTTCGGCGTCGCCCTCGCCGTATTCGCCGCGGTCGGCGACGATGCGCAGGATGGCCTGCAGGTCAGGCGCGCCACCGGCGAATATTTCGTCGGGCAGTCCGATCAGGCGGCGGAACTGTTCGTTGTAGCGCGTGACCCGCAGGTTTTCGTCGATCAGGGTTATGCCGCAGGGAAAATGCTCGATGATGGCGCGCTGCTTGTCGTGCTCCTGCAGCAAGGCCTCGTCGGCGCGCTTGCGCAAGGTGATGTCCTGCAGGGTTTCGATGGCGCCGATCAGCTCGCCCGCGGCATCGACCAGGGGCGCCGCGGTGAAATACAACCAGGTGCCGCCCGGGCCGATGTGGGGAAAGAAATCCTCGGCCTCGTAGGAACCGGGAATGATTTCGGACCGGTGGTACTTGCCGTTGTAGAAGGTCGCCACGGCCTCGATGTCGCCCGACACCACCAGATCGGCCATGACCGGCCGCGGCTGGGGATAGAACGGCCGCCATTGGTCGCGGCTGCCGATCATCTTCGCCGCCGGATAATGGAGCACGACTTCGCAGGCACGATTCCAGTGCGTCACCCGGTGTTGCCGGTCGATCACGAAGGTCGGCACCGGAGAACCCTGGATGATCTTGTCGAGGAGATCCCGTTCTGCGACGGGTACGCGTGTTCTGGCTTCCACGGCTGACCCGAAAGGTGGTGTTGGCTCTCTGTCGAATCCTACTTTAGTAATAGGCATTAGCGTAGCCGCAATAATCCCTTGGCGCAAATCAAGATTAATTACATGGGTGGAGTATTCGAGTGCTTATGCCGCAAGCGCCGCTCGCTGCATGTGGCATGCGCCGCTGCGACGGCGATGATCGACTCCCGTGAAGTGGTCGGGAATCCGCAGAATTGCAGGATGTGCCCGCAGGGTAGCCGGCAAAGCTTACGTGGCGCTGAAGAACCCTAGATCCGCGCTGGGGATGTGGCGGCAAGCGGCAGTTGCACTCGCAGTGAAACGCCGGCGCCAGAGGTTGGGGCGTGGATGCCGACTGTTCCGCCGTGCAGTTCCGCAATCCGCTTGACGATGGAAAGCCCCAGCCCGCTGCCGGATGAGTCGGCGCTGGCGCTACGGTAAAAACGCTGCTGCACATGGTCGCGCTCGTCCTGTCCGATCCCGCGTCCGTTGTCGCTGACCGTCAGCACGGCATGGTCGCCTTGCGCCGCGATGGATACCTCGATCTGTGTGCCGCCACTGTGGCGCAGGGCGTTATCGACCAGGTTGCGCAGCAGGACTTGCAACAGCAGTGCGTCGCCCCTGATGCCGGCGTCGCCGTCGCGCAGGATCAGGTCGCAGCCCCGTTTGATGGCTTCTCCTGCGCTGGCGGCAAGGACTTCTTCGGCAATTGGCCGCAGTTCCACCAACGACATCTGGTCTGCGCTGCGCGCATCCAGGCGCGCCAGGGTCAGCAACTGCGCCACCAGGTGCGTGGCGCGGTCGCAGCCGACCAGGATTTGCGCCAGCGCGTGTTGTCTTTCCTCGCTGCCGACCGCCGCCAGCGCCACTTGCGCCTGTGCCTTCAGCGCGGCCAACGGCGTGCGCAGCTCGTGGGCCGCGTCGGCGGTGAAGCGTCGCTCGTTTTCCAGCGCCCGCATGATGTCGGCGAACAGGCTGTTGAGCCGCGCTACCAGCGGCTCGACTTCGGCAGGAAGGACGTCGATCGGCAGCGGATCGAGCCGATCGGGCGCACGCGCAGCGACATCGCGCGCGAGTTGGCGCAAGGGAGTCAGCGCGAAGCCGATGGCGATCACCAGCAGCAGTGCCAGCGCGGGAAGGGCGAACAGCATCGGCTTGAGCAGTTGCTCGGCAATCTCGGCCGCCACTTCTTCGCGTTCCTTGGCGAAGTGGGCGGCGCTGGTGCTCGGCGGGTGGGCCAGCAGTTCTTCGAGCTCGTGACGCGCTTCGCGCCAGGTGACGAAGGCCGTCAGCAGCCAGACCAGGGCCACCGCCAGCAGGGTCAGTCCGACCAGTCGGGTGCGCAGGGAAAATGGGCGTTTCAAGGCGGGCTTCCGATCTTGGGCACCACATAGCCTATCCCGCGCAGGGTGCGAATGGTATCGGCACCCAACTTGCGCCGCAGGTGGTGGATATAGACCTCGACGGTGTTGCTGCCGATCTCGTCGCCCCAGGCGTAGAGATGCTGTTCCAGTTGGGCGCGGGACAGGGCGCGTCCCGCTTGCTGCATCAAGGCGTGCAGCAGGGCGTATTCCTTGGCCGAGAGATCGACCTCCTTGCCCCATGCTTCCACGCGCCGTGTCGCCGGGTCGAGCGTGACGCCTTCCGTCGTCAGCAGCGGCGAGGGTTGGCCGCCGGCGCGGCGCAGCAGGGCGCGCAGGCGGGCGTTCAATTCGCCCAGATCGAAAGGCTTCACCAGATAATCGTCGGCGCCCGCATCGAGTCCGCGGATACGGTCGTCCACCGTGTCGCGGGCGGTCAGGATCAGCACCGGCAGGGTCTGTTTTCGCGCCCGCAAGTGACGCAGGACGTCGAGGCCATCCCGTCGCGGCAGCCCGAGATCGAGCACCACCGCCGCGTAGTCCTCCGTCGCCAGAGCGGTTTCGGCGCTGACGCCGTCCCTTACCCAGTCGACGGCGTGGTCGGCCTGGCGCAGGCCGACCTGGAGCGCGTCGCCGAGCAGGGCGTCATCTTCAACCAGCAGGATTCTCATGAGTCGGATTGCGCATTTCTTTCCAGCCGGTGATCATTGCCAAAACCAAGTTTTAGTTACGGCCGCTACGCTTAACGCCTATAAAGCCGGCGTTAGCCTTCACTGAAACTTGGTTCCCTTTGCTTTCTTCCAGCCGGTGATCATTGCCAAAACCAAGTTTTCCTGGTGCAGCCAACTGCTGACGACAACGCCGGCGACATGAATCACCACAATTGCCATCATGCCATTGGCGGCGCCTTCGTGCAGTTCTTCCATGAAGTGTCCGCCCAGGTCCTCGTAGGTGGCCCAGCCGCTGAGGGAGGCGACCAGGCCGCAGCCGAGCAGCAGAAAAATGGCCACCGCGCCGGCCGGGTTGTGACCGACATAGTGCTGCGGCCTTCCTTCCATCAGCGACTTGAGATAGTCGACCAGCTTCTGCGGCGTCGGCAGGAATTGGGCAAAGCGCGAATAGCCGCTGCCGACGAAGCCCCACACCAGGCGAAACACCAGCAGTCCGGCGAGGGTGTAGCCGGCGACGACATGAATATCGCGCAGTTTCTCGGATTCCGAGGTGACGAATGCGGTGATGAAGCTCGCCACCAGGAGCCAGTGGAACAGCCGCGTCGGCAGGTCCCAGACGCGCAGGCGGATGTTATGGGTGTCCATGGCAGTCCTCACTTGGGGATGTTGATCGAATGTTCGCTGTAGTCGCCTGCCGCGGCTTGCCGGTGGCAGGCCGCGCAGTTGGCCGGGCTCTTGATCGAGGCGCGCTTGAAGGTGGCCGCGGATACCTCGCGATGCTTCTTCACGAAACGAGCGGTTTCGGTGATGCGCAGCAGCGGGCGGCCGGCCGCGTCGGCGGTGACGCCGGTCTTGCGGCCGCCGGCGTTCTGGGCCAGAAAGTCGGTGATGGCGACACGCCGTTTGTCGTCAAGGCTGGCGTCGGTGCCGAAATGATGGGCCAGGCCGTTCATCACGTGCAGCCAGGAGTGGGCATCCAGCATCTGCGGCGGATAGGCCAAATGGCAGGAGCCGCACTCCTCCTCGAACGCGGCATGTTTGGGCACGCTGTAACGGTCGGCGCGGGCCGGCAGGGAGAGGCTCGTCAATACGGCGAGCAGGACGGGTAGCGTCAGGTAACGGTTCATGGTCGTCTCCCGTTTATTTGAGGCTCAGCAGCCAGGCCATGACGTCGGCCTTTTCCTGGGCGCTGCAGAGTCGGTTGAGGGTGTCGTTGCAATTGCGGCGGAACCACTTGTCCACCTTGGCGACATTGGTAAACCGTTCGCCGTTGGCGGCGGGCGCCAGCGGCTGGATCGCCTTGTCGGTCTTGGCGTGGCGGCCAGGCTGGGTCGGACGCTCGGTGTGGCAGGAGGCGCAGCTCCATTCGCCGCCCTGTCTGGCGGTGAAGAAGCTGGCGCCGCGCGCGACGGAGGCGCTGGCGCCGGCCTCTTTTTCGAAGCGCGCGAGAAAGTCGCGCGGGGTTTCGGCCAGGGCGCCGGTCGCGCCGAGCAGCGTTGCAATGATGAGAATGTGTCGCATGGCAAGCTCCATGAGTGTTGGGTGCTGCGAATCATGGAGGTCGCCGCTTAAACGGCGCTTAAGGGCGCAGGGCGGGGCGGCAGTGCGACCTACTTCTTTGGCGGTTCGTAGAAGTTGCGCAGCGAGGCGTAGCGCTCGGCGCGCGCCGCGCGCACATGGACAATCGCCTTCTTCATCGGGATGCCGACTTGCACCAGCGTTTCGGCGGCGATCAGCAGGCTGCTCTCCAGCACTTCGGGAATCACCTCGGTGGCACCGGCGGCTTTCAGCCGGGCGACGTCCTTGTCGTCGGTGGTGCGGACCACGATGGGAATTTCCGGCCGGATGCCGCGCACGATACGCACCACGCGTTCCGCCGAATGCGCATCGGGATAGGTGACGACCACGGCGCGCGCGCGGGCGACCCCTGCCGCCTGCAGGACTTCGAGCCGGTCGGCGTTGCCGAAGACGACATTGATGCCTTCCGCGCGCGCCTCGGCGATGCGTTGCGGGTCGACGTCGAGCGCGATAAAGGCGATGTTTTCGATGCTGAGAAATTCCGCGATGCGTCCGCCGGTGCGGCCATAGCCGCAGATCACCACGTGCTGGCCGAGATCGAGGCTATGCACGGCGATGTTGTGGATCACCGTGGCCTTGTGCGCCCAGTCGCCGCGCCCCATGTCGCCGGACAGGTGGGCGGCGCGGGCAATCAGGAAGGGTGCGATGAACATCGACAGCAGCATGGCCGACAGCGTGATCTGGAATGCGCTGGTGCTGATCAGCTCCAGCCGGCGGGCCAGCTCGATCAGCACCAGGCCGAACTCGCCGCCCTGCGCCAGTTGTGCCGAGGTGCGCAGGCTGGCCACCAGCGGCGTCTTCGCCACGCGCGTGATCAGCATCATAACCACGGCCTTGCCGCCGATCAGCAGGACCACGGCCAGCGCCAGTTTGTGGGCATTGGCCAGCACGTACTGGATGTCCAGCATCATGCCGACGGTGACGAAAAACAGGCCGAGCAGGATGTCGCGAAACGGTCGGATGTCGGCTTCGACGTGATGGCGATAGACGGTCTCCGAGATCAGCATGCCGCCGACGAAGGCTCCCAGCGCCAGCGACAGTCCGCTTTGCGCCGTGAGGAAGGACAGACCGACGACGATCCACAGCGTGGTCAATACCAGCAATTCGTTCGAGCGGACCTTCGCCGCCGCATCGAGGATGCGCCCCATCAGCTTCTGTCCGATCCAGATCAGCAGCGCCAGCACGGCGACCATCTGCACGGCGGCCACGGCCAGCGAGCGCCACAGATCGTCGCCGGAAGCGGCCAGTGCCGGCAGCAGGATCAGGCAGGGCGCCACGGCAAGATCCTGGAACAGCAGCACGCCCATGGTTTGCCGCCCGGAACGCGAATGCAGCTCGAAGCGCTCGGACAGCATCTTGGCGACGATGGCGGTCGATGACATCGCTACCGCAAGGCCGACCGCAATGCCGCTGCGCCAGCTTTGATCGTAGGCCAGCGCGGTGACCAGTCCGGTACCCAGCGCGGTGAGCGCCATCTGCGCGGAACCGAAGCCGAAAACCAGGGCGCGCATGGCCTGCAAGCGTTTCAGGCTGAATTCGAGGCCGATGGTGAACATCAGGAACACGACGCCGAATTCGGCGACGCTTTCCACCTCGGCGCTTTCGGTGAGCAGGGCCAGGCCGTGCGGCCCCAATACGATTCCGATCGCCAGGTAGCCGAGCATCGACGGCAGCCTGAAGCGGCGCGCTACGGAGACGGCACCGACGGCGGCGGAAAGCAGCAGCAGGATTACGAATAGATGCTGATACATGGAGGTCGATGATACCGGCGTAGCAGAGGAGAACAGCAGGTAAAATCACGCCATTCGAAAAGTCGGCGCTGGCGCGACGGCGTCTTGTTCATAAGCTCATGATTTCCGACGGCAACACCGATGAAGTTTTTCGCCGTGCGCGTTTGTCGATCGGCCTCGCGCTGGTGGCCTTCGCCGCGATCATGGGCGTCGGCACGGTCGGCTACAAGCATCTTGGCGGCGCCGATACCGGTTGGCTCGACGCCTTCTACATGACTTTCCTGATGGTCGCCACGATCGGCTATGGCGCCGGCGTGGAGATCTGGCGGCGGCCGGAAACCGAAGTATTCACCATGGCGATAGCGTTTTCCGGCATCGCCGTGATGACCTATTTCTTTTCAAGCGTGACGGCCATCGTTCTGGCCAGCGATTTCGACAAGTCGATGCGGAGACGGCGGATGGACAAGATGATGAAGAAGCTGCACGGGCACTACATCGTGTGCGGGTTCGGCCGGGTCGGCCGCAATGTCGCCCAGGAGCTCGACGCCACCGGTCGCCACTACATCGCCATCGACGAGAAGCTGGAGCAACTCGAAACGCAGGCCGAGAAAAGACCCGGCCTGCTCTACATTCATGGCGACGCGGTGGACGACGATGTGCTGGTCGAGGCCAACATCGCCGACGCCCATGGCGTCTTCGCCATCACCGGCGACGACAGCCGCAATCTGATGATCGCGCTGACCGCCAAGCAACTCGCGCCCGGCGTGCGCGTCGTCGCTCGCTGCAACGAGATGCGCAACGTCGAGAAAATGCGCAAGGCGGGCGCCGACGCCATCGTCTCGCCCAACTTCACCGGCGGCATGCGCATCGCCTCGGCGATGATCCGGCCGCACGTGGTGTCCTTCCTCGACGAGATGCTGCGCACCGAGCACAAGCTGCGCGTCGAGGAAGTGGATGTGCCGCCGAAATTCGTACCCAAGTCGCTGGGCGAGCTGGGGCTCAAGGGAACCCGCTATATCCTGCTCGCGGTGCGCACGCGCGGCGACTGGACTTTCAATCCTCCCGCCGAGTTCATCGTCGAGCCGGGCCATACCTTGATCGCGATGGCTTCGCCGCACGGCCGCGCGGAGATCGAGTCGGCGCTCCTGCTGATGGACGAGGACTGATCAGCGGTTTTGGATGGGGCGTGCCGTGGTGACGAAGAGCAAGGTACGCGCTTCGCGGATGTCGGCATGCAAGGCTTCCACCAACGGCGGGTTGATGGGCTTGTCGGCGCGCCAGTCGATGATGAAGTTGGCCCCCGATCCGCCCGACGAATCCGAGCGCGCCACGTAGAGTTCGTAAGTCCCGAGCGGGGGAATCGTCTGCGGCGCCGGCAGAAACTCCCGCAGCAGCTTGCCGTCGGTGTTGTAGTAGCGGGCGCTGACGACCTTCATGGCGGCGGCGGGATCCGTGTTGCGGATGCTGACATGGGCCGAAACCAGGGTCTCCGAAGGTTTGCCGGTCCTGGGGTGCACGTCGCCGTGATAGAGGTGCGAGTAGATCGGCAGATAGAGCGACTGTCCGCCCGACAGCGCAGGAATCTCCTGCGCCGCTGCCAGCCATGCCCCGAGGCCCAGGATCAGGCCGGCAATTCGACGCAGGATTCGTGCTGCTGGCGCCACTGAATTTGTACTCCTGGCCAAAGAGGGGTGAGCTTCGTTCGGGCTGACGGCTGTGACGGCGTGAAGCCAGCGTTACTTGACGATAGTAATCGGACAATGGGCAAGGTGGATCACGGCGGCTGTCACCGAACCCATCAGCACGCTTGTCAGCATTCCCGCGCCGTGGCTGCCCATCACGATGGCATCACAGTTTCCAAGTTCGGCATGGCGCGCGATGGTTTCGGCCACCGGACCGAGCGCCACTTCCGGAACATATTCGATAGCGGCGCTATCGAGCAAGGCCCGCGCCGATGCCAGCGCGTCGCCACCCCGGCTCTCCTGCATGGCCTCGATCTCGCGTGCCGGCATATGACCAAGGACTTCCGGGGCGTCGATCGGCGCCTGCACGTTGAGCAGCAGGATTTCGTAGGCGGTGCAGCCCTGCACCATACGGACGACGTGCCGGGCGGCGCGATTCGCATGATCGGAGCCGTCTACCGCGAGCAATATTTTCATGGCCGAACCTTCATTTGCTGGGATGTCCAAGTCTATCGCATTATCCGCGATCCCCTCCCGGGTGGCGGCGTGCGGGAGGCTGCTACAATCCGCCGACAATAAATCGACTGGAGCGGCAGATGAGGTCTTTGCATCGAACCAACGCATCCCGGGGCAGGGCGGGGTATTTGCTGGCAGCAACGGGCATGTTGCTGGCGGCGCCGCTGGCGCAGGCGGCAGGTGCGGTCACGATGTCGCCGGCCCTGTTCGGCATTCCCGTCGATTTCATCCTGTTTGGCGCGACGCTGCTCGGCGTGGCGCTATTCCATCATTATGTGCTCCAGGTGGCGCTGACCGGGCTGGCCACCATCACCACCTACAAAATCCTGTTCACCGGCTTCAAGACCGGCCCCGGCATCGCCGGTTTCGGCGCGCACATGGGCCATGAATGGGTGCTGCTGGTCAACCTGCTCGGCCTGCTGGTCGGCTTTGCCTTGCTGGCGCGCCATTTCGAGGACAGCGGCGTACCCGAGGTGCTGCCGAAGCTGCTGCCGGAAGGCTGGCTGGGACCCTTCATGCTGCTGGTCATCATCTTCGTCCTCTCCGGCTTCCTCGACAACATCGCCGCCGCGCTGATCGGCGCGACGGTAGCCGCCAGCGTGTTCAAGCGCAAGGTGCATATCGGCTACCTTGCCGCCATCGTCGCCGCATCAAATGGCGGCGGCGCCGGTTCGGTGGTCGGCGACACGACGACCACCATGATGTGGCTGGATGGCGTCAGTCCGCTCGACGTGGTGGAGGCCTATGTTCCGGCCGCCGTGGCGACGGTGGTGTTCGGCATTCCGGCGGCATTGCTGCAGCACAAGCACATGGCGATCAGCCGCGACTTTCATGCGGCACACCACGTGGACTGGGCGCGGGTCGGCATCGTCGGCTTCATCCTGGTCGGCGCCATCGTCACCAACGTCACGGTGAATCTGAAATTCGCCGCCGCCGCCGACTATTTCCCCTTCCTCGGCGCCGCCGTCTGGGTGGCGCTGCTGCTCGCGGTGCCGCTGAGGAAGCCGGAGTGGAGCCTGGTCCCGGGCGCCTTCAAGGGCTCGGTGTTCCTGTTGTCCTTGGTTACCTGCGCCTCGATGATGCCGGTGGAGGAACTGCCGCCCGCCTCCTGGCCCTCGGCGCTGGCGCTGGGCTTCATCTCCGCGGTGTTCGACAATATTCCACTGACGGCCCTGGCGCTGAAGCAGGGCGGCTACGACTGGGGCTTCCTGGCTTATGCAGTCGGTTTCGGCGGCTCGATGCTGTGGTTCGGTTCCTCGGCCGGCGTCGCGGTGGCCAACCTGTTTCCCGAGGCCAAGTCGGTCGGCCAGTGGCTGCGCCACGGCTGGATGATCCCGGTCGGCTATGTCGTCGGCTTCTTTGTCCTGCTGGCGGTGCTGGGCTGGCATCCGCATGAAAAGCACAAGGATGATGCGTCGGCTGCACCCCATGTGCAACAGGCGGCGCCCGCCGCCGTCTCGCCAGCGCCGACTCCCGCGATTGGTTCGCCGGGCTACCAGTAAGCAGCGTCTCAGCCTTCGGTTCGGCTCCAGCTGACCGGCGCGTTGCGGATGGCTTCCACCGCCGGGTGGCGGATGCGCCGCTCGTTGGAGATCGCGTAATACTGTTCCCTGACGTCGGCCAGCACGCCGACCGGCTCGGCGCCGAGTTGCGCCGCGATGTCCTCGCTCAGCACCGAAGGTGCGGGAAAGAGGCCCAGGCCGGCGCGGCCGAAGGTGGTGAGCAGCGCGCTGTCCTCGAACTCGCCGACAATCAAGGGCGCCACGCCGTGACTTTCCAGCCAGCGTTCGATCTGCCCGCGCAGGGCATTGCCGCGCGTCGGCAACAGCATCGGCGCGCCGCTCAGGTTGCCGGGAAAGTCCCGGCGATAGCGTCGTGCCAGTGCGGGCGCGGCGAACAGCGTGATCTCGAACTCGCCCAGCGGATGGCTGAAGACCCGCAGATTGCCACCGGGCTGGGCGGCACGGTCAGTCAGCACCACGTCCAGCCGATGCAGGGCCAGCTCAGCCAGCAGGGTATCGAATTCGCCTTCGCGACAGACCAGTCGCACCTGCTGCGGCAAATGGAACACGACTTCCATCAGGCGGAAGGCGATCAGCTTGGGCAGCGCATCCGAAATGCCGACGGCGAGCCGCAGCGTGCGGTCGGAGTCCGTTTCGCGCAAGGCGGCGCCCATGTGTTCGCCCAGCTGGAAGATCTGGTCGGCGTAGGTCAGCGCCAGGCGGCCGGCTTCGGTCGGCACCAGCCGGCGGCCTTGCGGCGCCAGCAACGCCTTGCCCAGCGACTGTTCGAGTTGGGCGATCTGCACGCTGATGGTCTGCACCGCGACGCCAAGGCGTTTTGCGGCCCGCGTCACGCTGCCTTCCTGGGCGACGACCCAGAAGTAGCGCAGGTGGTGATAGTTCAGCGCGGCGGATTTCATTCTTCGTATTTTACGAAGAATTGATCATGTTTTATTCGGCTTGTCGGAAACTTGAATTTTCGTAGAATCGCTGCATCTATGCTCTCGCACGGAGGACGAAAGGTGCTGCCGGCCTTTTGGCGACCGACGTGCGACGCTAGGCTCTAACTCTTCTCCGGGAGAACCGCAATGAAACGCATCGTCCTTTTCCTCGTCACCAACCTTGCCGTGATGCTGGTGCTGTCCATCGCCGCCAGCGTGCTGGGAGTGAATCGATTCCTCACCGCCAACGGCCTCAACATGGGCCTGCTGCTCGGCTTCGCCGGCATCATGGGTTTTGGCGGCGCCTTCATTTCCCTGTTGATGTCGAAGACCATGGCCAAGTGGTCCACCGGCGCGCGGATCATCGACAGCCCCGAAACCTCCACCGAGTTCTGGCTGGTGGAGACCGTGCGCAAGCTGTCCAGCAAGGCCGGCTTGGCAATGCCCGAGGTGGCGATCTACGAAGGCGACCCGAATGCCTTCGCCACCGGGCCGAGCAGGAACAATTCCCTGGTCGCGGTATCGACCGGCCTCCTGCAAAGCATGAGCAAAGAGGAAGTCGAAGCCGTGCTGGCACACGAGGTCAGCCACGTCGCCAACGGCGACATGGTGACCCTGACCCTGATCCAGGGCGTGGTGAATACCTTCGTGATTTTCATCTCGCGCGTGGTCGGCTACCTGGTCGACAGCTTCCTGCGCCGCGGCGACAGCCAGTCCTCCGGACCCGGCATCGGCTACACGATCACCGTGATCGTCTGCGACATCCTGTTCGGCGTGCTGGCCAGCATCGTCGTCGCCTGGTTCTCGCGTCAGCGCGAGTTCCGTGCCGATGCCGGCGCCGCCGGCCTGATGGGATCGCCGCGGCCGATGATGGCGGCACTGCAACGCCTGGGCGGCCTATCGGTCGAGCCCTTGCCGAAGAGCCTGGCGAGTTCAGGGATTGCCGGCGGACAAGGCTTGATGGCCCTGTTTGCCAGCCATCCGAGCATGGAAGAACGCATCGCCGCGCTGTCCGCGCAGGGCAGGTAAACGCTTGTCGGCGCGGCTGGGTGCGCCGCTGTGGCGCTGGGCAGCCGCGTAAGGCTGCCCGGTATAATTCGGCGCTTTGCCTCCCGCGCCTTCATCGTGTCCGACCTTCTTGCAGTCCTGCCGCAGTACGTCCTGCCCAAACAGGCTCTGACAGTCCTTGCCGGAAAGCTCGCCACAGCCCGCGCCGGCAGTCTGACCACGCGCGTAATCCGCTGGTTTGTCGGCCGCTACGGCGTGAATATGAGCGAGGCCGCCGATCCGGACATTAGTAGCTATGGGAGTTTCAACGAGTTCTTCACGCGATCGTTGAAGCCGGGGGCGCGACCACTGGCCGCCGCCGCCTTCATCTGTCCGGTGGACGGCGCGATCAGCCAGTTCGGCGCCATCGAGCGCGACCGGATCTTCCAGGCCAAAGGCCATCGCTACTCGACGACCGCCCTGGTTGGCGGTGATGGCGCGCTGGCTGCGCAATTCGAGGACGGCAGTTTCGCTACGCTGTATCTCAGCCCGCGGGACTATCACCGCATTCACATGCCCTGCGACGGTCGTCTGCGGCGCATGATTCATGTGCCCGGCGACCTGTTTTCGGTCAATCCAAGCACAGCACGCGGCGTGCCCGGCTTGTTCGCCCGCAATGAGCGCGTGGTCTGCGTGTTCGAGTCGGCGCTCGGCCCCTTCGTGCTGGTGCTGGTCGGCGCCACCATTGTTGGCAGCATGGCAACCGTGTGGCATGGCGTGGTCAATCCGCCGCGTCCAAGGCTCCTGCGCGAATGGCTGTACGACGATCAGCAACTCCGGTTCCGGCAGGGCGAGGAAATGGGCCGCTTTCTGCTCGGTTCCACGGTGGTGATGCTGTTTCCGAAAAACACGCTGGCGTTCAATCCGGTGTGGATGCCGCAACGCCCGGTGCGACTGGGCGAGATGATGGGCGACCGTCCCTGGCAAGCCTGAGTCGGCGCGCTCCCCGCTGATTCAGGTTGCCGCCGGCAGGAGTGCTTCCAGGGCAAGCGCTATGGTTGCAGCGGTTTCTGCTGGACGACCATGAAGGTGACGGCCGCACGCATGTCGGTATCGCTCAAGTTGGCCATTCCGGCACGCGCCGGCATCGCGTTATGTCCGCGAATGGCCGAGTTTACGAGGGCGTCCACTCCCCGTTGCAGGCGCGGCTTCCAGTCAGCGATGGAGCCGATCCTTGGCGCGCCGTCCTTGCCGGCGCCATGGCATTCGCTGCAGCGCTCCCGGACCAATTGCTCGCCGGTTTTCTGGCTGGGCGAACTGAAAGTCTTGGCCGGATCGAGCGAAGCGCCACCGCTCACCATGTACGCGACGGCTCTGCTCATCTCCAGATCGGAAAGCGAGGCTTGTCCACCGTGGGCGGGCATTTTCCGGACGCCGGTGATGGCGTGCGCGGTCAGCTTGTCGAGACCGTGGGAAGCGCGCTTGGCCCACTCGGCGCGATCGCCGATCTTTGGTGCGCCGTCCTTGCCGGCATTGTGGCAGCCGGCGCAAACCGCTTCGACAATCTCCTTGCCGCTGCGGTCCGCCCTGGTTTCCGCAACCGCAAGCTGACAGCACGCGAGCAACGGCAAGACGATTGCCAGACGGGATAGATCGCGATTAGGGCTTCTACGAGTCATCAAGGTTTTCATTTGTTCATCTCCCAAAAAGTCTTTCTCGGCCGTCCCGCTTGTCCGGATTCGGCCGCAATGCTGTTTATAAAACTCTACTCCATACCGCGCTTTATCGGCCGATGGGTTGTTCCCGGAGGTGGCGCGCAATGTGGTGGCGCGGCTTGGCATCTCTTCATAAAACACATTCGATTTGCTTTGTATCCACATTGATTTTAATAGATATTTGATATTCAATTTTTTCTCGATTGGTGCGTCTAAGCCCTTGTTGCGCTTGAAAAAAACTCGATCCGTTCTTGACCCACGTCAAAAAGTGGCATAAAGTGGGGTTTGGTGGGTTGTAGTGGGAAATTTAAGCCGGATGGCGGTTGATTTCTCGTTCAGGGGGAATTCGATGTTCCAAGGTGCGGCAGCGCTCAATCTCGATGCCAAGGGCCGGATGGCGGTTCCGGCACGGCACCGCGATGCCCTGGTGGCTGCCGGCGAAGGGCGCCTGGTGGTGACCGCCCATCCCCATCGCTGTCTGTTGCTCTACCCCCAGCCGGCGTGGGAGCCGATTCGCGCCCAGATCCTGGCGGCGCCCAGTCTGCAAGTCGAATCCGCCATGGTGCGGCGTCTCCTGGTGGGCTTTGCCGAGGATGTGGAACTGGATGGCGCCGGGCGCCTGCTGATTTCGCCATCCTTGCGCCAGTACGCAGGGCTGGAAAAGGAAGTCTGGCTGGTAGGACAGGGGCGGCATTTTGAAATCTGGTCGGCCGCCGGCTGGAAGGCGCAGCAGGATGCGATCTTCGCAGTGGGCGACAAGCTGTTGCCTCCGGGCCTGGAAAATCTTGCGCTGTGAGTGTCGACACCCACGTCAGCGTGCTGTTGGCCGAAGCGGTCGCAGCGCTGGCGATCCAGCCGGCGGGAATCTATGTCGATGCCACTTTCGGTCGCGGCGGCCACAGCCGCGCGATTCTCGATTCGCTGGGTGCGGCGGGGCGCTTGATCGCGCTCGACCGCGATCCGGCGGCAATTGCCGCCGGATCGTCGTTTACGGACCCGCGTTTCACCTTGGTGCATGCGCCTTTCAGCGAGTTCGACGCAGTCTTGGACAAGCTCGGCGTGGCACAGGTGGATGGCGTGCTGCTGGACATCGGCGTTTCGTCGCCGCAACTGAATACGCCCGAACGGGGCATGAGTTTTCGTTTCGATGCGCCGCTGGACATGCGTATGGATACGACGCAGGGGGAGACCGCCGCCGAGTTTCTGGCGCGGGCATCGCAATCAGAAATAGAAAGGGTGATCAGAGACTATGGCGAAGAACGGTTTGCTCATGCGATTGCAAAGGCGCTTGTTGCTGCTCGGGGCGAGCACGGTATTTCAAGGACAGGACAGCTTGCCACGCTCGTGGCGCAAGTCGTCCGCACGCGGGAACCGGGTCAGCACCCGGCGACGCGCAGCTTTCAAGCTCTACGGATTCACGTCAATCGGGAGCTTGAGGAGCTGTCGTTAACCCTGCCCCGTGCCGTTGAAAGGCTGGCACCGGGTGGACGCCTTGCCGTGATCAGCTTCCATTCGCTGGAGGATCGCATCGTCAAGCGCTTCATGCGCGATGCGGCGCATCCGCCGCAACCGCCGAAAGGGGTGCCGGTGCGCGCGGTAGATCTACCGCAGCCGATAGTGAAACTGGTGGGCAAGGCGAAGTTTCCCTCGGCTGCCGAAATCGCCGCCAATCCGCGTTGTCGCAGCGCGGTGCTGCGCGTGGCGCAGAAAGTCGGCCCTGGCGTCGATGGGCCGCGCCCCGAAGGAAGTCCCCTTGGGGAATCCCAAGACGGGGCTCGCCAGAAATCCGGAGCCGCGCAGCGGCGAACTGCCGTCACCCCCGTTGGCGGGCGGGGGGTGGGGGGTGGGGGCGTATAGATGGCACGCGTCAATCTGATCCTGATCCTGATCGCCCTGGCCTGCGCCTTGTCCGCGGTCAGCGCCAATCATCGTGCGCGCAAGCTGTTCACCGAACTGGAGGCGGTGCAGAAGCGCATGCGCGATCTGGATGTGGAGTGGGGGCAGTTGCAGCTTGAGCAAAGCACCCTGGCTGCCCATGTCCGGGTGGAGAAGGCGGCGCGCGAAAAGCTCGGCATGAAACCTCCGGCGCCGGGACAGATCATTTCGGTCGATCCGGTGGCGGAGAATTGACATGGCGATCAAGTCGATCAAGTTCTCCAGAAGCCCGCTGCTTTCCGAGCGCCTGCCGCCCTGGCGGCAACGGCTGGTGCTGGTGCTGCTGCTGGGTGCCTTCGTCGCGCTGATTGCACGCTCGCTTTACCTGCAGGGTTTCAACAACGAATTCCTTGGCGACAAGGGACGCGCCCGCTTCGAGCGGGTGATCGACATCTCCGCCACCCGCGGTCGCATCACCGATCGCAATGGCGACGTGCTGGCGGTATCCACTCCGGTGCGCTCGATCTGGGCGATTCCCGAAGATGCCCAGCTGGCGCCGGCGCAATCGCGCAGCCTGGCGGCCTTGCTCGACATGGACGTGCGCGAGATCGACCGCAAGCTGGCGTCGGAACGCGAGTTCGTCTATGTCAAACGCCAGTTGCCGCCGGAACTGGCCGATCGGGTTACGGCGCTCAAATTGCCCGGCATCCACCAGAAGAACGAATACCGGCGCTACTACCCGGCGGGCGAAGTGATGGCGCATATGCTGGGTTTTACCGGCATCGAGGATGCCGGCCAGGAGGGCGTCGAGCTGGCGTTCAACGGCCAGCTCTCGGGCAAGCCCGGTTCGCGCCGGGTTATCAAGGACCGGCGCGGCAACGTGGTGGAAGATGTCGAAAGCATCCATCCGCCGCTGGAGGGCAAGGACATCGCCCTCGCGATCGACTCGAAGGTGCAGTACCTGGCCTATACCCACCTCAAGCACGGGCTGGAGGAGAACCGGGCCAAGGCCGGCGGCGTGGTCGTACTCGACGCAAGGACCGGCGAAATACTGGCTTTGGCGAATCTGCCGACCTACAACCCGAACAATCGCGTCAAGCTGATCGGCGCCCAGTTGCGCAACCGGGCGCTGACCGACACCTTCGAGCCTGGCTCGACCATGAAGCCGTTTACCGTGGCGCTGGCGCTGGAAAAGGGCAATGTCCGCTTCAACACGCCGATCCAGACCGCGCCGGGGAAAATGACCATCGGCACGGCGACGATTTCCGATGCCCACATGCATGGCGTGCTGACCGTGGCGCAGGTGATCCAGAAATCTTCCAATATCGGTGCGGCGAAAATGGCCTTGTCGATGACGCCCGACGACATGTGGACCATGTTCGACAGCATGGGCTTCGGTGCACCCCTGAAGCTCGGCTTTCCGGGCGAGGTCGGCGGCCGTTTGCGTCCGGCCAAGACCTGGAAGCCGATCGAACAGGCCACCATGGCCTATGGGCATGGCATCTCGGTCACCCTGATCCAGCTGGCCCGTGCCTACCAGGCCTTCGCCCGCGATGGCGACCTGGTGCCGATCTCGCTGGCCCGGCTCGATGCGCCGCCACTCAACGGCAAGCAGGTGTTCTCCGCGCAGACCGCGCGTGAAGTCCGCGCCATGCTGGAGATGGCGGTGCAACCCGGGGGTACCGCACCCAAGGCGCAGATTGCCGGCTATCGCGTCGCCGGCAAGACCGGCACCGCACACAAGATCGAGGGCGGCGCCTATGCCAACAAGTATGTCGCATCGTTTGTCGGCTTCGCCCCGGCCTCCGATCCACGCCTGATCGTTGCAGTGATGATCGACGAGCCGTCGAATGGCAAGCACCTCGGCGGCGACGTGGCGGCGCCGGTGTTCGCGCAAATCATGGCCGGCAGCCTGCGTACCATCGGCGTGGCGCCCGATGCACCGCTCAAGCCGCTGCTGATGACCAGCGCCGAGCCGGTCAAGGAAGAGATGTGAACGCCGCCATGGCCCTGCTTGAACAACTTCAGCGCCAGGGGATCAAGCCGGTGCGCTTGACCGCCGATTCGCGCCGCGTGCAGCCGGGAGATGTCTTCGTCGCCTTTCCCGGCAGCCAGGTCGATGGTCGCGATTTCATCGCCCAGGCGCTGGCGCAGGGTGCGGTGGCGGTGCTTGCCGAGACAGGTCGAGATGGCACTGCAAGAGTCGGCGCTGGCGAGACGGCGATTATTGAGGTGCATGGACTCGCGGCGCTTTCAGGCGAACTCGCGCACTTGGTCTACGGCCGTCCCTCGGCGCATCTCTGGCTCGCCGGGGTGACCGGCACCAACGGCAAGACCTCGGTATCGCAATGGCTCGCGCAGGCGATGAATTCCCTGCAGCACCGATGCGCAGTGATCGGCACCCTGGGCAACGGTTTTCTCGATGCGCTGGACGAAAGCCCCAACACCACGCCGGACGCGATCGCCCTGCATGCGGCACTCGCCGGTTTCGTCGCGCGCGGCGCCGATGCCTGCGCGATGGAAGTTTCTTCCATCGGCCTCGATCAGGGGCGGGTCAATGGCGCGGCCTTCGACGTCGCGGTATTCACCAACCTGACCCGCGACCATCTCGAATATCACGTCACCATGGAAGCCTACGCGGCGGCCAAGGAAAAGCTTTTCTTCGCGCCGGGGCTGGGCGCTGCAGTGCTGAACCTTGACGATCCCATGGGGGTCCAATTTGCTGCAAAGCTAAGCGGCCGCCTGCGCACTATCGGCTATACGCTGACCGATCCAGTCTCCGCCCTCGTCGATGAAGTATTGACTGCAGAAAATCTCAACATGGGTGCTTCCGGCATCGAGTTCGATTTGCGCGGGTTTCACTTTTCGGCTCCCGTCGTGGGCCGCTTCAACGTGTCCAATCTGCTCGCCGTGATCGGCGCCCTGTTGGCACGAGGCGAACGCCTCGAAGACATCGCCGCCGCCCTGCGCCGCATCCGGCCGCCACCAGGACGCATGCAGACGCTGGGCGGTGAGCAACAACCGCTGGTGGTGGTGGATTACGCGCATACCCCGGACGCGCTGGAAAAGGCCCTCGGCGTGCTGCGCGAAACCGTCACGGCGCGTGGTGGCAGGCTGATTTGCGTGTTCGGCTGTGGCGGCGAGCGCGATCCCGGCAAGCGGCCGCAGATGGGCGCGGTGGCCGAGCGTCTGGCGGATCGCGTGGTGCTCACCAGCGACAATCCGCGCCGGGAAGACCAGCAGGCGATCATCGACGGCATCATCAAAGGCTTCCAGCGACCGCCGCAGGTCCAGCCCGACCGCGGGCAGGCCATCGCCGATGCGGTGGCGGGCGCCGACCCGCGCGACGTGATCCTGCTCGCCGGCAAAGGCCATGAGCCCTACCAGGAAATCGCTGGGGTGCGACATCCCTTCTCCGATCTCGCCGCGGCAAAGTCGGCGCTGGCGATACGGCAACGGTAGCGAAAACCATGATGATGACCCTCCACCAGGCCGCGCAGGCCATCGCCGCCCAGGCGCAGGGCGCCGACGCCGGCTTCGGCGGCGTGTCCACCGATTCGCGCAGCATTGCCGCCGGCGAGCTGTTTGTCGCCCTCAGCGGCGAGCACTTCGACGGCCACGATTATGTTGCCGATGTCCTCGCGCGCGGCGCGGCAGGCGCTTTGGTCAGCCATGAGTTCGCCGCGGCGCATCCCGGTCTGCCGCTGCTTGGCGCCACCGATACGCGTCTGGCGCTGGGCGCGCTGGCGGCATACTGGCGCGGCCGCTTCGCGATTCCGTTGATCGGCATCACCGGCAGCAATGGCAAGACCACGGTAAAGGAAATGTGCGCGGCGATTTTGCGCGCGCAGCATGGTCGCGCCGATTCCGTATTGGCGACCGTCGGCAACCTCAACAACGACATCGGCCTGCCGCTGACCCTGCTCAAGCTGCGCCCGTCGCACTGTGCCGCAGTGATCGAGATGGGGATGAACCACGTCGGGGAAATCGATTACCTGACGCACCTGGCGGCGCCCACCGTAGCCGTGGTGAACAATGCCCAACGCGCCCATCTGGAGGGTCTCGGTTCGGTGCAGGATGTTGCGCTGGCCAAGGGGGAGATATTCGCCGGGCTGGCCGCCGACGGCATCGCCGTGTTCAATGCCGACGATGCGCAGGCCGCGGTCTGGCGCGAACTGTCGAGAGATAACCGGCAACTGAGTTTCGGCCTCAATCAGGCGGCCGACGTGCGCGGCCGGTTCAATGCCCACGGTTTCGGCGGCGACCTGCATCTGGTCACGCCCTGGGGCGAGATCGACCTGGTGCTTCCTGTGCCGGGTTGCCACAATGCCCGCAATGCCTGTGCGGCGGCGGCGGCGGCGCTGGCCGCGGGGGCCGCGGCGGACGCCGTCAGGCAGGGCTTGGCGGGATTTGCCGGGGTCAAGGGGCGCTTGCAGCGACGCGTCGGCCGCCACGGCGCGCTGGTGATCGATGACAGTTACAACGCCAACCCGGATTCGATGCGCGCCGCGATCGACGTCTTGGCTTCGGTGCCCGGCAAGTGCATTTTCGTCATGGGCGACATGGGCGAGGCCGGCGCGGCAGCCGGCCAGTTTCACGATGAGATCGGCGGCTACGCCAAGAGCCACGGCATCGACCGCCTGCTGTGCCTGGGCGAACTGTCGGCCGCCGCCGCGGCCAACTTCGGCGAAGGCGGCCAGCACTTCCAGCGCATCGAAGACCTGGTGAAGGCGCTGCTGGCCGAACTCGACGCGCAGACCACGGTGCTGGTCAAGGGCTCGCGCTTCATGAAGATGGAGCGCGTGGTCGCGGCTGCAGTAGACGAGGGCGCCGTCGTTGGGCCGCCCCAAGGCGGCGCAAGCCATCAACCGGAGCAGGCGCAGCCTGCGAACAGCCGTCGCCCCCTTGCTGGGGAAGGGGGACGGGGGAAAGGTGAATAATGCTGCTTGAACTCGCGCAATGGCTGGCCAAGGATTTTCGCGGCTTCAACGTCTTCGGCTACATCACCCTGCGCGCGGTGCTGGCGACCATGACGGCGCTGACCATTTCCTTTGTCTTCGGCCCGGCGGTGATCCGCTGGCTGGCGGCCAAGAAGATCGGCCAGTCGGTGCGCAGCGACGGGCCGCAGACGCACCTGGTGAAGGCCGGCACGCCGACCATGGGCGGCGCCTTGATTCTGATTTCGCTCGGCGTGTCGACGCTGCTGTGGGCCGACCTGTCCAATCGCTTCATCTGGATCGTGCTGATCGTCACCCTCGGTTACGGCGCGGTGGGCTGGGTCGACGACTGGCGCAAGGTGGTCTATCGCAACCCGGACGGCCTCTCGGCGCGCGCCAAGTTCTTCTGGCAGTCGGTGATCGGGCTGGTCGCAGCAATCTACTTGGCATTTTCGATTTCGGCGCCCAACAACGAAAAGGTGGTGCAATTGTTCTTCCAGTGGGTGTCTTCCGGTTTCACCCTGGAACTGCCGCAGCAGACCGCCCTGATCGTGCCCTTCTTCAAGAGCGTCACCTACCCGCTGGGCATGTTCGGCTTCATCCTGCTGACCTACCTGGTGATCGTCGGCAGCAGCAATGCGGTAAATCTGACCGACGGCCTCGACGGCCTGGCGATCATGCCGACGGTGCTGGTCGGCGCCGCGCTGGGCATCTTCACCTATGTCGCCGGCAACTCGGTGTTCTCGAAATACCTGCTGCTGCCCTACATACCCGGCGCCGGCGAGCTGACGGTGTTCTGCGGTGCGATCGCCGGCGCCGGCCTCGGATTCCTCTGGTTCAACGCCTATCCAGCCGAGGTCTTCATGGGCGATGTCGGCGCTCTGGCGCTGGGCGCGGCGCTCGGCGCGGTGGCCGTGGTGGCGCGCCAGGAAATCGTGCTGTTCATCATGGGCGGCGTATTCGTTGCCGAGACCCTGTCGGTGATGCTCCAGGTCGGCTACTTCAAATACACCAAGAAGCGCTACGGCGAGGGACGGCGAATCCTGCGCATGGCGCCGCTGCATCATCATTTCGAACAAACCGGCTGGAAGGAGACGCAGGTCGTGGTGCGCTTCTGGATCATCACGATTCTGCTGGTGCTGTTCGGCCTGTCGACCTTGAAGATACGATGAAAGACTTTCACCACCAAGGCACCAAGTGCACAAAGATGCACCAAGAAAACCAGAACTGTCTTGTTGCAGTTCTTGGTGTTCCTTGGTGTTCTTGGTGTCTTGGTGGTGAAGGCTTATGAACTTGAACGGCAAACACGTCCTGGTGCTCGGCCTCGGCGAATCCGGGCTGGCGGCGGCGTGCTGGTGCGCGCGGCAGGGCGCGCGGGTGCGAGTGGCCGACACGCGCGCGGCGCCGCCGTATTTGGACGAGTTGCGTCGCCGTGTTACCGGCGCCGACTCCCGGCTGGAGTTCATCGCCGGCGAGTTCGACAAGGCGCTGCTTGCAGGCATCGATCTGCTGGTGCTGTCGCCGGGACTTTCGGGCGGTCTGATGGTGGTGATCCACGCCCGTGCTTCCGGGATTCCGGTGCTGGGCGAGATCGAGCTGTTCGCCCAGGGACTGCGCGCCCTCGGCTCCACCGCGCCGGTGCTGGCGATTACCGGCACCAATGGCAAGACCACCACCACTGCATTGAGCGGGCACCTGCTGCGCGCCACGGGCAAGACGGTCGGCGTCGCCGGCAATATCTCACCGGCCGCGCTTACCGCCTTGATGGATGCGCAGGACGTGGGCGCCCTGCCGCAGATCTGGGTGCTGGAGCTCTCCAGTTTCCAGCTGGAGACCACCGAGACGCTGAATCCGATGGCGGCGACGGTGCTCAATATCTCCGACGACCATCTCGATCGCTACATCGACCTCGACGAATACGCGTCGGCCAAGGCACGGGTTTTCAAGAGCACCGAGGGTGCGCCCGGCGTCCAGGTACTCAATCGCGCCGATCCGCGCGTGCGCCGGATGGCACTGGCCGATCGCCGCATCATCAGCTTCGGGCTCGACGCGCCGGCGACCGGCGAGGATTTCGGCCTGCGTCCGAACCGGGGCGAGCCGTGGCTGGTGCAGGGCGAGCGCTTTCTGCTGCCGGTAGCGGAACTGCCGCTGGCCGGTTTGCACAATGCCGCCAACGCCATGGCTGCGCTGGCGCTTTGCGCCAGCCTCGGCTTCGATGCCAATGCCTTGCTGCCGGCCTTGCGCAGCTTCCGCGGCTTGCCGCACCGGGTCGAGAAAGTTGCCGAGCTGGATGGCGTGAGCTGGTACGACGATTCCAAGGGCACCAATGTCGGTGCCACGGTGGCGGCGCTGAACGGTATTGGCGGCCAGTTGGCCGCCCAGAATAGTCACCTCGCTCCCACGGGGAGGGAGGCCGGGAGGGAGGGCTCCCAATTGGCGAATGCCGGCAACAAGAATGATCGCAAGATCATTCTTGTTGCCGGGGGCGACGGCAAGGGACAGGATTTTTCGCCGTTGGGCAAAGCTGCGGCACGCCATGCCCGCGCCGCGGTGCTGATCGGCCGCGACGGGCCGCTGATCGAGAAGGTGCTTGGTGCCGCCGGCGTCGCGGTCGAAAGCGCGGGCGACATGGAGGATGCGGTGCGCCGCGCCCGCGTTCTGGCGCAACCGGGCGACGCCGTGCTGCTGTCGCCGGCCTGCGCCAGCTTCGACATGTTCCGCAATTACGAGCATCGTGCGCAGGTATTCGTCGCGGCGGTACGCGCACTGGAGGCCGCCGCGTGAGTCGGGCCTACGCCTCGCCGGCGCACCCGGCGCCCGCCGAACTCGACGGCCTGCTGCTGTGGCCGGCACTCGGCCTGCTCCTGCTGGGGCTGGTGATGGTGTATTCGGCCTCCATCGCGATGGCCGAGGGCAGCCGCTTCACGGGCAACCAGTCGGCCTATTTCCTGTTTCGTCACGGAGTCTTTCTGACCGTCGGCCTGGTGGCCGGCGTGATGGCCTTCCAGATTCCGCTGCGCCTGTGGCAGCAGGCGGCGCCCTGGCTGTTCCTGGCCGGAGTCGTGCTGCTGCTGTTGGTGCTGATTCCCCATGTCGGCCGCTCGGTCAATGGCGCCCAGCGCTGGATCGGCCTCGGCCCGATCAACCTGCAGCCCTCTGAGTTGATGAAGCTTTTCGTTGTGCTCTACGCCGCCGACTACACCACGCGCAAGCTCGACGACATGGGCAGCTTCCTGCGCGGCTTCGGTCCGATGGCGCTGGTCATGGTGCTGGTCGGCGCCCTGCTGCTGCGCGAGCCGGATTTCGGCGCGCTGGTGGTGATCCTCTGCATCGCCACCGGCATCCTGTTCCTCGGCGGCATCAATGCCCGCGTGTTCGGCGTGCTGGTGGTGGTCCTGGCGGTCAGTTTCGTCATCATGATCTGGGTTTCGCCGTATCGGCGCGAGCGCATCTTCGGCTTCATGGATCCCTGGCAGGATGCCTTCGGCAAGGGCTACCAGCTCTCGCACGCGTTGATCGCCTTCGGCCGTGGCGAGTGGTTCGGCGTCGGCCTCGGCGCCAGCGTCGAGAAACTGTTCTACCTGCCCGAAGCGCACACCGATTTCCTGCTGGCGGTGATCGCCGAGGAACTCGGTTTCGTCGGAGTCTGCCTCGTGGTCGGTCTGTTCGCCTTGCTGGTGCAGCGCGCCTTTGCCATTGGCCGCCAGGCGCTGGTGCTCGGCCGCGTGCATTCCGGGCTGGTGGCGCAAGGCATCGGCATCTGGCTCGGGGTCCAGGGTTTCATCAACATGGGTGTGAACATGGGCTTGCTGCCGACCAAGGGCCTGACTCTGCCGCTGATGAGTTTCGGCGGCTCGGGCATCGTGGCGAACTGTCTTGCGTTGGGAATACTGCTCAGGGTTGACTGGGAAAACAGGCAGTTGATGAGGGGGCAACAAGTATGACCCCTCATCAATTGCCTGTTTCGGTGAAGGCCAACTTGCGTCAGCAAGTTAAGTCCCGCAGATACGGCCGGCACCAGAACCACAAGCTTATGAGTGGTCAGCAGGTATGAGCAAGACCCTGCTGATCATGGCTGGCGGCACCGGTGGACACATCATGCCGGGTCTTGCCGTGGCCGAGCACTTGCGCGCGCAAGGCTGGAACATCGCCTGGATGGGCAACCCGGATGGCATGGAATCCAAGCTGACCGCCGGGCGCGGCTACGAGATGGCCTGGGTGCATTTCTCCGCGCTGCGCGGCAAGGGTTGGCTGCGCAAGCTGCTGCTGCCCTTCAACCTGCTGCGCGGTTTCAGCCAGGCATGGTCGCAGCTCAAGCGCATCCGGCCCGACGTGGTGTTGGGCATGGGTGGCTATGTCAGTTTCCCGGGCGGCATGATGGCTTCGCTGAGAGGTATTCCGCTGGTGCTGCACGAACAGAATTCGGTCGCCGGCCTCGCCAACAGCGTCTTGGCAAGGGTGGCCGACCGTGTGCTGAGCGGTTTCCCCGGCGTGCTGGAGCGGGGCGCTTGGGCGGGCAATCCGGTGCGCCCGGAAATCGCCGTCTTGCCGGCGCCGACTGTTCGCTATGAGCAGCGCAGCGGCCCGCTGCGCGTGCTGGTGGTGGGCGGCAGCCTTGGCGCGCAGGCCTTGAACGAAACCCTGCCCAAGGCCCTGGCCCTGCTCCCGGAGAACGAGCGTCCGCTGGTGATCCACCAGGCGGGCGAAAAACATCTGCCGATACTGAAGAGCCTCTATATATCGGCGGGCGTGCACGCCGATTGCATGGCCTTCATCAACGACATGGCCGCAGCCTACGGCTGGGCCGATCTGGTGATCTGCCGGGCCGGCGCGCTGACCGTGGCGGAACTCGCCGCGGCAGGGGTCGCCAGTCTGCTGGTGCCGTTCCCGCACGCGGTGGATGACCACCAGACTTCGAATGCGCGCTTTCTCAGCAATGCGGGTGCGGCGATCCTGCTGCCGCAGGACCAGTTGACGCCCGCGCGCCTGGCCGAGATCAGGAACCTGTCGCGCAGCCAACTTGCCCAAATGGCGGAAAAGGCGCGTGCGCTGGCGCGGCCTGAAGCGACTGCGGCGGTTGCCGCGATCTGCCAGGAGGTGGCGAAATGAAACATAAAGTCAAACGCATACATTTCGTCGGCATCGGCGGCTCGGGCATGTCCGGCATCGCCGAGGTGCTGGCGAATCAGGGCTTCGAGGTCAGCGGTTCCGATCTCAGCGAGAGTGCGACGACGCGGCGCCTGGCGGCGCAGGGCATCCGCATTGCGATCGGGCATGGCGCGCAGAACGTTGCGCTGGCCGACGCGGTGGTGGTGTCGACCGCGGTGCGCGAGGACAACCCGGAGGTGGTCTCGGCGCGCGAGCGTCGCGTGCCGGTGGTGCCGCGCGCGCAGATGTTGGCCGAACTGATGCGCATCAAGCAGGGCGTGGCGATTGCCGGTACCCACGGCAAGACCACGACCACCAGCCTGGTCGCCAGCCTGCTGGCGGAGGGTGGCCTCGATCCGACCTTCGTCATCGGCGGCCGGCTGAATTCCGCCGGGGCCAACGCCAGGCTGGGTAGCGGCGAATTCCTGGTGGCCGAGGCGGACGAGTCGGACGCTTCCTTCCTGTTCCTCTCGCCGGTGATCTCGGTGGTGACCAACATCGATGCCGATCACATGGAAACCTATGGTCATGACTTCGGCCGCCTCAAGCAGGCCTTCGTCGATTTCCTGCACCGCCTGCCGTTCTATGGCGTTGCCGTGGTTTGCGGGGACGATCCCAACGTGCGCGAGATCATTCCGCGCGTGGCCAAGCAGATCGTCACCTACGGCATCGACAGCGAGGTCAATTTTCGCGCCGAAGACGTGGTAGCCGAAGGCGGCACCATGCGCTTTACCTGCGTGCGTACCAACGGGAGCGTGAGTCGCCTGCCCATCGTGCTCAATCTGCCGGGGCGCCACAATGTGCTGAATGCGCTGGCGGCCATCGCGGTGGCGACGGAAGTCGGCGTTGGCGACACGGCGATCATCAAGGCGCTGGCGGAGTTCAGGGGCGTCGGCCGGCGCTTCCAACGGTACGGCGAGATTCCCTGTCCGGCGGGCGGGACATTCACCCTGGTCGACGACTACGGCCATCACCCGGTGGAAATGGCCGCCACCCTCGCCGCGGCGCGCGGCGCTTTCCCTGGGCGGCGGCTGGTGCTGGCTTTTCAGCCGCATCGCTACACGCGCACCCGCGACTGCTTCGAGGACTTCGTCAAGGTGCTCGGCGGTGTCGATGCCCTGCTGCTGGCGGAGGTATATGCCGCCGGCGAAGCGCCGATCGTCGCCGCCGACGGCCGCACGCTGGTGCGCGCCTTGCGCGTTGCCTGCGCGCAAAGCGCCACTCCAGGCATGCAAGGCACCGGCAAGGTCGAACCGATCTTCGTCGAAGATATCGCGGCGATGCCGGCCGCCATTCTCGGCGCGGTGCGCGACGGCGACGTGGTGATCACCATGGGCGCCGGATCGATCGGTGGCGTACCGGCGCAGTTGAACAGGGCCGTGGCAGGCAATGACTGAGTCACCGCGCAGTCCGGTGCGCGAGAACGAGTCCATGGCGGGGCACGTCTCATGGCGCGCCGGCGGCCCCGTGGCCCGCGCCTACTTCCCCTCCGACCTGGCCGATCTCGCCATCTTCCTGCAGCATCTGCGGTACGACGAGCCGCTGCTCATGGTGGGTCTCGGCAGCAACCTGCTGGTGCGCGACGGTGGTTTCGACGGCACCGCGATTTTCACCCATGGTGCGCTCGACACCCTGCGCCGGGAACCCGACGGCAGTTTCTATGTCGAGGCCGGCGTCGCTTCGCCCAAGCTGGCCCGCTTTGCCGGCAGGCAAGCCTGTGCCGAGGCCGAGTTTCTGGCGGGAATTCCCGGGACGATGGGCGGCGCGCTGGCGATGAATGCCGGTTGCCATGGCGGCGAGACCTGGCATTACGTCGAACGGGTGCTGATGCTGAACCGCCAGGGCGAGCGGATTGTCAGGCCTCCGGATGATTTTGCCATCGGCTATCGCCATGTCGGTCTCAAGCGCTCAAGCGACGAGATTTTTGCCGGTGCCTGGCTTCGTTTCCCGCCCGGCGACGCCGAAACGGCCAGCACCCGCCTGCGCGAACTGCTGGAGCGGCGGATCGCCACCCAGCCGCTGGCTTTGCCGAATGCCGGCTCGGTGTTCAGGAATCCGCCTGGCGATCATGCCGCACGCCTGATCGAGGCTGCCGGCCTAAAGGGCACACAGATCGATGGCGCGCAGGTTTCCGAAAAGCATGCGAATTTCATCGTTAATCCCGAGGGCAAGGCGACAGCGGGTGCGATAGAAATGCTAATCGGCCGGATTCAGGCGGAAGTTGAGGAAAAGTTCGGCATTCCCCTGTTGCGCGAGGTGCGCATTGTGGGTTCGGCAGCGAGTCAGTCAGGGCTGGGCAGAGAAGGAGTTTGATGGATTTCGGCAAGGTGGCGGTGATGATGGGCGGCAAGTCGGCCGAGCGCGAGGTTTCGCTGAAAAGCGGTACTGCGGTGCTGGCCGCGCTGCGTTCGTGCGGCGTCGACGCGCACAGTTTCGATCCGCAGGACAAAGCGCTGGAGGCGCTGCATGCCGAGCGTTTCCAGCGTGTCTTCATCGCCCTGCACGGCCGCGGCGGCGAAGACGGCACGCTGCAGGGCGCGCTGGATCTGCTGGCGATTCCCTATACCGGCAGCGGCGTGTTGGCGTCCGCGCTGGCGATGGACAAGTGGCGCTCGAAGCTGGTCTGGCAAGCCGTCGGGCTGCCGGTGCCGGATTACGTGGTGCTCGATGCCGCCAGCGATTTTGCCGCGATCGAAGCGCGGCTGGGCCTGCCCTTGTTCGTCAAGCCGGCCAACGAGGGTTCCAGCATCGGTATCAGCAAGGTCAAACAGGCGGGCGGCCTGCGTGCTGCCTATGAACTCGCGGCCCGCTTCGATAGCTGCGTGATTGCCGAGAAATATCTGGGCGGCGGCGAGTTCACCGTCGGCATCTTGGCCGGCCAGGCCTTGCCGGTGATCCGCATCGTCCCGGCCACCGAGTTCTACGACTACGACGCCAAGTATCTGCGCGACGACACCGAATACCGGATTCCAAGCGGCCTCGGTGCCGAGCGCGAAAGCGAAATGCGCGATCTGGCGCTGCGTGCCTTCGCCGTGCTCGGCGGGCGCGGCTGGGGCCGCATGGACCTGATGCTGGATGGCGAGGGGCGGATCTGCTGCCTGGAGGCGAATACCTCGCCGGGCATGACCGACCATTCGCTGGTGCCGATGGCGGCGCGGGCGGCCGGCATCCAGTTTTCCCAGCTTGTGCTCCGACTGCTCGAAGAGGCCCGTTATGGCTAAGCCGCGGGGCAATACCCGGACCGAGCCAGGCGCCGGCGACGGCTTCTGGGATCGGCCGATGCTGATCAATCTGCTGGCCGATCTGCTGCTGCTGGCAGGCGGCGTCTTGTTGGCCTGGGCCGGCGCCATGGCGCTGCAGCGCTTGCCGGTGTTTCCGCTGAAGCAACTGGTGGTCGTGACTCCGCTGGATCAAGTCTCGCGCGCGCAGATTGAACACACGGCGCGCAGCGCGCTGTCCGGGAATTTCTTTACCGTGAATCTGGAAGCGGCGCAGGCGGCTTTTGAACGCATGCCCTGGGTGCGCTCGGCCTCCCTGCGCCGCCTTTGGCCGGACGGCGTCGAGCTGGCGCTTGAAGAGCACCGCGCGGCGGCGCGGTGGACCCCGCAGGAAGGCGAGGCGCGCCTGGTCAATAGCCGCGGCGAGGTTTTCCTGGCGTCAAGCCGTGAGGCGCTGCCGGCCTTCGCCGGGCCCGAGGGCTCCGCGCCTCGTGTGCTGGCCCGCTACCAGGAATTCAACGACGGCCTGGCGGCAATCGGACGCAAGCCAGTCGCGATTCATCTTTCCGCGCGCGAGGCCTGGCAACTCAAGCTGGATGACGGTGTGGTGCTGGAGCTTGGCCGCGACCAGCCCAAGCATCCGCTGGCCGACCGTCTGCGCCGCTTTACGACCCACTATGCCACCGTGAGCAGCTCGGCGAAAAATCGCCTGCAAACCATCGGTGTAGTGGATATGCGTTACCCGAATGGATTCGCCCTGCGGGCGAGCAAGAGCTGATGAGCAAAGAAGCGAAACGTGACCTGATTGTCGGCCTCGACATCGGCACCTCCAAGATCGTCGCGATTGTCGGCGAAATGGATGTCGAGGGGAGGCTGGGCATCCTCGGCCTGGGCACCCAGGAGTCGACCGGGCTGAAGCGCGGCATGGTGATCAACATCGAGGCCACGGTCAATTCGATCTCCAAGGCCATCGCCGAAGTCGAGATGATGGCCGGCTGCAAGGTGCGCGAGGTGTACACCGGCATCGCCGGCAGCCACATCAAGAGCAAGGACTCCACGGGCATGGCCGTGGTGCGTGAGAAGGAAGTCACCCAGTTCGACGTCGAGCGCGCCATCGAAGCCGCCAACGCGACCTCGATCTCGGCCGACGACCAGATCCTGCACACGCTGGTGCAGGAGTTCATCGTCGATGGCCAGGATGGTGTCAAGGAGCCGATCGGCATGGACGCAAAGCGGCTCGACGTCAAGGTGCATCTGGTCACCGGCGCGGTGACGGCGGTGCAGAACATCGTCAAGTGCGTGCATCGTTGCGGCCTCGAAGTGGTCGACCTGGTGCTGCAGCCGCTGGCCTCGGGCTATGCCGTATTGACCGAGGACGAGAAGGATGTCGGCGTCTGCCTGGTCGATATCGGCGGCGGTACCACGGACATCGCGGTCTTCGTGCAGGGCGCAATCCGCCACACGGCGGTGATTCCGATTGCCGGCGACCAGCTGACCAACGACATCGCGATCGCCTTGCGCACCTCGACCCAGGACGCCGAGGACATCAAGATGCGCTACGGCGTCGCGTTGCAGCAACTGGCGAACCCGGAAGACATGATCGAGGTGCCCGGCGTCGGCGATCGTCCGGCGACCCAGCTTTCGCGCCAGACCCTGGCCGGTTTCATCCAGCCGCGGGTCGAGGAGATATTCCAGAAGGTGCAGGAGGAGCTGCATCGCAGCGGCAAGGAGCGTCTGCTGCGCGCCGGCATCGTGCTGACCGGCGGCGCGGCGCAGATGCCGGGCATGGCCGATCTGGGCGAGGAGATTTTTCACAACACCGTGAAGTTGGCGATGCCGCATTACGACGGCAATTTGCGCGACTACGTGCGCAATCCGCGCTACTCCACGGCGATGGGTTTGTTGCTGGAAGGGGTGGCGCAGCGTCAGCGCGGCATGAAGGCGCAGAGCCCGAGGAGCTTTGGGCAGGTTCTGGCGCGGATGCGGGCGTGGTTCACCAGGAATTTTTGATCAAGTGGGTCTTTTCAGGAGGCGAGAATGTTTGAACTCGAGGAAGTAGCGACACCGGAACCGGACACGAGCTCGACGGTAATCAAGGTCGTCGGCGTTGGCGGCGCGGGCGGCAATGCGGTTGAGCACATGATTCGCGAAGGTGTGGGCGGCGTCGAATTCATCTGCTGCAACACCGATGCGCAGGCGCTGAAGAAAAGCAGCGCCCACGTCAAGCTGCAACTCGGCCCGGGGCTGGGCGCGGGCGGCAAGCCGGAAAAGGCCAGGGAACTTGCCGTGCTCGACCGTGCGCGCATCGCCGAGGCGCTGACGGGTGCGCACATGGTGTTCATCACCGCCGGCATGGGCGGCGGCACCGGCACCGGCGCCGGCCCGATCGTCGCCGAGGTGGCGCGCGAACTGGGCATCCTGACCGTGGCCGTGGTGACCAAGCCCTTCGAATACGAAGGCAAGCGCAAGCGCCTGGCGGAAGAGGGCGTGGCCGAGCTGGCCCGCCATGTCGATTCGCTGATCATCATCCTCAACGAAAAGCTCGAAGAGGTCCTCGGCGACGAAGTCAGCATGCTCGAAGCCTTCCAGGCGGCCGACAACGTGCTGCGCAACGCGGTGGGCGGCATCGCCGAGATCATCAACGTGCCGGGTCTGGTCAACGTCGACTTCGAGGACGTGCGCACCGTGATGGGCGAGATGGGCAAGGCCATGATGGGCTCCGCCGTCGCCGCCGGCGTCGATCGCGCCCGCGTCGCGGCCGAGGAGGCGGTGGCCAGTCCGTTGCTGGAAGGCATCGAGCTTTCCGGTGCGCGCGGTGTGCTGGTGAACATCACTGCCAGCACTACGCTCGGCCTCAAGGAATACAAGGAGGTGATGAACACCATCCGCCAATACACAGCGCCCGAGGCCACCGTGATCTGTGGCGCCGTGTTCGACGAGACCATGGAAGACCAGTTGCGCGTGACGGTGGTCGCCACCGGCCTCGGCGGCGTCGTCGCCCGCGAGGCCGTCAAGCCGCGGATCAGCATGGTCGAGACGGTCGGCCTGCGCACCGGAACCGACAATCTGCCGGTGTACGACGCCGGGATCAGCCAGGTGCAGATCGATCTCTCCAGCGTCACCAGCAGCGCGCGCGGCAGCACGCCACGCAACGCGCAAGCGGATGCGATGGCGGCGTCCGGCGTGGACAAGTACGACATTCCGGCTTTCCTGCGTCGTCAGTCTGATTGAAAGGGCGGTCTTGCAAGCGCTGCGGCGGGGGTTTCTCCCGCCGCAGCAGGCTTGCGTGATAAAATTGCCGCTCCGCACAATTCCATATAGATTGCAGCACCATGCTTCGTCAGCGCACCCTGAAATCAGTCGTCAAGGCCACCGGCGTGGGGCTGCACTCCGGCGCCAAGGTGTCGCTTGCGCTGCGCCCGGCTCAGCCGGATACCGGTGTCGTCTTTCGTCGTGTTGACCTGACGCCTCCGGTCGATCTCAAGGCCGACCCCTTCGGCGTCGGCGATACGCGGCTGGCCTCCTGCCTGGAACGGGGTGGGGTCAAGGTCGCCACTGTCGAGCACCTGATGTCCGCGTTGGCTGGACTCGGTATCGACAACATCTATATTGATGTCGACGCTGCCGAACTGCCGATCATGGATGGCTCGGCGGCTCCCTACGTTTTCCTGCTCCAGTCGGCCGGGATCGAGGAACAAAACGCCGCCAAGAAATTTCTGCGGGTGAAGAAGGTCGTCGAAGCGAAGGACGGCGACAAATGGGCGCGGCTGTCGCCCTATGACGGCTTCAGTCTGGAATTCTCCATTGTTTTCAATCATCCGGCGATGGATCGCGCCGCTTCGCGGGCCCGCATCGATTTTGCCGATCAATCCTATCTGCGGGAGGTGGCGCGAGCCCGCACCTTCGGCTTCATGCAGGATGTCGAAAGCCTGCGCGATCAGGGGCTGGCTCTGGGGGGCAGCCTCGAAAACGCCATCGTGATGGACGAGTACCGGGTGCTCAACAGCGATGGCCTGCGTTACGCCGACGAATTCGTCAAGCACAAGATTCTCGACGCGATCGGCGATCTCTACCTCGCCGGCCATCCCTTGCTGGGAGCGTTTTCAGCCCACAAGTCGGGGCACGCGCTGAACAATATGCTGCTGCGCGAACTGCTGGCCGATGCTTCGGCCTGGGAGTTGGTCAGCTTTCAGCGTGCCGAGGAAGCGCCGGGAAGCATCGCCCGGCTGTATCCGCAACTGGTGTAGCCATGCTCTTGTTGCGGATCGTCGGCATACTTACGGCGATCACCATTGGCAGCGGAATCGTCGCCTGGTTGTTTACAGGCGACAGACGTTACCTGGCCTTGTCGGGTCGCGTCGCCAAGGCCGCGCTGGTTTTCGCGTTTGTAGTGCTGGTCCTGATGGCCGCCGAGCGTCTGTTCATTCTTTGATGCTGCGGATCAGGCGCTCCAACGCGGCCTTAAGTGGAGATTCACTGGGTAGGCGGCACGCCAAATCAGTAAGTCCTTGCTTCTGTCTAAACCCAGGCAGGGTGGGCCTTTGGTGTGGCGGCCTTGGTGGAGAGGGGTTTCGGGCTTGCACTCGGACCTCAATTTGGGTTACCTTTGCGTCCTTGTTCGATAAATCGCTGGCGAGACGTGGTCCGAATTGACGGATTTTCGCCGCGACCGCGCCGTTGGCGGCGTGGATAAATAGTTTCCCCAGACGGAAGTTGGCAACCCGGGCATGAGGTCTTAGCGCCTCCGGCAAAGCGGCTTCCAGACGATGCTGGAATTGGAGCAGACGTTGGGCGTGGGCCGCAAGCCGCGCCATGCTGTCACCGGAGGCAAGGTGTTCCTGGAGACTGCGCGCTGTCATCGAAAATGAAGTTTTAGTGAAGGCTGACGCAGGCATTATCGGCGTTAAACCTGCTGGCCATAACTAAAAACGAAACTGAAGGGAGGGAAGGGATGCATATTATTCTCGTCTCTGACCGGCTGGCAACCGCAAGAAGCATCACGCTGACTTGGCGTCATGCGGTATTTTTTGTGGTGGCCTTGTTTAGCTCGGTCCTTGTCTTGTCGTCGCTGTTTTCCTATGTCACGGTCCGCCATGCGGCGGAAATCCGGCTTCCCTTTCTGCAGGATCTGGTGCGTGCGGTAAACGCCGAAGAGACTCAGCGTTCGAAGGATTTCGTGCGCGAAAACCTGAACGCCATGGCGGTCAAGCTGGGCCAGATGCAGGCGCAACTGATGCGACTCGACACGATAGGCGAGCGGCTCGCCGGCATGGCGGGCGTCAAACCCCAGGACCTCAAGGCCTTTGAGGTCAAGTCCGATGGCCGCGGCGGTCCTCTGGTATTGCCGGCGGCGGTATCTTCGACGGAACTGCAACGAGCTGTTGACGCATTGGCGAATCAGGTCGAAGCGAAATCCGACGCGATTTCCATGATCGAGTCGCAGATGCTCGAGGACCGTATCAGGAAGAGCCTGTTGCCGACCAGCCTGCCGGTGGAGATGCAATGGAATGCCTCGACTTACGGTTGGCGCGTCGATCCGTTTACCGGCGAGCGGGCCATGCACGAGGGTGTGGATTTCGTGGCGCTGGCCGGTACCGGCATCCGTGCCGCCGCCTCCGGGGTGGTGATTGCCGCCGAGCGCCATCCGCAATACGGGAATATGGTGGAAATCGACCACGGCAAGGATTTGACCACGCGTTATGCACATGCCTCAAGGCTGCTGGTCAAGCCCGGACAGTTGGTAAAACGCGGCCAGAAAATCGCCGAAGTGGGATCTACTGGACGTTCCACCGGGCCGCACCTGCATTTTGAGGTGCGCATTCGCGGTCTGGCGCAGAATCCGGACCGCTTCCTGCGTCTGGCGCAGGCGAGCCAGAAGCAAGTCGCGCATCGCCACTGAGCGTGCGGGGAGGCGGACACCCTCCGCATGCTAAAATCCTCGTTTTGCTTTTCCCCGGTCGAATCGCGGCCGCGTACCCCATGATCTCCGGTTTTAGTTCCAGCGTAACGTCCGCTTGCGCGGATATAAGCTTTCTCTGAAGCCGGCTTTTGATTGAAAAAAATGATAACCGGCTTTCTCAAGAAGATCTTCGGCAGTCGCAATGACCGGCTGATCAAGCAGTATTCACAGACTGTCGCCCGCATCAATGCGCTGGAAGCTGCCATTTCGCCGCTTGCCGACGAGGCATTGCGCGCGAAGACGGACGAGTTCCGCAACCGCCATGCCCAAGGCGAGTCTCTGGACGCCTTGTTGCCGGAAGCCTTCGCCGTGGTGCGCGAGGCAAGCCGCCGGGTGCTCGGCCTGCGCCATTTTGATATGCAACTGATTGGCGGCATGGTGCTGCATTACGGCAAGATCGCCGAAATGCGTACCGGTGAAGGCAAGACCCTGACCGCGACGCTCGCCGTCTATCTGAACGCGCTTACCAGCAAGGGCGTGCATTTGATCACGGTGAACGATTACCTGGCCAGCCGCGACGCGGACTGGATGGGGCGCATCTACCGCTTCCTCGGTCTTTCGGTCGGCGTCAATCTTTCGCAAATGCCGCACGATGAAAAACAGGCCGCTTACGCCGCCGACATCACCTACGGCACCAACAACGAATTCGGCTTCGATTACCTGCGCGACAACATGGTGTACTCGGCCGACGAGCGCGTCCAGCGCGGACTTGCCTATGCCATCGTCGACGAAGTGGATTCGATCCTGATCGACGAGGCGCGCACGCCGCTGATCATCTCCGGCCAGGCCGAAGACCATACCGAGCTTTACCTGCGCATGAATGCGGTGCCGCCCCTGTTGACCCGGGGCGAAGCCGCGCAGGGCGAGGGCGAAGTAGACACAGGGGACTACACGGTCGATCTCAAATCGCACCAAGTGTTGTTGACCGAAGGCGGTCACGAAAAGGCGGAGGAAATTCTGGCCCGCCTGGGCATGCTGGCCGAGGGCAGCAGCCTCTACGAGCCGGCCAATATCCTGCTGATCCACCATCTCTACGCCGCGTTGCGTGCGCATACCCTGTATCACCGTGACCAGCAGTACGTGGTGCAGGACGGCGAAGTGATCATCGTCGACGAGTTCACCGGCCGCCTGATGGCCGGCCGGCGCTGGTCGGACGGCCTGCATCAGGCCGTCGAGGCCAAGGAAGGCGTGGCGATCCAGGCGGAGAACCAGACCCTGGCCTCGATCACCTTCCAGAACTATTTCCGCATGTACGGCAAGCTCGCCGGCATGACCGGCACGGCGGACACCGAGGCCTACGAGTTCCACCAGATCTACAACCTCGAAACCGTGGTGATCCCGACCAACCGGCCGATGATCCGCAAGGACGAAAACGACCAGATCTACCGCACGGCGCCGGAGAAGCATGCGGCGATCATCGCCGACATCCGCGCTTGCCACGAGCGGGGCCAGCCGGTGCTGGTGGGCACCACCTCGATCGAGAACTCCGAACTGCTGTCGGCCCTGCTGGACAAGGAGAAACTTTCGCATCAGGTGCTGAATGCCAAGCAGCATGCGCGCGAAGCCGAGATCGTCGCCGAGGCCGGACGCCCGGGCATGATCACCATCGCCACCAACATGGCCGGTCGCGGTACCGACATCGTGCTGGGTGGCAACATCGAAAAGCCGACCAGCGCAATCCGCGACGACGAATCGCTCAGCGCTGACGAGAAGGAAAGGCGCACCGCAGCACTCAAGGCCGAATGGCAAAAGGTGCATGACCAAGTGCTGGCCGCCGGCGGCCTGCACATCATCGGCTCCGAGCGCCACGAGTCGCGCCGTATCGACAATCAGCTGCGCGGCCGTTCGGGGCGCCAGGGCGATCCGGGCTCGTCGCGCTTCTACCTGGCGCTGGACGACTCGCTGCTGAAGATTTTCGCCGGCGAACGCCTCAACGCCATCATGGTGCGCCTCAAGATGCCCGAAGGCGAGGCGATCGAGCATCCGCTGGTCAGCCGCTCGCTGGAGTCGGCGCAGCGCAAGGTCGAGCAGCGCAACTTCGATATCCGCAAGCAGTTGCTCGAATACGACGACGTCTCGAACGACCAGCGCAAGGTGATCTATCAGCAACGCAACGAGCTGCTCGATAGCGGCGACATCGCCGAGACCATCACGGCCATGCGTCAGGGCCAGATTCACGATACTTTCCGCCTCTACATTCCGGCCGAGAGCGTCGAGGAGCAATGGGACGTCAGCGGCCTGGAAACGGCGCTGGCGGCCGAACTGCACCTCAAGCTGGCGGTGGGCGAATGGATCAAGGCCGATCCGCAACTCGGCGACGATGATATCCTGCGCCGACTTCTGGATGCCGGCGATGCCGCCTATGCGGAAAAGACGGGTAATGTCGACGCCGCCGCCTGGTCCGGCTTCGAGCGCAATGTCATGCTGCAAAGCCTCGACACTCACTGGCGCGAGCACTTGTCGGCGCTCGACCATCTGCGCCAGGGCATCCATCTGCGCGGCTATGCGCAGAAGAACCCGAAGCAGGAATACAAGCGCGAGGCTTTCGAATTGTTCGAGGGGCTGCTGCAGACGGTGCGCAGCGAGGTTTCCAAGCTGCTGATGACGGTTGAGGTGCGCAGCGAGGAACAGATCGAAGAGGCCGAGGCTCCGCCACAACTCGAGAACGTGCAGTACCACCATGCCAACTACGACGAAGCGCTCGGTGCCGCCGCGGCAAAACCGGCCCAGCCGGTCGAGCGCCACACGCCCAAGGTTGGCCGCAACGATCCGTGTCCGTGCGGCAGCGGCAAGAAGTACAAGCACTGCCACGGCAAGCTGAGTTGAGGATTCCGCCGCAGGGTCGCCTCAAGGCGGGACCGCCTTCACGCGGAGCCGGCGAGGCCGGCGAACCGCGGTCACTCCCGCCCTCGGGGCGGGGGATGGGGGATGGGCCATGAAATTCCCGACCCTGGTCGAGGATGGCGGGTCCATCCTCATTCTCGACCAGACGCGCCTGCCGCGTGAAGCGGTCATGCAGCGCCTGGCGACCCTGGAGGATGCCGCCCATGCGATACGTGTCATGCAGGTGCGCGGTGCGCCACTGATCGGCGCCACAGCGGCCTATGGGGTGGCGCTCGGACTGGCGGACGACGCCTCCGATCCGCGCCTGACCCAGGTCATTGAAACATTGGCCGCAACGCGGCCCACCGCCGTCAATCTGCACTGGGCGCTGACGCGCATGCGTCGTGTGCTGCAGGAGTCGGCGCCGGCGACACGGCGAGACACGGCCTGGAAAGAGGCGCGGGCCATCGCTAGCGAGGACAAGGCCGCCAATGCCGCCATCGGGCAGAATGGATTGCCGCTGATAGCGGCAATCCATTCTGCCTTCGGCAAAGAAAAGGACAATCCCCGCAACTCCCATTCTGGGAAAGGGGGTGACTATTCCAGGCAGGCGGCGCCTGCAGTTGTCAATGTCATGACCCACTGCAATGCGGGCCGTCTGGCCACCGTCGAGCACGGCACCGCGATTGCCCCGATCTACGCGGCCCATGCCGCCGGGATTGCCGTGCATGTCTGGGTCTCCGAGACGCGGCCGCGCAACCAGGGCTTGCTCACCGCCTGGGAGCTGCGCGAAGCTGGCGTGCCGCACACGCTGATTGCCGACAATGCCGCCGGCCTGCTGTTGATGCAGGGCAAGGTCGATCTGGTGATCGTCGGCGCCGATCGCATTGCCGCCAACGGCGACACGGCGAACAAGGTCGGCACCTATCTCAAGGCGCTTGCCGCACGGGCGCACGGCGTGCCGTTCTATGTCGCGGCGCCGCTGTCGACCATCGATTTTGCCTGTCCCTCGGGGGCGGCCATACCGATCGAAGAACGTGCCGCAGAAGAGCTTGCAGCCGGCGACGTCGCGGTAGCCAATCCCGCCTTCGACGTGACGCCGGCGGCCTTGATCAGCGGCATCATTTCCGAGCGCGGCGTCGCTCTCGCCGGGGAACTGGGCCAATGGACATCGTGAGCGATCCGCTTGCCAAGGCAGTGGGCGCGGCGCCGGACGCGGGCGAACGTCGGCTCTGACCCCACGCTGAAGCACCACTGCAGACCCCATCTCAATCCTGTCCATCGTCAGCCATGAACAATCTCTACGACAGCCGTGACATGCCAGCCTGCGTCGATGACCTGGGGCGACGGGTTTACACCTCGCGCCTGCTCGGCCGTGACAAGTCGCTGGTACTGCATGGCGGCGGCAATACGTCGGTGAAGCTTGCCGGGAAGAACGCCTTCGGCGAAGACGAGGAAATCCTGTATGTCAAGGGCAGCGGCTGGGATCTCGAAAAGATCGAGGAAGGCGGTTTTGCGCCAGTCCGACTGGAGCATCTCAAGCGGCTTGCACTGCTTCCCGCCCTGTCCGACCCGGCGATGGTCAACGAACTGGTCACCCACATGACGCGCGCCTCGGCGCCGGTGCCTTCGGTCGAGGCCATCCTGCACGCCATCCTGCCCTACAAATACGTCGACCATACGCATGCCGATGCGGTGGTCACCGTGACCAATTCGGTAGCTGGCGAGGCAGGCATCCGCGAAATCTACGGCGACTCGGTGGTGGTGGTCCCGTATGTGATGCCCGGCTTCGATCTGGCCCGCCTGTGTGCGGAGCAATTCGCCCGTGACGCCGGGCCGCAGACCATCGGCATGGTATTGCTGAACCACGGCATCTTCTCTTTCGGCGAGACGGCGGAGGAATCCTACGGGCGCATGATCGATCTGGTGGGGCGGGCCGAAGGCTATCTCAAGCGCAAGCAGGCCTGGGACATTGGACTGGCGGCGGACCGTTCGCCCGGCGCGGTCGCCGGGCTCGACCTGGCGCGCTTGCGCAAGGAGATTTCGGATGTCGCCGGGTTTCCGGTGCTGGTGGCGCGACACGCCGATGCGCAGGCAATGGCCTTCGTCCGCCGGGACGATCTGGCGACGGTTGCGCGGCAAGGGCCGGCGACACCGGACCATGTGATCCGCACCAAGCGCCTGCCCATGCTCGGCCGCGATGTGCAGGCCTATGCGACAGACTACCGCGCCTATTTCGCCGCGCACGAAATGCTTGCCAAGGAACGCAAGACCATGCTGGATGCCGCGCCGCGGGTGGTGCTCGATCCCCAACTGGGCATGTGCGCCGTTGGGCGAACGGCGCAGGACGCGGCAATCGTGGCCGAAATCTACGCCCATACGATGGAGATCATCGCCCGCGCGACGGCGCTCGGCGGTTATCGGGCGCTGCCGGCGCAGGACATCTTCGATGTCGAATACTGGGATCTCGAACAGGCAAAGTTGCGCAAGGGCGGCAAGCCGCCGCCTTTCGCCGGCGAGGTTGCGCTGGTGACGGGTGCCGCCTCGGGCATCGGCAAAGCCTGCGTGGACGCCTTGCTGGCGCGCGGCGCCGCGGTGGTGGGCATCGACCTGAATCCGGCGATAGGTTCGCTCTACCAGCGGCCGGATTTTCTCGGCGTCGCATGCGATGTCGCTGCCGAGGATCAATTGCGCAGCGTTCTGGCGCGCGCTGCCGAGACCTTCGGCGGGCTCGACATGCTGGTGCTGAACGCCGGCATCTTCCCGGGCGGCTGCCGCATCGACGCGCTGCAGACGGAAGATTGGCGCCGGGTCATGCGGGTCAATCTGGATGCCAACCTGGTTCTGATGCGCGAGGCGCATCCCTTCCTCAAGCTCGCTCCACGCGGCGGTCGCGTAGTCGTCATCGGTTCCAAGAATGTTCCCGCGCCGGGTCCCGGCGCAGCCGCCTATTCGGCCTCCAAGGCCGCGCTCAACCAGCTGGCGCGCGTGGCGGCGCTCGAATGGGGCGGCGACAACATCAGGATCAACTCGCTGCATCCGAATGCGGTGTTCGATACCGGTATCTGGACGGACGAGGTGCTGGCGTCGCGGGCCAGGCACTACGGCCTCAGCGTCGAGGCTTACAAGAAGAACAACATCCTGCAGACCGAGGTCACCAGCCGCGACGTCGCCGAACTTGCCGCGGAGATGTGCGGCGCCCTGTTCGCCAAGACGACGGGCGCGCAGGTTCCCGTCGATGGCGGCAATGATCGGGTGATCTGAGGCTGTCAGCGGACCCGGCAACAGTCGGCGCCGACGCTACGGCGCGTCCGATGGCGCAAGGCGCTTCCGGCGGTCAGTGAAGGCAACGGATCAGGGCAGCAGCAGCGCGAACACGGCGCCGCCATCATTTGAGAGTTCGATCCGGCCGTGGCGACCGCCGGGCGTGGCGTGGCGGTTGGCGATCAGGCGCGCGAAGACGAGGCCGATGCCGCTGCTGTCGCTGTCCATCGCGCGCGCTTCGCCATCCAGCACTTCCTGCGGGAATCCCGGGCCGTCATCGCTGACCGTGAAGCGCAAGCCGCCGCCCGCTTGTGCGGCGACGGCAAAGCGGATGTGCTGCGCGCCGTGGCGCACCGCATTGCGCAAGGCCTCCTGCAGCACCAGTTTGACCTGATAGGCATCGAAGGCCCAGGCGCCGATCGCGGCGGCTGCATCCGTGTCGGACTCGATGCGCAGCGCGCTGCCCGGAGGCAGGATGACTTCGCTCGTCACTTCCTGGCAAAAATCCGTCAAGTCATGGTCTTCGATCGCCAGGCGCAGAGTGTCTTCGCCGGCGCGGTAGAGCGCCAGCAATTCAACCAGCTGCGCGCTGACGCGCGCGGCGACCGCGCGCGCCTCGTCGATCGCGGCCGAGGGCGCCGCGCGCCGCGCCTCCTCGAGCCAGGTATTGAGCACGTTCAGCCCGTTCTTGGCATCATGGATGGCGCCGGCGATGAGCGGGCTCATAGATTCACCTTGAGCGGCGGTGCATCGGGCGGTGCGAACTTGCGGTAAAGCTGGACCGCTTCGCCCAGGCGGGGATGATCGGGATTGGCGCGATTGGCTTGGGTAATGTAGCGATGCGCCTTGTCGATCAGTTCGGCCGACGCGCCTTGGCGCTGGATTCGCATCATGGCGGCAATCGCCGCATTGATTGCCACCTGGGCGTTGTTGTGCAAACGGTCGGCGGCCTCGTCGAGCATGGCGCTGGCCTTGTCGAGTTCGCCGGACTTGGCCAGGGCCACTGCATCGTTATTGAGCCGGATCATGCGCTCCCGGGTCGCTTCGAGGAATATCTCGCCTTCGTCGTCGAGGCCGGCGGAGCGAAAGACGGCCTGCGCCTGCTCCAGCACCGCGTCGTTTTCCTGGTGATCCTCGGCCACATTCTTGAGAATCCGCTTGGCCTGGTCCTGGTCGCCGGCAGCAAAGCAGGCGTTGGCGAGTTCGAGCGAGGCCGAGACGTCGATGTCGCTATTGGTGCCTGCGGCCTCCAGCGCGCGGTCCAGGGCTGCCTTGGCCGCCGCCGGATTGCCCGCTTTCGCGTGCACGATGCTTTCCACCGCGGCCTGACGCACCGTCAGCTCGGCGCTGCGAGCGAAGTGCTGGCCCATTTCCTTGATCGCGGTGAGCGCCTCTTGCACCTTGCCTTGCTCGACCCGGCTCTTGGCCAGACCCGAGTAATCGTCATGGCTCTTGAAGAAGCCCGTGCGATCCTTTTCCACGGTTCGCCGAAAGGCCTCTTCGGCGCGGGAGAAATCCTTGTTGCCCAAGGCCAGGGCGCCGAGTTGGCGCTGGCGCTGGGTCGAGGGGGCGACCTTCAGCGCCTGCTCCACGACTTGCTGAGCGGCGGCGCTATCGTCCTTTTCCAGCAGGCTGGCCAGCGAGTCGTAGGCTGCAAGGTAGTTGGGGTAGGCCCCGATCGCGTTGCTCAGGTGTTCCTTGGCCGCGGCGCCATCGCCTTTGGCCGCCAGCGCTCGCGCCATGCCGACCGAGGCCCAGGGGGTGGCGCGCTGATCGAGGACGCTTTGATAGAGGGCCAGCGCCTCGTCGTTGCGTTGCGTTTCGAGCAGCAGGTCGCCCTTGATGCGCAGCAGGTCGAGCGCATAGCGCGACTGCTGCGCCAGCATCGCATCGCATTCGGCGAGCGCCTTCTGCCGCTCGCCACGCTCGCCCAGGTGCTGATACACCGGGCGCAGCGCCTGCTTCTTGTCGATGATCCGGTCCAGCCGGGTTTGTAGCGTCTGCGAGGTGAAGGGCTTGATCAGGTAGTCGTCGGGAGCGTATTCGGCGGCGGTGGACACCTGCTCATAACCGGTCTCGCCGGTAATCATCAGAAACACGGTGGTCAGCGGCAGGATTTTGCGGCGACGCACGAGTTCCAGCAACTGCTGACCGTCGGCGCCCTGGCCCAGGTTGTAGTCGCAGACGATCAGGTCGTAGCGCTTGGCCGATATCCGATCGACCGCCTCCTTGACATTGCGTGCCGTATCGCAGCGTTCCAGCCCGCAGTCGGCAAGCTGGATGCGCACCGAGGAGCGCATCTCGGGAATGTCGTCGATCAACAATGCGTTGAGCTTGGAAAGGTCCATTGCAACGATCTACCGCCTATTTGTCGTGGTAGCGCGTGACGCGTTCGACTTCTTGCTTCGAGCCGAGGATCACCGGAACGCGTTGATGGAGCTGTTCCGGCACGATGTCGAGAATGCGCCGCCGGCCATCGGTCGCCGCACCGCCCGCCTGTTCCACGATCATGGCCATCGGGTTGGCTTCATACATCAGTCGCAGCTTGCCGCCCTGGGCGCGCGTCTTGCTGTCGATCGGGTACATGAAGATGCCGCCGCGACTGAGGATGCGGTGCACGTCGGCCACCATCGACGCCACCCAGCGCATGTTGAAATCCTGTCCGCGCGGGCCGTCCTTGCCCGCCAGCAGTTCGTCCACATAGCGCTTGACCGGCGCGTCCCAATACCGCATGTTGGACGCATTGATCGCGAATTCCTGCGTCGCCTCGGGAATCTTCACGTTTTCCTGGGTGAGCACGAATCTGCCGAATTCACGGTCCAGCGTGAATACATTCACGCCATTACCCATGGTCAACACCAGCAGCGTGGTCGGTCCATACACGGCATAGCCGGCGCAGACCTGTCGCGCCCCTGGCTGGAGAAAGGCCTGCTCGGTCGGGTCCATGCCCTCGGGGCACTGCAATACCGAGAAGATGGTGCCGACCGAGACATTGACGTCGATATTCGACGAACCGTCGAGCGGATCGAACAGCAGCAGGTATTCGCCTTTCGGGTAGCGGTTGGGAATGGCGTGCGGCAATTCCATTTCCTCGGAGGCCATGCCGGCCAGGTGGCCGCCCCATTCGTTGGCTTCGAGCAGGATTTCGTTGGAAATCACGTCGAGCTTTTTCTGCACTTCGCCCTGCACGTTGTCGCTGCCTGCGCTCCCCAGCACGCCGGCCAATCCGCCCTTGCCGATGGCGATGGAAATTGCCTTGCAGGCACGCGAGACGACTTCGATCAGAAGTCGCAGGTCGGGCGATATCACGTTCCGGCTGCGTTGCTCTTCGATGAGAAAGCGGGAAAGGGTCATGGAGCGCATGGTCGGGTGCCGCGGGCGTAGGAATGAAAAGATAAATTATACCGCTGTCCTGTTTCCGCGCGGTGCGTGTTGCGACAGGCTTTGCTCAGGCTTCGACCATGCCCCTGATCACCTGGTTGAAATGTTCGATCCACTCGGTGGAAAACTGGTTGTCGCTGGCGTTGATTTCCGCCACCGCGCGCAATAGCGACCGGCCTTCGCCGCGATGGCTGTGCTTCAGCGTCACCGACTCGAAGGCGTCGATGATGGAAAGAATCTTGGCGCCGGGAACGATCCGGTCGTCCTTCAGCCCCTCCGGATAACCCCTGCCATCGACCATTTCGTGATGCTGGGCGATCATCAGGGCGGCGTCCTGCCAGCCGACCATGCGTTCGGCGAGTCCGGCGGCAAACGACGGATGCTCGTGCATCACTTTCCGCTCGGCGTCGGTCAGTGCGCCGACCTTGAGCCAGACCGACTCCGGCAGGAACATCATTCCGATATCATGCAGATAGACGGCCGCCTCGAGTTGTGCGGCATCCACCGGCTTGCCGGCACGGGCGTTGGTATCGAGCGCCAGCCGCAGCAGGCGGCCGCTGCGCCCCTTGAACAGCGGCGAATAGGATTCCAGTTGCAACGCCAGACGCTGGAAGAATTTCAGGTCGGCGGCATTGTTGTGCCCGCGTGCTGCCGCCCGGGGCACAAGCTTTGCTGCCGCGCCCGCGGGCCGAAAGCCGGTGACGGCCTCGATCAGGGCTACCGAGCCGGCATCCAGCGCGGCGTCCTCGCTGCTGCCTAGCGTGTCGAGTCCGTCGATCAGCGCCTGCAGGTGCAGCGGGGCCAGCGAACGGCCGGCCAGCAATGCCTCGACTGCCAGCTCCAGTCGATCGAGCGCCAGCAGAATGGCCTCAGCCAGGAGCGGCGAGAAGCTCAGCTTGCCTTCGCGCATGCGGACCAGCAGGCTCTCGATGGGGTGGGTGATCCTGACGCCGAGTTCAAAGCGGCAGATCGACGCGTCGCCCTTGATGGTATGCAAGGCGCGGAACAGCGTGGCAATCGAATCGCGGTCGTCGGGCTCGCGGCGCAGGTGGGCCACCTGACGTTCGAAGCTGGCCACCTGGTCGTTCAGCGCGTCGCGGAATTCAATCAGCAGCTCGCGGTCGGCGATCTCGGTATAGGGTGCAATGGAAGTGCTCATAAGACGTCTCCGGAAGCGATTGACTAAGACGAAGTTGCGGTGAAGCCAGTGCCGACATTATGTCCCCGAGCGAGGCGGGGAGGACATTCTTGCGGATATTGACATCAAGCGCAGCCCTGGCTGAAAAATACGGCAGACGTGGGGCAATGGCAAGCGATGACGACATCGTGGCGCCGTGGCGGCGAGGCCAGCAGCAGGGGCAGTCCGCTTTGCTGCTATTCTTGCCGTCATCTCCATCGCGGGTTGATCGGGTGAACGCGCTTTCTCTGGAGTCGATTCTTGCTTCGGATGTGGTGACTTGCGGCGCCGATGAGGCGTTGGGCGAGGTGCTGCGTACCATGGAACGCAGGCGGATCAGTTGCGTCGTGGTGACGGACGAGGACCGGCGTCCCTGCGGAATCTTCACCGAGCGCGATGCCGTGGCACTGTTGGCCGAAGACGCGCTTTCCCCCGCCAGTCCCGTCGCCGAGGTGATGAGCCGCCCGGTGGTGACGTTGCCGCTCGCCGTCGATTACCGCGATGCCTACCAGCACATGCTGATGCATGGCGTTCGTCATCTGGTGGGGGTGGACGCCGAGGGCCGGGTGGCGGGCGTGATATCCGAGGCGGACTTTCTGACGCATCTCGGCGACGAATACCTGGTTGAGCTGAAGATCGTCGGCGCGGCAATGAGCCAGGGTGTCACGGCGCTCGACGGCAGCGCTTCGCTGGCCGATGCCCTGCGCCTGATGCACAGGCGCAACAGCGACCACGTGGTGGTGACCGAGGCGGACCTCCCGGTAGGCATGCTGACCGATCGCGACGTGGTGCGTGTCGCCGGCGGCGAGCCCTTGCAGACGCCGCTGGCCACCCTGATGACGCCCGGGGTACACACCATCACGCCCGACCAGCCGCTGCAGCTGGCGGTGCAGCGCATGGCCGAGCTGGGCGTGCGCCGCCTGCTGGTGGTCGCCGAAGGCCGCATGCTGGGCGTGGTGACGCGCCACGACATTGTGCGCACCATGCAAGGTCGCCACGTCGAGTTCCTGCGCAACACCATTGCCCGCCTGCGTCGCGAACTGGTCAAGCCCGGCGGGCGCTACAGCGAATTCGGCCGGCATATGATTCTCGGCGGCGTGCTCGACCGCATCGGCGACGGCGTTTCGCTGGTGGACGCGGCCAACGGCGCCTATGTCGAAGTCAATGATCGGGCCTGCGAGCTGCTGGGTTATACGCGCGACGAAGTCCTCGGTCGGCATGTCTGGGAGATCACCACCAGCTTTGCCGACGCCGCGGCGTGGCGCGCCTGGGCCGAGAATCTGACCGAGCAGGTGCGCGTGGTCAATACCGACTACCGACGCCGGGATGGCAGCCTGTTGCCGGTCGAGGTTCGCGTCTATCAGGTGCACGACGGCGAGCGCCTGCTGCATGTGGCGATATTTCGCGACGCGTCGGCGACGCGCAAGATCGAAGCCGCGCTGCGCGAGGGCGAACGCTACTATAGGCATGTGATCGACAGCGCCGTGGACGGCTATTTTGCGATCGATAGCCAGCGCCGCTTCATCGAAGTCAACGACACGCTGTGCAAGCTGTTCGGCTATCCGCGCGAGGAGTGGCTGGGAAAAACGCCGCTCGATTTCATCACGGAGGACAGCCGCGCCGAACTGATCGCGCAAATGCAGCGCATCGAGAGTACGGATCGCCGCCGCTATCAGCTTGTCGGTCGCCGCAAGGATGGAACGACCTTCCCCATCTTGCTCAACAATTCCACTCATCGCAACGAGCACGGCGAAGTGGTCGGTTCATTCGGTTTCATCACCGACCTCACGCCGATTTTCGAAGCGCAGCGCGCCGTGGCCGAGTCGGAGCGCGAATTGCGCGGCATTCTCGACGACCTGCAGGATACCTACTACCGGACCGACAGCAGCGGAATCATCACGCGCGCCTCGCGCTCGGTCGAACAGTTGCTCGGCTATACGGTCGAGGAGGTGCTCGGCCTCAAGCTGGCGGATCTCTATTGTTCGCAGGCCGGGCGCGAGGAATTTCTGGCGCGCATGCGGGCCAACGGCGGCCATATCGTCGGCGGCGAGTCGTGCCTGCGGCACAAGGACGGTCATGAACTGTGGGTGCGCACCAACGCGCATTTCATCCGCAATGCGGCCGGCGATGTCGTCGGCGTCGAGGGCACGACCCGCGACAGCACCCTGCAGCGGCGCGCCGAAGAGGAGCTGCGGCTGGCGGCAAAGGTGTTCGAGAGCAGCGGCGAGGCGATCATGATCACCGACGCCGGTGGCCGCATCATCTCGGTCAACCAGGCCTTTGCCAGGGTGACCGGCTATGCCGCTGCCGACGTCGTCGGGCGCAACGCGAGCCTGCTGGCATCGGGTCGGCACAGCCGCGAGTTTTTCAGCGAGATGTGGCGTGGCTTGCTCGACAGCGGATACTGGCAGGGCGAGATATGGAACCAGCGCCGCGATGGCGAAGTCTTCCCCGAGTGGCTGGGCATTTCTTCGGTGCGCGATCCGGAAGGCAGGATCACCCATTTTGTCGGCATATTCTCCGACATCAGCGAGCGCAAGGCAGCCGAGGAGAAGATCGAATTCCTTGCCCATCACGACCCGTTGACGGCCTTGCCCAACCGCCTGCTGCTCCAGGACCGCATGGAGCAGGCCATCGTCCATGGCGAACGGACGGGAAGGAAAGTGGCGCTGCTGTTCGTCGATCTCGATCGCTTCAAGGCGGTGAACGATGCCTTCGGCCATCCGGTGGGCGATCTGCTGTTGCGCGATGCCGCGCAGCGGCTGCAGGCCTGCGTGCGCGACTCGGACACCATCAGCCGCCACGGCGGCGACGAATTCCTCGTGATATTGACCGATCTGCACAACTCCGAGGTGCCGGCCCAGGTGGCGGGCAAGATCATGACGGCGCTGGGCGAACCGTTCCACATCGACGCCCACGAGGCGACGATTTCCGCGTCGGTCGGCATAGCGGTGTATCCGGAAGACGGCGCCGGTTTCGACGAACTGCTGAAGAAGGCCGACACCGCCATGTATCACGCCAAGGAAGCCGGCCGCAACGCCTTCCGCTTCTACACCGAGCGCATGAATGCCGACGCGCAGGAAAGGCTGGATTTGCACAGTCGTCTGCGCCGCGCGCTGGAGCGTGCGGAGTTCGTCCTCCACTACCAGCCGCTGGTCGACCTGAAGCGCGGCCGCATCGTCGGTGGCGAGGCGCTGGTGCGCTGGCAGTGTCCCGAGCATGGACTGATTGCGCCGGGGGACTTCATCCCCGCCGCGGAACACAGCGGACTGATCGTGCCGCTGGGGGAGTGGGTGCTGCGGGAAGCCTGCCGCGAGCTGGCGCACTGGCATGCGCAAGGCCAATCGCAGCTTTCGATGGCGGTGAACATCTCCTCCATCCAGTTTCGTCGCGGCGATGTCGAGGAGACGGTGCGGCGTGCGCTGGCCGCGTCGGGCGCGATGCCGTCGGCGCTGGAGCTGGAACTTACCGAGTCGATCCTGATCGACGGTGCCGAACAGGTCCTGGCAACCATAAAGAGTTTGCAGGCTGTGGGCGTGCGGCTGGCGATCGACGATTTCGGCACCGGCTATTCGAGTCTGGCCTACCTCAAGCGCTTCGCCGTCGACAAGCTGAAGATCGACCAGTCCTTCGTTCGCGACATCGTCACCGACCAGGACGACGCGGCCATCGTGCGCGCGGTGATCCAGATGGCGCGCAGTCTCAACCTGAAGGTGCTGGCCGAAGGCGTCGAGACCGAGGCCGTGGCCGCCGAACTGCGTGCCATGGAGTGCGACCTGGTGCAGGGCTACCATTTCGGCCGGCCGCTGCCGGCGGCCGAATTTCGCCGCCTGATCGGACTGGAGTAAGGCCGGCCGGCACGCCGTGATCCGCCAGGCGCGGGGGCCATGCCAAAGGCAAGCGACGGGGTAGAATTCTTGCCTATCCCTGGAGGCCAAGCATGGCGTCGTTGATTCCCAGCATGGGCAGTTGCACCTTCGACAGCGGCGGCGAGCGACGTTTTGCCGAGCGGCTCGAAGCCAAGCTGGAAGACGATTACCTATGCTGGTACAACGTCCCCGTCGGCCCCAGCACGCGCCACCCGGACTTCATCGTCCTCCATCCCCGACGCGGCCTGCTGGTGCTCTACGATGACGCACAGTCGGTCTACGGCGATGCCAAGCGCAAGAAGTTCAGCTTCAAGCGCGTCGGTATCCAGGCCCAGGGACGCACCACCATCCTCAAGCTGAATTACCGCAACACCGACGACATCCTGCGCTTCGCCCGCGACGTCGCCCGGGCATCCTCAAGGCGCTGGAATTTCCGCTGGTCGCCGTGGCGGGCGTGGAGCAGTTGGCGGAAGGCGAAGAGCGCCCGCCCGAGGAAGCGAAGCTGCTCTATGTGGCGATGACGCGGGCGACGCGGGAGTTGATGGTGAGCGGGGTTGCCGAGTGAGGAGCGGAGCATGAACTTCGACAAGCAAGACGCCAAATCGGATCATGAACCTAAGCTGGCGTGGCTGGGAATTGGTCTGCTCGCGTTGCTTCTGATATGGCTGTTCTACGGACTGACATCCTATTTCTTATTGCCGCTCGTGCTGGTCCATAGCAATACGGATACTCAGAAAATCGGACAGTTCGGTGACGTATTCGGGGCGTTGAACGCACTCTTCTCAGCGTTCGCGTTTGCCGTATTGATCTTTACGATGTTCCTGCAAAGGCGGGAACTGGCGCTGCAACGCGAAGAGCTGGAATACACTCGTAGTGAAATACGTGGGCAGAAGGAGCAATTGCAAGCACAGAATCTGACGATGCAACGGCAGGTTTTCGAGAGCAGTTTTTTTGCCTTGCTTGGGGCGTATCAGGACATTGTGAGAATGCTGGATGTAAGTGACTTGAGGCGCAACACTATCCATCGGGGTCGGGACTGCTTTAAGTATTTTTATGACGCATTCAAAAATGAAGATGGAACAATAACGTACTTGGGTCGAGAACACTTGAGTCCCCCCAAGGCTGAGTTGGTTAAGAGACTATCCGCACGACAGGACTTCTTGGATTTCATGCGCTCTCGCGGCGCTACGGATAACAATATCGTGCAAGCATATGTGAGTTTCTTCCTCGATAATCAGTCGGACATTGGGCACTACTTTCGCACCGTCTATCACATCTACCGGTTCATCGAAGAAAGCGATCTACCTTGGGAGGAAAAGCAGCGTTTCGCGCGAATTGTTCGGGCGCAGTTGTCGACTTATGAACTCCTGCTGTTCTTCTACAACGGCCTGAGCCCCTACGGGTATGAAAAGTTCTGGCCGCTCGCAAACAAGTACGAAATGTTCCAGAATCTGGATGTCGATCTCCTGTTTGATCAGTCTCACGCCAAATACTATGACGGTGCGCTTGGACAGGAGGCTGAATGAATACCCTGCGTCTGTTTATTGCTGCACCACCGATCCACCCCGCCGCCGCCTGGTACCTCGCCGACCTCGGCGAATTTCGCGGTAAGCAGGAGCTATACACCCGCCAGTCGCCGCAGCGCCTGAAGGTTCTGCGTGAACACGCGCTGATCGAAAGCGCGGTGTCGTCGAATCGCATCGAGGGCGTGGCGCTCGATGCCTCCCGCGTGCGCGATGTGCTGGTGGCGCCCAAGCCTTTGTTCCGCGATCGGGACGAGGAAGAAGTGCGCGGTTATCGCGATGCGCTGGACTGGATTCATCGCGAGTCGGCGGGTATCTCGGTGAGCGAGGAAACCATCCGCCGCATGCACGCCATGGCGCGCGGCCAGATTTGGGATGCGGGGCAGTACAAGGAAAAGGACGGCGACATCATCGAGCGTTACGCGGATGGCAGCGAGCGGGTGCGCTTCCGACCGGTTGCTGCCGCGCGTACGGGCGAGGCCATGGCGAGCCTGATGGCCGACTGGCAACGCTGCCTGGACGAGGCCTGGGTACATCCGCTGATTGCGCTGGCGGCTTTCAATCTCGATTTCCTCTGTATCCATCCCTTCCGCGACGGCAATGGCCGCGTCTCGCGCTTGCTGTGGCTGCTTCAGTGCCATCGACTCGGCTACGAGGTTGGGCGCTACATCAGCCTGGAACGGCTGGTGGAGGAGAACAAGGCGCGTTACTACGAGACGCTGGAACTGAGTTCCCAAGGGTGGCACGAGGGCAAGCACGACCCATGGCCCTATATCAACTTCGTGCTCTACATCCTCAAGATGGCCTACAAGGAGTTCGCCGAGCGGGTCGGCGAGATTGCCGCACCGCGCGGCTCCAAGCGCGAGTTGGTGCTGGCGGCGCTGGTTCGCGTTCCTGGGGAGTTCACCATTGCGGAACTTGAACAAGCCTGCCCTGGCGTCAGCCGGGACATGATTCGCACGGTGCTGCGGGAGCAGCAGACCGCGGGGGGCTTGAATTGCGTGGGACGTGGTCCGGCGGCGCGATGGGTGAGGAAGAGGTAATTACCTCCTAATAGAGGTAATAGTGAGGGTAATAACTACTCGGCCGCCTGGCGCTGTACCTGATCCAGCGTCGCTGCCATTTCCCACCGGCACGCGCGTGTTGCCGCGTCTACCGCCAGCGGTTGATCGCGTCCCGCGTTTCCAGCGCCACTTTGCGCGCGGCGGCGGCGTAGTCCTCGCCCTTGCCGGCGTAGAGGATGGCGCGCGAAGAGTTGATCATCAGGCCGTTGCCGGCGGCGGTCTTGCCGGCCGTCACCGTGGCTTCGATGTCGCCGCCCTGGGCGCCGATGCCGGGGACCAGCAGCGGCAGTTCGCCGACGATCTCGCGGACGCGGGCGATCTCGCCGGGGAAGGTGGCGCCGACGACGAGGGCGCATTGGCCCGTGGTATTCCACTCGGTGGCGACGAGACGGGCGACGTGTTCGTAAATCGGCGTGTCGTCAGCGCCGACTCTCAGGAACTGTAAATCGCTGCCGCCGGGATTCGAGGTGCGGCAGAGCAGGATCACACCCTTGTCCTTGTACGCCAGCCAGGGCTCGACCGAGTCGCGGCCCATGTAGGGATTCACCGTCACGGCGTCGGCCCGGTAGCGTTCGAAGGCTTCGATCGCGTATTGCTCGGCGGTGCTGCCGATGTCGCCGCGCTTGGCGTCGAGGATCACCGGCACGCCCGGATGTTTTTCGTGGATGTGGGCGATCAGCGCTTCGAGCTGGTCCTCGGCGCGGCGCGCGGCGAAGTAGGCGATTTGCGGCTTGAAGGCGCAGGCGAGATCGGCCGTGGCGTCGGCGATTTCCGTGCAGAAGCGCAAGATCGCATCGGGCCTGTCCTTGAGATGGACCGGGAATTTCGCCGGGTCGGGGTCGAGCCCGACGCAGAGCAGGGAGTTGTTGTTGCGCCAGGCGGTGGCGAGCTGTTGCGTAAAACTCACTTCCTGCTCCAGGAGTCTTTCAGCGTCACCGCCCGGTTGAAGATCGGCGCGCCGGGTTTCGAATCGGAGCGGTCGGCGACGAAGTAGCCGTGGCGTTCGAACTGGAAGCGGTCCTCGGCTGCCGCGTCCTTCAGCGCGGCTTCGAGCTGGGCGGTGATGACGACTTTGGATTTCGGATTGAGGTCGGCGAGGAAGTCGCGCCCGCCCGCGCCCGGCTCCTCGACGGCGAACAGGCGGTCATACAGCCTGACCTCGGCGGCATAGGCGTGGCGGGCGGAAACCCAGTGGATGTTGCCCTTGACCTTGTAGTTGTCCGCGCCCGGCGTGCCGGACTTCGAATCCGGCATGTATTCGCAATGCACCGCCATCACGTTGCCGTCGGCATCGCGCTCGGCGCCGACGCACTTGACCACGAAGCCGTAGCGCAGGCGCACGGTGTTGCCTGGAAACAGGCGGAAGTAGCCCTTGCTTGGCACTTCCATGAAGTCCTCGCGCTCGATCCAGAGTTCCTTCGAGAACGGTACCGGGCGCTTGCCCCACTCGGGCTTCTGCGGGTGATTGGGAGCGAGGCATTCCTCTTCCTGCCCCGCCGGATAGTTGTCGATGACCAGCTTGACCGGGTCGAGCACGGCGATGCGGCGCGGCGCGGTGGCGTTGAGGTGCTCGCGCTGACACTCCTCGAGCACGCTGATGTCGATCCAGGAGTCCGATTTGGTGACGCCGATCATTTCGTTAAAAGCGCGAAAGCCCTCCGGCGTGAAACCGCGGCGGCGCGCGCCGACCAGGGTCGGCAGGCGCGGATCGTCCCAGCCGCCGACGTGTTTTTCCTCGACCAGCTGGATCAGTTTGCGCTTGGACAGCACGACATAGGAAAGATTGAGCCGGGCGAACTCGATCTGCTGCGGCAGGGGGGTATTGACGCAACCAAGCTCGGCCAGCCGCGCCAGCAGCCAGTCGTAGAAGGGCCGCTGGTCCTCGAACTCCAGGGTGCAGATGGAATGCGTGATGTTCTCCAGCGCATCCTCGATCGGGTGGGCGTAGGTGTACATCGGGTAGATGCACCAGGCGTCGCCGGTGTTGTGGTGGGTCGCCTTGCGGATGCGGTAGATGGCCGGGTCGCGCAGATTGATGTTGCCCGAGGCCATGTCGATCTTGGCGCGCAGGATGTGCGTGCCGTCGGCGAATTCGCCGGCCTTCATGGCGCGGAACAGGGCGAGATTCTCGGCCGGCGTGCGCGAGCGGTGCGGCGAGTTCTTGCCGGCCTCGGTCAATGTGCCGCGGCTGACGCGCATCTCGTCCGCAGTCTGCGAATCGACATAGGCATGGCCGGCCTCAATCAGCTTTTCGGCGAAGTCGTACATCCACTGGAAGTAGTTGGAGGCGAAGTACTGGTTGAATTCGTCGCCGAAGCGCCAGTCGAAGCCGAGCCAGCGCACGGCATCGATGATGGAATCGACATATTCCTGCTCTTCTTTCTCCGGGTTGGTGTCGTCGAAGCGCAGGTGACAGGCGCCCTGGTAATCCAGCGCCAGGCCGAAATTCAGGCAGATCGACTTGGCATGACCGAAGTGCAGGTAACCGTTCGGCTCCGGCGGGAAGCGGGTGCGTATTTTCGCCGTGTCCAGTTTTGGCTCCGTGCCGTCGGCGCCAGCGCGGTGCGTCCCTGCGGGAACCTTCTGCTGAGCGGCCGGGCCGGGCTGGCCGCTCCAGTGACGTTTCGCGTATTTGCCGGCCTTGAGGTCGGCGTCGATGATATGACGAATGAAGTTGGACGGTTTTTCGGTATCGGCCATGATGGATCGGGGCGTGTTGCTGCAAACAATGATTCTACCGTGCCGCAGCGGCTTGCCGGACGGCGACCACGCAGCGGTCGCGGCCCGCGTGCTTGGCGGTATACAGGGCGGCGTCGCAGGCGGCGAAGAAATCCTTGTAGGTTTCGTTGCTGGCGGCATCGTATTCGGCGATGCCCGCGCTCAGGGTGAGCAGCGGGCCCACCGCCGACGCCGGGTGGGGCAGTGCGCTGCGGGCCAGGACTTGCCGTAATTCGGCGTAAAGGCGCTCGGCGCCGGCGGCGTCGGTGTCCGGCAGCAGCAGGGCGAATTCCTCGCCGCCAATGCGGGCGGCCAGATCGCCGGGGCGTCGCGCCATGTCGCGCAGCAAGGCGGCGATGGCAGCGAGACAGACGTCGCCCTCGGCGTGGCCCAGCGTATCGTTGTAGGCCTTGAAGTGATCCACGTCGAGCAGCATCAGCGCCAGCGGGGTGTTGGTGCGGCGGCTGCGGCTGAGCTCGCGGGCGCGGGCTTCGTCGAAGGCGCGGCGGTTGCCCAGTCCGGTGAGCGGGTCGGTGCGGCTCATGCGGTCCAGTTCGATATTGGCCGATTCCAGTTCCTGGCGGGTTGCTTCCAGTTGTTGCAGCGCGCGCTGCTGGGCCAGGGCGCTGGCGACGATCTGGCCCACCAGTTGGAAGAAGGCGATTTCCGGTTCCGGCCAGATCGGCGCGTGGCGCGACCGCGCCAGGATCAGGATGCCATAGGCGCTGTCGCGTACCTGCAGCGGAAGTGCGATCAGGGCGCGATAACCGAGCCGGGCGAAGGCGGTACAGGCGCCGTCGGCGGTGGCGCCGGGATCGTCCAGGCGTTCCAGGATTTCCACGCCGCGCGCCGCCTGGCGCAGGCGGACCCAGTGCCCAAGATCGTCTCGCAGCGGCGCCGGCAGCGTCGCCAAGTCGGGGGATTCGGCGGATGTCCAAAAGCATTCCAGACCGACTGTGGCCTCCGAATTTGGCTCCAGCAGGCCGGCCAGATCGAGACCGGCATACTGGCAGATGTCGGCCAGGGAGCGACGGATCTGGGGGGCGATCATCTCCCGCGGCAGACTGATGAGCCCGGTCGACATGGTCAGGGCGCGATGTTCCAGCCCTTCCAGGTAGCTCAGCGTGCGCTCGCGGGTGGTCGCCAGTTCGGCCAGGCGATCGCGATGCTCTTCCAATTCGTGTTGCAAGGCCTCCTGCCGGGCCATGTGGCCGGCCAGGGTTTCCTGCATGCGGCCAAAGGCGGCTCCCAAGGTGGCGATTTCGTCGCTGCGGCCGCCACCGGGCGGCGCCAGCGACACGGCAGGATCGCCGGGACGCCAGACGGCCAACTGGGTCGCCGCGTATTCCAGCGGACGGGCGGCTTCGCGGTTCACCGAACGAAACAGCACGTAGGCGCCCAGCGCCAGAAGCAGTGCCTGGATGGTCAGCATCTGCAGCAGATGGGCGACCACTGTCTTGACCAGGACGCGGCGGTCGGCGGCCAGTTCCAGCGTGGCGACCGGCCTTCCGTCGTGGCGCAGCGTCGTCTGGCGGACCAGAAAAGCGCTTTGGCTGTCGCTCGCGTCTGCCGCGAATCGAAACTGCTGGCCGGTAAACAGCTTGGCCGAAACGTGGGCGATGCCCTCGATCTGCGTCAGAGCCCGCATCTGGCTTTCCGCCAATGGCAGATCCACCAGCCAGAGGCTTTCGGTTAGCGGCGGCGCGAATGCGCGTTCGACCTGGGTGACGAGGTTTTCCAGCCTTTCGGTTTCATCCAGCCAGGCGCTGGTGGCGAGCACGGCGCTGGCCGCGACCAGCGAGGCCAGGGTGATGCCGAGGATGCGCCGGGCCACGCGCTGGGTCAGGCCGTTGCCGCGCAAGTTCATTGGAGGAAGGGCAGGATGGAAAAGCGGTAGTCGCGCAGGCCTGGATTATGGACGCGGCTGAAGGTCTTGAAGTCCAGCCCGGTCAAGCGCGCGGCGGCCTGCCATTCGAGGAAACGCCCGGCCTGGCGCGGGGTGAGCATGACGAACAGCGGTTCGCTGCGTTCCACCGGCCCGACGGCGGCGAAGTCGCGGCCATGGTGGTAATCGTAGAGCATGACCAGGGACCAGGCACCCGTCGAGAAATGACCGCTGGCAAGGGCGGTCAGGCGGCCGTTGCGCAAGGCCTGCATGGCCTCGGGCGAGTTGTTGAGGCCGGAGAAGAATACGTCGCGGCCCGGCTGCATGCCAGCGGCAATCGCGGCTTCCATGGCGCCGAAGGCCATCAGGTCGTTGGCGCACCAGACCAGGCGGGTATCGGGGTGGCGCTTGAAGAGAATCTCGGCCTGCTCCCGTGCGCGCGCCTGGTTCCATTCGCCATACACCACCTGGCGCAGCTCCGCCGTCGGATGTTCGGCCAGCGCACGACGCAGGCCGGCTTCGCGCTCCAGTCCGGCGGCCGTGCTGCGGTCGCCACCGATGGCGAACAGCGGCAGGCGAGCGCCATGGCCGAAGCGCTGCTGCCCGGCAGCAAGGATCTGCTGCGCCATGCGGTAGCCGGCGTCCTCGTTGTTCGGCACCAGGCTGCCGATCCAGTGCGGCAGGCCTTGGCGGGGCGCGCCGGCGGCGGCCTGCTCTTCGCCGTTCAGCGTGTTGTTGATGAGGAATACCTTGATGCCGCTGTTGCGCGTCAGGCGCAGGATTTCGGTGGCCACCTGCTTCTCGTTCACGGCCACCATATAGTCCGGACGAGTAGCCCGTGTCGCTACCCGTCGCGCATTCTCGACCATGCGTGTCGCATCGCGCTCGGCGTAAAGCACCTCCAGTTCGATGTCGAGGCTGTCGGCCGCCGCCGCCATGAACTGGCTGACGCTGAGCCAGAACTTCTCGTCGGCCTTGCCCGGGTTGAGGAACACCACCGACATCGCCAGCGCCACCTGCGGCAACAGCAGCAACAAGCCGGCGAGCGCTCGGCGCAGAGCGCGGAAGGAGCGACAGTGCAAAGGATCGAAGCAATGGAATTTCATCGTGGCGGGAGCGGACGGTGAGGTCGATTATCACTCCAAACGGCTTGTGCCTGCGGTGCCGCGGTAGAATCGCGCTACCATGAATCCGACCGCGTTTCTTGCCATCGGCATCGGCGCCGTGCTCGGCGCCTGGCTGCGCTATGGCCTGGGCCTTTGGCTCAATCCCTGGTTCGCGACGGTGCCGCTGGGCACCCTGGCGGCCAACCTGATCGGCGGCTACCTGGTCGGCGCGGCGATGATGGTGTTCCACATCAATGCCGAGATGTCAGCCGAACTCAAACTGTTCATCATTACCGGGTTTCTCGGATCTCTGACTACCTTCTCGACCTTTTCGGCCGAGGTGGTGCATCTGATCCAGGGCGCGCGCTACGGCTGGGCGGCGGGTGCGGCCGCGGTGCACCTGCTCGGCTCGCTGCTGATGACCGGACTCGGCATTCTGACCATCCACAAGCTGGCGCAATGAGATTCGACCCCGAGGCGCGGCGGGCTGCGCGGCCCGCGCTGAGCTATGACGAAACGCTGCCGGTGAATGCGCGGCGGCAGGAGATCGGCGAAGCGATACTCAAGCATCAGGTGGTGGTAGTCTGCGGCGAGACCGGCTCGGGCAAGACCACGCAGTTGCCCAAGATCTGCCTCGACATCGGCCGCGGCTTGAACGGCCTGATCGGCCACACCCAGCCGCGGCGAATCGCCGCGCGGGCCACCGCGACGCGCATCGCGCAGGAGTTGAAATCCGAAGTCGGCCAGCATGTCGGCTTCAAGATCCGCTTCACCGACAAGAGCTCGCCGTCGTCCTACATCAAGCTGATGACCGATGGCATCCTGCTGGCCGAGACGCAGACCGATCCGCTGCTGCGCCAGTACGACACCATCTTGATCGACGAGGCGCACGAACGCAGTCTCAACATCGATTTCCTGCTCGGTTATCTGAAGTCGGTGCTGACGAAACGGCGCGATCTGAAGCTGATCGTCACCTCGGCCACGCTCGACGCCGAGCGTTTCAGCAAACATTTCGCCATTGACGGAAACGCGGCGCCGGTGATCGAAGTCTCCGGCCGCCTCTATCCGATCGAGACGCGCTACCGGCCCTTCGATGAGAAGAAGGACGCCGATCTCAACGACGCGATCGTCGATGCCGTGGACGAGGCCCATCGCACCGGTCCCGGCGACGTGCTGGTGTTCCTGCCCGGCGAGCGCGAGATCCGCGAGGCGGCGGAGGCCTTGCGCAAGCACTCATTTGGCAAACTCGCGCCGGGCCTCGAAGTACTGCCGCTGTTCGCGCGCCAGACCGCAGTCGAGCAGGGTCGCGTCTTTGCCTCGCATCAGGGCCAGCGCGTGGTGCTGGCGACCAACGTCGCCGAGACTTCGCTGACCGTGCCCGGCATCCGCTACGTGATCGATTCGGGCCTGGCGCGCGTCAAGCGCTACAGCCATCGCAACAAGGTCGAGCAATTGCAGGTCGAGCCGATCTCCCAAGCCGCCGCGAGCCAGCGCGCCGGGCGCTGCGGCCGCGTCTCGGCCGGCGTCTGCTTCCGCCTCTACGATGAAGAGGATTTCAAGCAGCGCCCGGCCTACACCGAGCCCGAGATTCTGCGTTCCTCGCTCGCCGGCGTGATACTGCGCATGAAGTCGCTGCACCTGGGCGACGTCGAGGACTTCCCCTTTCTCGAAGCGCCGCTGCCACGCATGATCGCCGACGGCTATAACCTGCTGGCCGAGCTCGGCGCGATCGACGAGACGACCAAGACGCTGACCCAGGTCGGTTTCGAACTGGCGAAGCTACCGCTCGATCCCAAGATCGGCCGAATGATCCTCGCCGCGCGCGGGCACAACTGCCTCAAGGAAGTGCTGATCATCGCCGCCGCGTTGGGCACCCAGGATCCGCGCGACCGACCGCAGGAACACGCGGCGAGCGCCGACCAGGCTCATGCCAAATGGAAGGACGAGAAATCGGAGTTCCTCTCCTATCTCAAGCTGTGGGCCGCCGGCGACGAAATCTGGAAGCACGAGACGTCGAACAAGCAGCGCCAGTGGTGCCGGCAGAATTTCATCAACTGGCTGCGCCTGCGCGAGTGGCGCGACGTGCATGGCCAGTTGATGACGCTGTGCCACGAGCACGGCTGGAAGGAGAACCAGATTCCGGCCAGCTACGAAGCCATCCACAAGGCGCTGTTGACCGGCCTGCTCGGCCACATCGGTTTGATCAGCGAAGAGGACAAAAACTATCTCGGCGCACGCGGCATCCGCTTCTACATCCATCCCGGATCGGCGCTGCTGAAGAAGGCCGGGCGCTGGATCGTCGCAGCAGAGATCGTCGAGACCTCGCGCCTGTTCGCCCGCTGCGTGGCGCGTATCGAACCGGAATGGCTGGAGCAGGTCGGCGGCCACCTGATCCGGCGCCATGTCTATGAACCGCACTGGGAAAAGGGGCCGGGCCAGGTCGTGGCCTGGGAGCGCGTCACCCTGCACGGCCTGATGATCCATGCCAAGCGCCGCGTGCACTATGGGCCGAGCGATCCGAAGCTGGCGCGAGAAATCCTGATCCGCGAGGCCTTGGTCGAAGGCCAGGTCGGCGAGGACTGGGTGAAGAAGTGGCGCTTCTACCAGCACAACGCCAAGCTCATGAAGGAAATCCAGGCGCTGGAACACAAGTCGCGGCGGCCCGACGTGCTGGTCGACGACGAGCTGATCTTCGCCTTTTACGACGACAAGATTCCCGCGGGCATCATCACCCTGGCGGCCTTCGACCACTGGCGGCGCGAGGCCGAAGCCGCCAACCCGAAACTGCTCTGCCTGGAGAAGGAGCAGTTGATGCGCCACGAGGCGGCGGGCATCACCACGGACGCCTTTCCTCCCGAGTTCACACATCGCGGCCAGAGCTTCAAGCTGAGCTATCACCACGATCCGGGTGCGGCGGACGATGGCGTGACGCTGACCCTGCCGCTGACGGCGCTCAACCAGTTGCCGGCCAACCGCTGCGAATGGCTGGTGCCCGGTTTGCTCAAGGAGAAGATCCTCGCGCTGCTGAAGACGCTGCAGCAGAAGTACCGCCACCGCCTGCAGCCGCTCGACGAGTTCGCCAGTGACTTCTGCGACGCCGACCACGATCTCGACGAGCCGCTGGTGCGCGCCCTGACGCGGGCCGCCGAGGAGCATCTGGCGCTGAAGCTGCCGCTCGATGCCTTCCGTAGCGGCGAGTTGCGGCCGCACCTGTTCATGAACTTCCGTCTGACCGACGAACATGGCGGTACGCTGGCAATCTCGCGCAATCTGGCCGAACTGCGCGCCGAGTATCGCGATCGCGTCGAGCAGGTCTATGCCGCGGCGGAAGTGAAGCACGAGGCCGCGGCGGGAGAGTTGTCCGGCGTCACCACGTGGACCTTCGGCGTGCTGCCCGAGTTGATGGAAGTGAAAGTCGGCGCTGGCACCACGCTGGGTTTCCCGGCCCTGGTGGACATGGGCGAGAGCGTGAGCCTGACCGCCTTCGACACCGAAGACAAGGCGCGCGCCGAGCATCGCAAAGGCATGGCGCGCTTGTTCGCGCTGCAACTCGCGGCCCAGGTCAAGGCCATCGAGAAACTGCCCGGCCTGCGCGAGCTGGCATTGCAGTTCATTGCGCTGGGCACCGAAAAGGAACTCAAGGAACAACTGGTCGCCGTGACCCTGGAGCGCACCTGCCTGATGGACCCGCTACCCACCGAAGAGTCGGCGTTCGCGGCACGGCGCGAGGCGGCGCGCGGCCGCATTCTGCTGGTGGCGCAGGAGATCCTGCGTCTGCTCGGCACCATCCTGGCCGAGCATGCGGTACTGGCGAAGAAGCTCGCGGGGATGCACAAGGCCTTTCCGCAGGCCAGCGCCGACATCGGCGCGCAACTGGCCGAACTGATGCCCAAGCGTTTTATCGCCACCACACCCTTCGAGCGTTTGCAGCACTATCCGCGCTACCTCAAGGCCATCAGCCTGCGCCTGGAAAAAGCCCGCAGCGATCCGGCCCGCGACACTCGCTTGATGGCAGACTGGCAGGCGCTGGGCAAGCCCTGGGAGCGCGAACGCAACGCGATGCTGAAATCCGGCCAGCAGGGCGATGCCTTCCTCGACGAGTTCCGCTGGCTGCTCGAAGAACTGCGCGTCGCGCTGTTTGCCCAGGAACTGAAAACCTCGTCGCCGGTTTCGGTGAAGCGCCTGCAGAAAATGTGGGATGGTCGGCGACACAACTAGGGAAAAGCCATGATCGAAGTATTTGCCGCGTTTACCAAGTCGCTGCGCGACCTGACGCGCGCCGAGGTGTTGTGGCAGGCGCTGTGGCCGCCGCTGCTGGCGCTGCTGGCATGGGCCGGCGTCGCCTTCGCGGTGTGGGCCCACGGCGTAGCGCTGATGGCCCGCATCGTGCCTGAACTGCCGTGGTCGGGCTGGGAATGGGTGGCGCACTGGGCGGCGGTGTTCCTGCTGCTGGCGGCCTTCGCCGCGCTGGTGTATTTCACCGCCATATTCCTGGTGGCTGTGTTTGCCTTGCCGCGGCTGATCAATCTGGTCGCGGCGCGCGATTACCCGGAACTCGGTCACCATGGCGAGAACGTGTTCTGGGGCAGCCTGGGCAATACCCTGGGGGCCGGCGCGATCTTTGTCGTCGGCTGCATGTTGATGCTGCCGCTGCTGCTGATCCCGGGCGCGCTGCTGGTGCTGCCGCTGTTGTGGGCCAGCTGGCTGAATCAGCGCACCTTCCGCTTCGATGCCCTGGCCGAGCATGCGACGCGCGCCGAAATGCAGCGTCTGGTGGCCGAGAATCGCAGCCGTTTTTATTTCGCCGGACTCGGCACCGCCGCGGCCGCACATGTGCCCTTGTTCAACCTGCTGGCGCCGGCATTTACGGCCCTGGTTTTTGTGCATCTGGGACTGGCGGCGCTGCGGCGCCGGCGGCGGGAAGGAGGCATAGATTTATGAGCAACACCAAAAAGGGCATCGGCGCCATCATCATCGGCGACGAGATCACGCTTGGCCGCCGCGAGGACAAGCACTTCCCCAAACTGCTGGAAATCCTTGGCGCGCGCGGCCTGGTGCTGGACTGGGTCCTGTACATCGGCGACGATCGGCAGCGGCTGAGCGAAACCCTGGCGCGCACGCTGGCGAGCGCAGACATCGTGTTCAGTTTCGGCGGCATCGGCAACACGCCGGACGACCACACCCGACAGGCGGCAGCGGCGGCGGCGGGCGTCGAGTTGCTGCTGCACCCGGACGCCGAGCGCGAGATCCGGGCGCGCTTCGCCGAGCTCAAATATGAGCTGACCGATTTGCAACTGGCGATGGGCAACTTTCCGCAAGGCAGCCGCATCATTCCCAATCCCTTCAACCGCATTCCGGGCTTCTCGCTGGGGCGCCATCATTTCGTCCCGGGCTTTCCGCAAATGGCCTGGCCGATGGTGGAGTGGGTGCTCGACAACGACTACCGCGATCTGTTCAACGCCCGTCCCAGTGCGGAAGCCGCGATCCTGGTCTGGAAGGGGGTCGAGGGCGCGCTGATCACGCTGATGCGTCGCATCGAGGCCGACTACCCGGCGGTCAAGGTGTTCAGCCTGCCCTTCCTCGGCTCGGCGGAAGTCCAGCGCCACATCGAGCTCGGCGTGCGCGGAGCGCCGGAGCAGGTACCGTCGGCGATGGAGGCGATTCGGCGTGGGGTGGCGGAACTGGGTTACAGCTTCGACGAGAAATGATCCGGCAGCAAGCGGCGCGGCTTTTGTTGCGGTCGCCACGCTGCACACCGATAACGCCGGCGTTGGCGTGCGCTGAAATGTGACTGTGCCTTTATTTGATTTGTCCTGAAAACTCAGTTGAACCACAGAGGCACAGAGAACACGGAGGAAAAACAAAGCGCTGCGCCGTAATGCCGGATCACCCAACGGGTGAGCGGCGACCGACCCGCAAGACGTTGATTCATCGTCTTTCTCTGTGCCTCTGTGTCTCTGTGGTGAGGTTTTTAGGTTTATGCTGTGCATCTCGGAAACAGGGGAAATAAGGGTGCCGCAATGATCGATAGCGAAGTCCGCCAGCGGCTCGAACGAGCCAAGTTGTTCGCCAACATCAGCCTGGAAAGCGTGGAACACTTGTTCGAGAGCTGCCATCGGCTGGACCTGCAGCGTGGCGAACATTTACTGGAAGCCGGCGCGGCCAACAGTCATCTGTACCTGATTCTCGATGGAGAACTGCGCGTCTATCTCGCCGATCGCAGCATGCCCGAGCACGCGGTCTTCGGTCCCGGCGATTGCGTCGGCGAGATGTCGCTGCTGGACGGACAGAATGCGTCGGCCCTGGTGCTGGCGGCGATGGACACGCGCTTGCTGGCGATGCCGCACGAGGTGCTGTGGTCGCTGGTGGACTGTTCGCATGGCGTGGCGCGCAACCTGCTGGCCATCTTGGCCGGCCGCATGCGCAACGACAACCTGGCGCTGGTCACCTCGCAGAGTCGCAGCCTCGAATTCGAACAGGCCGCCAGCGTCGATGCGCTGACCGGCATCCACAACCGGCGCTGGCTGCTGGAAGCCTATCCGCGCGCCATATCGCGCTGCGAGCATGATGGCGAACCGCTGTGCCTGGTGATCGCCGACATCGACTTGTTCAAGCATTTCAACGACCGCTTCGGCCATCTTGCCGGCGATGCGGTGCTGCGCCGCGTGGCGCGCCAGTTGGCCGACGGCCTGCGCGCGCAGGATCTGGTCGCGCGTTACGGTGGTGAGGAATTCCTGATCCTGTTGCCGCATTCGGGCATCGATGAAGCCCTGCTGATTGCCGAGCGGCTGCGCGGCCTGGTGGCAACCGGATGCGGGCTGGAAACGGATGAGGGCGTGCAGGGCGTGACGCTCAGTTGCGGCGTGGCCCAGATGTTCCATGGCGAACAGTTGGACGAACTGACCGCCCGCGCCGACGCCGCCTTGAGGCGGGCCAAGGAGAACGGCCGCGACCGGGTCGAGTTGGCCGGGTAGCGGCTCAGCCGGTGCCGCCCACCGTCAGCCCGTCGATGCGCACGGTCGGCTGACCGACCCCGACCGGCACGCTCTGGCCTTCCTTGCCGCAGGTGCCAACCCCTGAATCGAGCGCCATGTCATTGCCGATCATGGAGACGCGGGTCATCGCCTCGGGGCCGTTGCCGATCAGCGTGGCGCCCTTGACCGGGGTGGTGACCCGGCCGTTTTCGATCAGATAGGCCTCGGCGGTCGAAAAGACGAACTTGCCGCTGGTGATATCGACCTGGCCGCCGCCGAAGTTGGCGGCATAGAGACCCTTCTTCACCGACTTGATGATTTCCTGCGGATCGTGGCTGCCGTTGAGCATGGTGGTGTTGGTCATGCGCGGCAGGGGCATGTGGGCAAACGATTCGCGGCGGGCGTTGCCTGTGATGGGTACACCCATCAGGCGCGCATTCAGCGTGTCTTGCAGGTAGCCGACGAGAATCCCGTCTTCGATCAGGACGGTGCGTTGCGTCGGGTTGCCTTCGTCGTCGATGGTCAGCGAGCCGCGCCGGTCGGCGATGGTGCCGTCATCGACCACGGTGACGCCCTTGGCCGCCACGCGCTGGCCGATGCGCCCGGCAAAGGTCGAACTGCCCTTGCGGTTGAAGTCGCCTTCCAGGCCGTGGCCAACCGCTTCGTGCAGCAGGATGCCGGGCCAGCCGGGGCCCAGCACCACGGTCATCTCGCCGGCCGGAGCAGGCTTGGCGGCGAGATTGACGCTGGCTTGATGCACCGCCCGGTTGGCATAGTCCTGCAATACGGCATCGCTGAAATAGGCGTAATCGAAACGTCCGCCGCCGCCCGCGGAACCCTGCTCGCGGCGCTGGCCCGTGCCGACGCCGTCTTCCATGATCACCGAAATCGAAATGCGCACCAGGGGCCGCACGTCGGCCGCCATCTGGCCATCGGCGCGGGCCACCAGCACCACTTCCCAGGTGCCGGCGATGCTGGCCATGACTTCCTTGACCCGCGGGTCCGCCGCACGCGCCATGGCTTCGAGGCGCTCCAGCAGCTTGACCTTGGCGGCATCGTCGAGCGAGGCGATCGGATCGTCGCCGACATACAGCGCCGTCGGCTGCTTGCTGCGGCGAAGCAGCGGCGCCAGGCGCTGGGCGCCCGCTGCGGCGATGGCGCGGGTGGTGCTGGCGGCGGCTTTCAGCGCCGCCAGGCTGATGTCGTCGGAATAGGCGAAGGCGGTTTTCTCGCCCGCCAGCGCACGCACGCCGACGCCTTGTTCAATATTGAAACTGCCCGACTTGACGATGCCTTCCTCCAGACTCCAGGCCTCGGAACGGGCGTACTGGAAATACAGGTCGGCGTAATCGACGCGATTGCCGAACAGTTCGCCAAACACGCGCTCGAGCAAGTGCGGCGCCAGGCCGTGGGGCTTGAGCAGGATCTGTTCGGCGATTTCGAAGTGGGGAATCGGGCTGGCGGCAGCGTTCATGATTTTCCTTTGGCTTTCCTACAGTATGCGGTGTTTCAGGGCGGGCAGGCTGCTCCGGGTATCGACCAGTTTTTGCCGATTCAGTTCGGCAAGCACCACGCCTTCGCCTTTATCCATGCGTGCCAGCACTTCGCCCCAGGGGTCGATGACCATGCTGTTGCCGTGGGTCATGCGGCCATTCGGGTGCAGGCCGCCTTGCGCGGCAGCCAGGACATAGCACTGGTTCTCCACGGCGCGGGCGCGCAGCAACAATTCCCAGTGGGCGCGGCCGGTGGTTTCGGTGAAGGCGGCCGGCAGCACCAGCAGATCGATGGGTTTTTGCGCCTGCGCCATGACGCGAAAAAGTTCAGGAAAACGCAGGTCGTAGCAGATCGCCAGACCGACCCGTCCGCAGGGCGCGTCGAAGCTGACGACCTGATCGCCGCGCTCGATGGTGGCGGCTTCGTCGTAAGCCTCTTCGCCCTTGTTGAAGCCGAACAGGTGGATCTTGTCGTAGCGCGCCACGCGTTGCCCCTGCGGGTCGAACACCAGGCAGGCGTTGCGCAGCTTGGACGGGTTATTGGCCAGCAGCGGAATCGAGCCGCCGACCAGCCACAGCCCGTGCCGGTGAGCCGTCTGCGCGAGAAAGTCCTGGATCGGCCCTTGGCCGTCGACTTCGCGTGCCGCCAGCCGGTCGGTATCTGTGGCGCCGATCAAGGGAAAGTATTCGGGCAGGGCCACCAGTTCGGCGCCGGCGGCGGCCGCTTCGGCGATCAGGCGGCCGGCGGTGGCCAGATTGGGCGCCACCTCCGGCCCCGAAATCATCTGCACTGCGGCGAGCTTCATGGCGTGCCGCCGGGCCGCCCCAAGGCAGCCGCTCCAACACTTTGCGAGCACAGCGAGCCGTAGCCACCCCTTTTTCTGGAAGAGGGGGCGGGCGATAAGTCGTTCATTTATTTTCCTCCGCGGCCTTTTGCGGTGTCTGTCCCAGTTTTTCCACCTTCGGATCGGCCCAACTTCCGGTCACCGCGTATTCGAAGGCGAAGGCCTGGTCCAGCGGGTCCTTGAAAAGTTTCTGCGCCGCCCAGACTACCGCCCCGGCGACCGGGTTGGCAATCATGGTGCCGACCGCGATCGATTCGCCCACGGCGGGTTGTACGCGCACCTTGAGGTTCTGGGTTTCGGCGCCGAGATTGACGGTGCCGCTCATCAGCACCTTGGCCGACGGTCCCTGGATCTGGAGTTCCTTGGTTGCCATGGTTCCGCGCGTGACGGCAAACTGGCCGCCGATGCTGTCGAAGGCAAAGCCCTCGCTGAAGACGTCGCGAAAATCCAGGGTGATGCGGCGCGGCAGCGATTGCAGGCTGAGGATCCCGAGCAGGCGGCCGACGCCGGGTTCGAGCTTGACGAACTGTCCGCCTGCCGCGTCGAGATTGAGGCTGCCGTTGAGCGTCGGATAGTCGATCGTGAAGGGCGAGCCGGTCCACGACAGATTGCCGGAAAGCCTGGCGCTGCCGCGCCGTACCGTGTCCGGGTAGCCGATGCGCGACAGCAGTTTTTCGATGCTCGCGGTCCCGAGCTTGAATTCGATGCGGGTATCGGGCTGGGTTGGGTTGGGCCGCCAGCGGCCGGTGGCTTCCAGCGTGCCATCCTCGTTTTTGGCGTCGATCCTGGTGTTCCAGTAGCCGTCGCGGTTTTCCGCTGCGATGCGCACCGTGCCGAGCGGACGGTCCTTGAACGAGAGCCGGTCGACCGTGATGTCGAGCGCCGGAATCTGGTCGATGACTTCGCTCGCCTTGGCCTGCAGGACGGCCGGCGAGGCCACCGACTCGGGGATGGCGAACTGGGCGATGCGGCCCGACAGCTTGCCGCTGCCGGCGCTGTTCCATTCGAAATTGCCGGCCAGCTCGCGGCTTTTCAGTTCGAAGCGGGTGCTGCCGGCGCCTTCTGGCCGGTTGCCGGTGATGCGCACCTCGTGGAAGCTCTTGTCCTGCACGATCAGGTCGGCGGTACGCAAATCGAACTGCACGGCGGGCAGGGCAGGCTGCGCCGATTCGTCGCGGCCATTACCGTTGAGTTGCTTGGCCAGCACGCGGCGCCAGAAATCCACGTTGATGCGCGGCAGATTCACCGCCACAGCCAGGCTGCGCTCCGGCATGCTGGGGCTGACCTCGCCTACCGCCAGCAGGCCGCGTGTGACGACCGGCGGGCTGGCATCGTGACGGCGCACCAGTTGGAAGCGCAGGGCGCGCCCGAGACTGACGTCGAGCATGTCCTGCGCCGCGCCGGGGGCGGTATCCCTTGCGGACGGCGCCCGCGACACGGCGGTCGCTGCTTTGGTCGCGCCGCGGGCGGCGGGAGCTGCCTCTTGCGGCAGCTCGGTCCTGGCCCCGCCACGCACCGCGCTGTCCGGTGGCGGCTTGCGTTCAAGACTGAAGGCCAGCGCGTCGGTGGCCGTCTTGTTGAAGGGCTCGGGCAGGCTCGATGAAATCCCGACCAGATTCGAGCTAAGCCGCACTTCCGCTGACTTCTTCTTTACCCTCGCGGCGCCGGTCCATTTCGCGCTGCCCGACAGATGATCGAAGACGGGCTGCGGGAACTCGCGCCGCAGCGTGGCGATGCCGATCTCCCCGGCGGCGTTGACCTGGACGCTGCCGTCGCCCGTTGTTTTCACGTCGACTGTCAGCGGCGAGCCGAGCAGGCTGCCGCGAATTCCCCGCGCCTCCAGGTGATCGGCGGAAAAGCGCAGGGCGCCGCGCACCTCGGCCAGGGGCGGCAGATCGTTGTCGACGGTAAGCCGATTGCCGTCGAAGCGGTAGCTGCCCTCCACTTTTGAATTCGTCATCCGGCGCAGCGGCAAGGCGAGCTTGAGATCGAGTTCGCCGTTGCCTTCGGCCTGCATTTCCTCGGTGAAATGGTCGATGCGCTCGCCGACCGGGCTGGCCTCGATGAATTTCAGGAAATCTGCGGTCGCCCCGGCGGCCTTGCCGGTCACCGTCAGCAGTTCCTCGGCCTGTTCGAGGTCGGCGATTTCGGCGCGCACGTTGCGCAGGCCGACGCCGAATATTTTTCCGCTCTTGCCGGTGATCAGCATGCGCTGGCCGGAGAACAGCAATTCGCCCTCGATGCCGTTGATTTCCGGCCAGCTGCCGGCATAGCGCAGTGTCGCGTCGTTGAACTTGCCGCGCACTTCGAACAGGCCGCCCTTGCCGTCGCGGAAAGGAAACTGGCGCAAGTCGCCGCGCAGCTTGAGCGTCGTTTCGCTGGTCTTGCCGCCGACGATGGCGATCCGCAGCCAGTCGCGGACATCCTTGCCCACCGCCAGCGGCATGTAGCGCCAGACGGCGTCGCCGCTGCCACGCGTCAGGCGCGCGTCGAGATCGAGCTGGCCAGGCCCGTCGCCCAGCGCACGCCAACTGCCGCTGGCCTCGCCGGCGGCGTCCTGGTTGTGGAAGCTGGCCTTGCGCAGATTCACTTGAACGCCATCGGCGGCGGTTTTCCAGTCGAGGTCGGCGGCGAAGGCTTCCAGATCCAATTTCGGATCGGCGAACACGGTGGGCAGTTCGACCGTCGTGCCTTGGCCGTCGAGCCGCAGGCTGCCGCCATTTTCGTCGCCCTCGATGCGGCCATTGATGCCGGAAACGCCCGGCACGGGCCCCAGGGCATTCAGTCCAAGCCCTTCAAAGCGGCTCCTGACCGTCCATTTTTCCAGCGTTGCGGGGTTTTCGGGGCTTGCCATCTGACCCTTCCAGTCCAGCTTCAGATCGAACACGCGGCCGCGCGGCGCGTGGCGGGCCAGACGGGCGCGGGTTGCGTCGTCCAGCGGCAAGTGCGCTGCGAGGCGGGACAGGGCGTCGAGGTCGAGCCCGTTGGCGCTGGCAGTGCCCTGCGGCGCACGGTTGGCCGCGGCGTCCTGCCAGACGAGCTTGAGGTCCGTGGGTTGCAGCGCCAGACCATCCCGGGTGGTCAGCGTCAGGTGTTTCAGTTCGGCGGCAAAGCCGCCGTCGAGGCGCCGTCCGGCCAGACGCCCCTCCAGCTGGAGCAGGTCGAGTTCGGGCAGATCGGGACGCAGTTGCAGACGCACGTCGGCCAGACGGACGTCGGCGGTGGCCGACAGCAATTGCTTGTGGGCGAATCCCAGCCATAGTCGGAGGGCGCCGCTGCCCTGCGGCAAGGCTAGCGGATAGTCCACCCAGGTGCTCCAGCCGGCCAGGTCGGCATAGTCCAGTTCGGCATAGACCTCGCCTTTCCAGGCCTCCAGTTCATCGATGTCGGGTCCCTTGAAGTCGCCGCGGATGTCGATGCGCGCCGCCAGGTGGCGCGGGGGATCCGCGGTAAAGCCGAAGCGATGCCGGCTGCCGCTGTTGTCGAGCTGGAGGTTCAGGTGTTTCAATTCCAGCGCTGGCGCGCCGCGCAACTCATCCTGCCAGGCGATGCTGGCGTCGCGCACGATGACGCGATCCTGCGCCAGCAGCCAGTCGGCAAAGCCTTCTTCGTCGCCGGGTTGTGCCGTTATTTCCAGTCCGGCGGCGAAGAAGCGGCCATGGCTGTCGCGGCGCAGCAGCAGCGTCGGCGCGTTCAGTTCCAGCCGCGCCAGGCGCAGTTCGAAATGCCACAGCGAGCTCCAGGCCAGTTCGGTTTCGACCTGATCGAAGGCCAGGGCCGGGCGCCCTTGGGTGTCGCGGATCTCGAAGCCGTCGAGCTTCAGTGCCGGACGCAGGCCGGACCAGTGCGCCTCGATTTTGCGAATGCCGACCGGGCGGTTGATCGCCGCACCGATCATTTGCTCCACGTCGTTCCGGTAGTTGTCGATCTGCGGCAGGATCGCGTAGCGCAAGGCCAGCAGCAGCAAGGCAAAGGCGAAATAGCCCAGTGTCGCCGTCCACAGCAGCGCGCGCAGCAGAACGCCGAGCCAGGGGTGGGCGTTGGCTAGGAAACGCAAACGAAAACGCAGGCCGGAAACGATGGGCTTGGAAGTTCTTGATGCTGGCATGGGATCAGGGGACTGTGGGCTGATGACAGGGGTCTAGCGGCGTCGTGCGCCGGATGGGATGCCGTCCTCTGTCATTCGTCATCTGTCCTCTGGATGCGCCCTCGCCCAAGCTAGAATGGGCAATCACGGCGCTTAAGCGACAAATTCTAACCGATGCCTTCTCTTGCCGATATTGCGGAAACATCCCGTTACCTGGGACGCCTGCTGGCGGCCAAGCCGACGTTGGCGGCGGAAGTCGAGTCGACGCTGGAGCAGCCGGTCGGCGCGGACGAGTTATCCCTGTGGCTCGCCGCCCAGGCGGTGACCGAGGCCAATCTCAAGCCGGTATTGCGCCAGCTCAAGCAGCGTGCCTATGCCCGTATTGCGGTGCGCGACCTGGCGGGCATGGCGCCCCTGTCCGAAGTGACCGAATGCATGACCCTGATCGCCGAGCTGACGGTGCGCAAGGCGGTGGAGGTGCTCGGCGCCGGCCTGGTCGAACGCTACGGTACGCCGCGCGGCGCCGACGGCCGCGTCCAGGAATTGATCGTGGTCGGCATGGGCAAGCTGGGGGGGCGCGAGCTGAACGTGTCTTCCGACATCGACCTGATTTTCGTGTTTCCCGAGGACGGCGACACGGATGCCGCGCCCGCCCATTCGCGCTCGATTTCGAACTTCGAGTTTTTCACCCGCCTCGGCCGCGGCCTGATCAATGCCATCGCCGAGGCGACGGCGGACGGCCAGGTGTTTCGCGTCGATATGCGCTTGCGGCCCAACGGCGATTCCGGACCGCTGGTGTGTTCCTTCGACATGCTGGAGAACTATTTCATCACCCAGGGCCGCGAATGGGAGCGTTATGCCTGGATCAAAGCGCGGCCCCTGACCGGTGAGCGCCACGACGAACTGGAGCAAGTCAGGCAGCCCTTCGTGTTTCGCAAGTATTTCGATTTCGGCGCGATCAACGCGATGCGCGAGCTGCACGCGCAGATCCGCCGCGAGGTGGCGAAGCGGGACATGGCCGACAACGTCAAGCTCGGTCCGGGCGGCATTCGCGAAATCGAGTTCATCGCCCAGGTCTTCCAGCTGATCCGCGGCGGGCGCGATACGCCCTTGCAGACCAAGCCGACCCAGCAGGTGCTCAAGCTGCTTGCCGAGCGTGGCATCCTGAGCCTCGACGCCGCCGTCGAACTGGCTTCCGCCTACAGTTTCCTGCGCCGCCTCGAGCACCGCCTGCAGTATCTCGACGATGCGCAGACGCACAGCCTGCCGCTCGCCGCCGAGGATCGCCGGCGCGTCGCGCGGGCCATGGGTTTCGCGAGTTTCGAGGCAATGTTGGAAGAGCTGGACGACCATCGTGCCGCCGTATCGCGCCACTTCGAGCAGGTGTTTGCCGACCCGAATCACGGCCAGCATGCCCTGGCCGGGCTGTGGACCGATGCCGGCGGCGATGCCCAGGAAGAAAGCTTCGAGCGCCTCGGCTACCGCAATCCGCCGGCCGCGGCGCAGCGCCTGGCGACGCTGCGCGCGGGCCCGCTCTACCAGCAGATGTCGCAGGACATCCGCGGCCGCTTCGATGTCCTGGTGCCGCGCCTGATCGAGGCCGCCGCGGCGCTGCCGAATCCCGATGAAACCCTGTCGCGCGGCGTCGATCTGCTGGAGTCGATCTCGCGCCGGGCGGCCTACCTGGCCTTGCTGCAGCAGTATCCGCAGACGCTGCAAAAAGTCGCGCAGCTGGTCAGCAGCTCAAGCTGGGCCGCGGGCTACCTGCAACGCCATCCGATCCTGCTCGACGAGCTGCTCGACCCGCGCCTGCTCGATGCCGTGCCGGACTGGACGGCGTTTCGCGTGCAGTTATCGGCACGCCTGGAGGAGTTGGAGCCCGATACCGAGCGGCAAATGGACGTCCTGCGCGAAACGCATCATGCCCAGGTGTTCCGTTTGCTGGCGCAGGACATCGCCGGTTTGCTGACGGTGGAAAAACTCGCGGACCACCTCTCCGAACTCGCCGACATCCTGCTCGATGCGGCGATCGGCGGGGCTTGGCGCAAGATGCCGAAGCGCCACGTCGCAACGCCCAGATTCGCCGTGATCAGCTACGGCAAGCTGGGCGGCAAGGAACTCGGTTATGCCTCCGACCTCGATCTGGTCTTCCTGTTCGACGATCCGGCGCCCGAAGCCGGGGAAAACTATGCGCGGCTCGCCACTCGGCTCAATACCTGGCTTTCGGCGCAGACCTCGGCCGGACAATTGTTCGAGACCGACCTGCGGCTGCGGCCCAACGGTGACTCCGGCCTGGTGGTGAGCTCGATCGAGGCCTTCCGCCAGTATCAGCTCGAATCGGCCTGGGTCTGGGAACATCAGGCCCTCACCCGTGCCAGGTTCTCGGCCGGCGACCGCGCCGTGGGCGAGGCCTTCGAACGCATCCGTTGCGAAGTGCTGCGGCAGCCCCGCGATCTCGCCGTCTTGCGCACTGAAGTGCTGGCCATGCGCAAGAAAATGCTCGACGCCCACGGCACCAAGGGCGACGAGCGCGAAACCCTATTCGATCTCAAGCAGGATCCAGGCGGGCTCATTGATGTCGAATTCATCGTTCAATATCTGGTGCTCGGCTACGCGCACCGGCACGCCGAACTGACCGGCAACCTGGGCAATATCGCGCTATTGAGAATTGCCGCCGCGCTGGGCCTGATTCCTGTGGAACTTGCCGAGGCCGTGCGCAATGCCTATCGCGACTACCGCCGCATGCAGCACGCACTGCGCCTCAACGGCGCCCGGCCGCGGGTCGCCGTCGAATTGGTGCAGCAGCGCGTCGATGCGGTGGGCGAGTTGTGGCGGGTGGTTTTCGACGCCGGATCGCCGTGACGGGTAGCGTCATCGATGCAATCGGTGCGATGAATTGCCGCCGTGTCGCCAGAGCCGACTTTTGCCATACGCCGTATTGCTTGCCGAGCAACCTCGGTAACGGGTGGCGTCGGCGCCTCGGATAAAGGTGCTCTGTCGAACTGTTTACGTTCAAGTCATTTCGAAGCTTTGAGCATTTTCAGCAACTCGTTGCACGTCGGACGTGACCCCGTCAAATCTATCGAACATGAGCGAGCCGGATAAACATCACTACCTACCAGTTTTCTATCTGAGCCGGTGGTCGCGGCTGGATGGCAGGGTAATCCGTTACTACCGCCCCTATCGGGCTGTCGTGGCTAGCCCGATAGCACCGAAAGAGACTGGCTATGAGCGCGGTCTTTATCGACTTGAAGGGTATGCGCTGGACGTACAGAACACCATTGAAAAGAAATTCATGGCGCGAGTCGTCGATGACCCGGCTGCACACGCTCTCGATACCTTGATCAAGGGCGACAATTCAAAGCTCACTCCAGAACATCGCCAGGCTTGGACTCGCTTTGTGGTGTCGTTGCATGCGCGCAATCCCGGGAAGGTTGAGCACATCACCAGCCAAGCCGATCATGAGCTTCGCCAATCCCTCCTTACTGATCCAGGGGAATATGAGGCGATTCGAGGTGTAGATGACCCGCCGACCTTGGTCGAGTGGGTGGAGCAAAATGCTCCAAAGATATTGAACAACTTCGGCAAACAGCTACTGCCCGGCATCATCACGCACCCGCCCATCGTCGACGCCATCATTCGTATGCACTGGTGGACAATAGACATTGCGGACAGTTTTCCTGACCTGCCGACCTGCGACCGCCCGGTGTATATGTCGCATGGCGTGATGGATGACAGATGCCTCATCGCACTGCCTTTGTCACCCCGATTTGTCTTTATTGCTACCCGGTCGCAGAGTACGTTTGAGCGCGTGATGGCACGCGGCATTAAATCTATCGCCGAGTTGATCAACGAATCCATGGTTATGCAGGCCGAAAAATATGTATATGGTGCGCATGATCGACACCTGCATTTTGTTGAAAATCGACTCTCGTGACCAAGCCCAAGTAGAGATCGATTTGGGGTCAGCGATCACCTCGATTTCTAAGATGGCGCGAATCGCCGTATTGCCATCGCCGATTCTTGCGGCAATATCCCAGTGAGATCAGTGGGTATTCCGGAGCAGCTCCCCCAGGCAGCCCGCAAAACCTCGCTATTCTTCCCGCGTCTAGCCGCCGATCAACGCTATGGCCTCGGCCGGCGCAACGATCCGTATGCCTTCGTATTGGCCACCCAATCCGAGCAGGTGTTTGTCGCCGGAGACGATCAGCTCCGCATTGGCCGCCAAGGCGCACGCGAGCATATGATCGTCGTCGGCATCGTGCTCGATCACGCGCGGCACCACTTGGGGCGCAGCCATGGTGGCCAGGCGCCGCAACTCGCCGACGATGCCCTGCGGCGTCAAGCCGGCTTGTCCCAGGCGGGTGGCGAACTTCTCGCGCGATAGCACATCGAGCAGTTCCGCCAGCAGCGTCGCGCTGCTGCACAGCTCGAACGCCTGCGTTCTGGCGCCGGCGAGCAGGCGGCGCGGAGGGCCGCCCGGCGAGATCACTCCCGACACCAGCGTATTCGTATCCAGTACCACCCGCACGGTCAGGCGCGCCGGGCGGTGCGGTCCTGGCGCGCCGCCTGAATCTCCGCCGCGATTTCCTCATCCGACAGCGGTGGTAAATTCAAGGCATCGAGCCGTGCCAGCGATTCGCCCAGGCGCGCGCCAGCGGCGGCGCGTTCCTCGCGTGCGGCGAGAAACTCGACGAAATCCTTGACCTCCGCCAGGCGCTGCGGCGGCAGCTTTTGCAACTTCTCGATCAAAGCCGGTTCGATTGCGGCCATGCTTGTCTCCTGAATTTTGTAAGCGTTCCTGCCGTAAATGCTGCGTTTTACAAACCCATGCGCTTGGAGTGAATGAGTTGCCGCAAGCATACCCCATGGAGCCGGCATCAATTCGCCGTGATCGTCCGCCGTTCCCTTGACCTGCTGCCGGATGGCGCGATTTTTTTAGCGGTTCCAGCAGCGCGGAGCGTCAAGCACCGGATCTGGAACGCAGCCAGATCCACACTTCAACACGCTACGCTTGAACGATCCCCAGGCCTGGTATATCCTGTATATACATTCCGAAAAGGAGAGCATCATGCTGACCCGAGTATTCAAGAGCGGCAATTCGCTGGCGGTGCGTATTCCCAAGGAATTGGCCATCGTCGAGGCATCGCAGGAAGTCGAGATCGAGCGCGTGGGCAATACCCTGGTGGTACGGCCCGTGGCGCAACAGACACTGGCTGGCATCGGGGAAATTTTTGCCATGTTCAGCCCTGATTTCATGGCCGAAGGTCGGGAATTCCACGAAGAGCGAGAGCGGGACTGGAGCGCCCTCGACAACGTGACAAGCGCGGAAAGCAAGGAATAAAGCGTGCGCTACATGCTCGACACCAACATCTGCATCTACATCATGAAGCGCCATCCCGCCCCGGTATTGCGTCGCCTGGAGGGCTTGCTCCAAGGCGAGGCGGTCATGTCGGTCGTCACCCATGCCGAGTTGCGAGCGGGCCTGGAAATGCAGACCGTCAACCGTGCCCACAACGAGCATGTGTTGGGTTTGCTCACGCGAAGCATTCCTGTACTGCCTTTCGATGAAGCTGCCGCCGTGAGCTATGGCGTGCTTCGGGCGGCTGTGCGCGAGCGCAGCCGCGACGCCTTCGACCGCCTCATTGCCGCCCACGCCGTGAGTAGTGGCGCCACCCTTGTTACCAACAACGAAGCGGACTTCAAGGATTATCCCGGCCTCGTGGTGGAGAACTGGGTCAACGCCACCCAGTAAGCAAGTCCGGAGTTCCGGCCTGCTCCGGAATAAATGGTTTTCACGGATAAACTTCAGGCTTCGAAAAGAAGCCGTTCACTCCCGCCATTAGGAAAGCCATGCCCGTCAACTACACCACCCCCGCTCCCGAAGCCCTGTTTCCCGTCGCCGGCGTTCGGCTCGGCACGGTGGAGGCCGGTATCCGCAAGAAGGACAGACGCGACCTGACGCTGATCGAGTTCGCCCCCGGCAGCCGCGCCGCCGGGGTGTTCACCCAGAACCGCTGCTGCGCGGCGCCGGTCACCCTGTGCCGCGAACATCTGGCCAGCGACAGCAGCATTCGCGCGCTGGTGATCAACACCGGCATCGCCAATGCCGCCACCGGCGAGCTGGGCATGCGCGCCGCGCGCGAAACCTGTGATGCGGTGGCGAAATTGCTGGACTGTGCGGCCGACGAAGTGCTGCCGTTTTCGACTGGCGTGATCCTCGAACACCTGCCGGTCGATCGCCTGATCGCCGGCCTGCCGGCAGCGCAGGCCGATCTCGCCGCCGACCACTGGCATGCCGCGGCACACGCCATCATGACCACCGATACCGTGGCCAAGGCCGCCAGCCGCCGTGTTGCCGGCGCCGACTGCCAATTTACGGTCACCGGCATCAGCAAGGGCGCCGGCATGATCCGTCCCAACATGGCGACCATGCTCGGCTTCGTCGCCACCGATGCCGGCATCGCTCCTGCCTTGCTGCAGAAGCTGGCGAAGGATGCGGCGGATACCTCGTTCAACTGCATCACCGTCGATGGCGACACCTCGACCAACGATTCCTTCGTCGTCATCGCCACCGGCGCCGCGGGCTGCATGATCGACAGCGAGTCGTCACCACACTGGCCGGCGCTGCGCCACGCCGTAATCGGCGTGGCGCAGGAACTGGCGCAGGCCATCGTGCGCGACGGCGAGGGCGCTACCAAGTTCATCACCGTGAAAGTCGGCGGCGGCGCCACGGTGGATGAATGCCGCAAGGTGGCCTATGCCATCGGTCACTCGCCGCTGGTGAAGACGGCGTTCTTCGCTTCCGATCCCAACCTCGGCCGCATCCTGGCCGCCATCGGCTACGCCGGTATCGAGGATCTCGATGCCGCGGGCGTGCGCGTCTGGCTCGGCGCCGGCGGCAAGGAGGTGCTGGTTTCCGAGAATGGCGGCCGTGCTTCGTCCTACCTGGAGGACGACGGCGCGCGCATCATGCAGGACGCTGAAATCACCGTGCGCGTGGACCTCGGCCGGGGCGCGGCGCACGCCACGGTGTGGACCTGCGATTTCTCCTATGATTACGTCAAGATCAACGCCGATTACCGTTCGTGAGGACATTATGACCATTGAAAACCAGCAACGCTTCGAGCGCGCCATCGCCCTGTTCGATGCTGCCAACGCCGAAGACCCGAACCAGGACGAGGGGCAGCCCAAGGAGCTGCTCTATGCGCAAAGGATGACCGAGATGATCGGCCGCTATGCGCCGGACGCCAGCGAAGTGGCACAGCTCGCGGTGCGCGCCCAGCACATCCAGCGCTGGACGGTGCCGCGCAGCAACTACGCGATGACCAAAGAGGGCTACTTCGCCTGGCGCACCGGGCTGTACAAATTCCACGCCGAGACGGCCGGCGCATTGATGCGGCATGCCGGCTACGAAGACGTCATGATCGACAAGGTCAAGGCTGCCGTCGGCAAGCGCGGGCTCAAGGTCAATCCCGACACGCAGATGATGGAAGATGTGACGGACCTGGTGTTCATCGAGCACTACATGCTTGGTTTCGCCGGCCAGCATGCCGAATACAGCGAAGAAAAGTGGCTGGACATCATCCGCAAGACATGGAAAAAAATGTCGGATCGCGCCCATGCGTTTGCCACCGGCGGCGGCATCAAGCTGCCGGAGCCGTTGGTGCCGCTGATCCTCAAGGCGATCGGCGCCTGAAGAAAGGCAGCGGTTCAAACTGGAGGAGAAAAATATGAACGTTGGATTTATCGGTCTTGGTCTGATGGGGCGCCCGATGGCCCTGCACCTGGAAAAGGCCGGTCACAGTCTGCATCTGTGGGCGCGCCGGCCCGAGTCGCTGGCACCCTTTGCGGCGGTCAATGCAAAAACCCACGCCAGCCCGGCCGAGGTGGCGAAGCACGCCGAGGTGGTGATCGTGATGGTCGCCGACGCGCCTGATGTCGAGCGGGTCTGCCTCGGCGAGGATGGCCTGGCGGCGGGCGGCAAGCCGGGGCTGGTCGTGGTGGACATGTCCACCATCAACCCGAATGCGGCACGCACCATCGGCCAGCGTTTGGCGGAAAAAGGCATCGAGTTCGTCGACGCTCCCGTATCGGGCGGCGAAACCGGCGCCATCAATGCGGCGCTGACGGTGATGGTCGGCGGCAAGCCGGCGGCCTTCGAGAAGGTGAAACCCTTGCTGGAAAAGATGGGCAAGTCGGTGACGCTGATCGGCGACTCGGGCGCCGGCCAGGTAGCCAAGGCCTGCAACCAGATCCTCACCGGCGTCGGCGTGCTGGCGGTCGCCGAGGCCTTCAACTTTGCAGCGAAGAGTGGCGTCGATCCGGGCAAGGTGCGCGAGGCCCTGCTGGGCGGCTTCGCCTACTCGAAGATTCTTGAGAACCACGGCCAACGCATGCTCGACCGCAATTTCAAGCCCGGCTTCAAGGCCTGGATGCACCAGAAGGACTTGCGCATCGTCATGGAAGAGGCGCACCGCCTGGGCCTGATGCTGCCCTCGGCGGCGGCGACGGCGCAGATTTTCAACGCCATCGTCGGCAGCGGCATGGGCGAGAACGATTCGATTGCCGCGCTGAAGCTGCTTGAGAAGATGAGTACGCCGGAGTAGCCGACTTGCAGCTCGGCTTTATCGGCTTCGGCGCCATGGGTCGCCCGATGGCGGAACATTTGCTGCGCGCGGGACATTCGCTTGCGGTCTGGTCGCGGCGGCCCGAGTCGGCGGCGGCGTTGCTGGCGCTGGGCGCGACATGGTGCGCCACGCCAGCCGATGTTGCGGGCCGCGCCGAGGTTGTCTGCACCAATGTCACCGGCAGCGCCGACGTGGAAGACCTGGCCTTTGGTTCGCAAGGCCTGGCGCAGGGTTTTGCGCAAGCCGGCCTGCACGTCGATTTTTCCACCATCGCGCCATCCGCCGCGCGCCACCTGACGGCGAGGTATGCGGCGCAGGGTGTCGACTTCGTCGATGCGCCGGTATCGGGTGGCAGTGGCGGCGCGCGGAACGCCTCCCTGGCCATCATGTGGGGTGGTAAGTCGGCGCTGGCGACACGCCTCCAACCGATCTTTTCGGTGCTGGGCAAGACCATCGTGCATGCGGGCGACGCCGGAGCCGGACAGGTGGTCAAGGCCTGCAACCAGATGGTGATGGTCGCCGCGATCGAGGCGGCGGCCGAAGCGGCGCGTCTGGCGCGGGCGTCGGGCGTCGACTTCGCCAGGGTGCGCACCGCCATGCTCGGCGGCTCGGCCGGCTCGCGGGTACTGGACGTGTTCGGCGGCCGCATGGTGCAGCAAAACTACGCGCCGGGCGTCGAGGCGCGGTTGCACCAGAAGGACTATGCGCTATTGATGGACGAGGCGACCCGGCTCGGCGTGCCTTTGCCCGTATCGGCTGCGGTGGGGCAGCAGTTGAACGCGTTGATGAGCCAGGGCTGGGCGCGGCATGACACGTCCGCGCTGCTGCGCGTGCTGGCAGCCGGCGCCGAAGCGGACCCGCAAGGATGAGCGGCAGTCCGCCGGTCCTGGCGCCGAAGAAGGCCGTACTCGAACTCAATGCGATATTCGAGAACGCCACGATCGGCATCCTGTTTGCCCACCAGCGCCGGCTGATCCAGGCCAACCGCCTGTGCGCGGAGATGTTCGGTTATACGCTGGACGAATTCATCGACCAGTCGGCGCTGATTCTCTATCCGGATCAGGAGGCCTATTCCGCCTTGGGGCGCGAGGCCGGACCGGTGCTGGCCGCCGGCCGTTCGTTTCGCACCGAGACCCAACTCAAGCGCAAGGACGGCAGCCTGTTCTGGTGCCGCGTTTCGGCCAAGGCGGTCGATCCCCAGCGTCCCCGGGACGGCACCTTGTGGATGATCGAGGACATCGGCGAAGACCGCATGATGCTCGATGCACTCGAACGCAGCACGCGCGAACTGTCGACCATTTTCGATACCGCCTCGGTCGGCATCGCGGTGGTCCGCAACCGCGCCTTCGTGCGCTGCAACCGGCGCTTTGAGGAGATCTTCGATTTGCCGGCGGGGTCCCTGGTGGGTCAGTCGTCGCGGCGGCTGTTCAACAGCGACGAGGAATTCCAGCGTATTGGCGAACAGGTCTATGCCGAGTTTGCCGCGGGCGCCGTGCATCGTCGCGAGCAGTTGTTCCTGCGCCGCGATGGCAAGCAGGTCTGGCTACGCGTCAGCGGCAGCGCCTTCGATCCGGCGCAGCCGCAGGCCGGATCGGTCTGGCTGGCCGAGGATTTCACCGCGACGCGCGAGGCGGAGGATAGGGCGCGCCAAGCCTTCGACGAGCAGCAGATGATCTTTGACAATGCGGCGGTGGGCATCCTGTTCGCGCGGGACCGCATGGTGCAGCGCTGCAACCGCCGGCTGGCAGAGATTTTCGGCTACCAGCCGGAGGAACTGGCGGGCCGCTCGACCCGCGTGTTCTACCTGAGCGAGGACGATTACCAGCGCCACGGCGCGGTGATCATGCCGGTGATCATGGCCGGCGAAACCTACGTCGGCGAGAACCGCGTGCGGCACAAGGACGGCCATGCGTTCTGGGTACGCGCCACCGGGCGCCGGGTGGCCAACCAATCCGAGAGCATCGACCTGACCTGGATTTTCGAGGATGTCACCGAACGCCACCAGGCGGAGGAGGCTTTGCTGCGCGCCCACGACGAACTGGAAAAGCGCGTGGTCGAGCGTACCGCCGAACTGGCCAGCGCCAACACACAGTTGCAGGAAGAGGTGTTCGAGCGGATGCAGGCCGAGCAGCGCATCTGGCATATCGCCCACCACGACAGCCTGACCGGGCTGCCCAACCGCACCCTGCTGCACGACCGGCTGCAGCAGGCGCTGGCGCAGGCCCAGCGCGGACAACATCGCGTTGCGGTGATGTTTCTCGATCTCGATCGGTTCAAGAGCGTCAACGACACCCTGGGCCACGCGATTGGCGACGAACTGCTGAAGCATGTGGCGGCGCGCCTGACCGGCGTGGTGCGTGCGGTCGATACCGTGTCGCGTTTAGGCGGCGACGAGTTTGTAGTCGTATTGCATGAAATGTCCTCGCCCGACGATGCCGTGCAGGTGGCGGAAAAGATTCTCAACGCCCTGGCGGCGTCGGTGGTTATCGACAGCCATGAGTTGCGCGTCACGCCGTCGATCGGCATCAGCATCTACCCCGACGACGGCAACGAGGTCTTCGGCCTCATGAAGAATGCCGACACGGCCATGTATCACGCCAAGGCGGCTGGCCGGAACAATTTCCAGTTCTTCGCGCAGAAGATGAACGAGCAGGCCTCGCACTTCTTTTCGGTGGAGAACCGCCTGCGCCAGGCCATCGAGAAGGGACAACTGCTGCTGCATTACCAGCCCCTGATCGACTGGCCGCGCCGCGCCGTTTGCGGCATGGAAGCGCTGGTGCGCTGGAACGATCCGGACCATGGCCTGATCGCGCCGGGCGAGTTCATCCCGATCGCGGAGGAAACCGGGCTGATCATGCCGATTGGCGAATGGGTGCTGGCCGAGGCCTTGCGGCAGAACCGGGTCTGGCAGCAGGAGGGCAGGCCGCTGCTGCCGGTCTCGGTCAACCTGTCGCCGCGCCAGTTCCGTCAGAAGAACCTGGTCGACATCCTGCGCCGGATACTGGTCGATACCGGGCAGCCGGCCCGGCTGCTGGAGCTGGAAATCACCGAGTCGACCCTGATGCATGACATCGAGGAAACCCAGGCCAAGCTCCAGGAAATCGCCGCCATGGGGGTGCGCCTGGCGATCGACGATTTCGGCACCGGGTATTCGAGCCTGAGCTACCTCAAGCGCTTCCCGGTGCATAAACTGAAGGTCGACCAGAGCTTTGTCCGCGATCTCACCGTCGATCCGGAGGATGCGGCCATCGTCACGGCGATAATCGGCCTGGCCAGGAGTCTGGGCCTTGCCACGCTGGCCGAGGGCGTGGAAACATCCGAGCAACTCGACGTCCTGCTCGGGCTCGGCTGCGAAAATTTCCAGGGCTATCTGTTCTCGCGTCCGTTGCCGCCCGCCAGCGTCGACGGTATCTTTCGGCCCTTGCTCGGGCCAGGCTCTGAGGCATAATGAAAACCTTCGTCAATCAACATTCTGGAGCATCGCAATGAGTCAGATCACCACGGCCAGCGGCCTTGTCATCGAAGAACTGGTCGTCGGCGACGGCGCGGAAGCCTCTGCCGGGCAGATGGTTTCGGTGCATTACACGGGCTGGCTCACCGATGGGTCCAAGTTCGATTCGAGCAAGGATCGCAACGAACCCTTCGAGTTTTCGCTCGGCGGCCGGCAGGTGATCGCCGGATGGGACGAAGGCGTGCAGGGCATGAAGATCGGCGGTACGCGCAAACTGACCATTCCGCCGGCACTGGGTTACGGCGCGCGCGGTGCGGGCGGGGTGATTCCGCCGAATGCGACCCTGGTGTTCGAGGTGGAATTGCTCGGTCTGAATTGAGGCACAGGATGGAGGACGGGGCGATGCCCCTGACTTCTGCCGCTTGGCCGTCATGACGCTGTATCTTCCTTCCCGCCTGCCGAATGTCGGCACCACGATATTCACGGTCATGTCGCGCCTTGCCGCGGACCATGGGGCAATCAATCTTTCGCAGGGCTTCCCCGACTTTTCGCCGTCGCCGCGACTGCTGGAGCGGGTCGCGCAGCACATGGCGGCCGGCGCCAACCAGTATCCGCCGATGGCCGGCGTGTCTTCGTTGCGCGAGGCCATTGCGGAAAAGGTGGCGCGGCTGTATCTCGCCAGCTACGACCCGGAAAGCGAAGTGACGGTGACGGCTGGGGCGACCCAGGCGATCTATACCGCGATCGCGGCTTGCGTCCGGCCCGGCGACGAGGTGATCGTGTTCGCCCCGGTGTACGATTCCTATGTTCCTGGCATCGAGCTGAATGGCGGCCACGCGGTGTTCGCCCACCTGCGTTTTCCCGAATTCAAGCCCGATTGGGACGAAGTGCGCGCGCTGATCACCCCGCGCACGCGCATGGTCATCATCAATTCGCCGCACAACCCGAGCGCTTCGGTGTGGTCGGCGGAAGACATGGCGATGCTGGAAACCCTGGTGCGCGACACGAAGATCGTGGTGGTCAGCGACGAGGTCTACGAACATGTCGTGTTCGATCAGTCCGGTGGCGGCAGCGGCATGCCGCGCCACGAGAGCGTGACGCGCTATCCCGGCCTGCGCGAACGCAGCTTCGTCGTGTCGAGCTTCGGCAAGACCTATCACGTCACCGGCTGGAAGGTCGCCTACTGTTTGGCACCACGGGCCTTGATGGGCGAATTTCGCAAGGCGCACCAGTTCATCGTATTCACCGTGCATCATCCGTCGCAGCTTGCGCTGGCTGATTTCATGCGCGAGCAGCCGGAGTTCGCAGACAACCTGGCGAGCTTCTACCAGGCCAAGCGCGATTTCTTCCGCGCGCAGTTGGTGGAGTCGCGCTTCGTCCTGCTGCCCTGCGCCGGCACGTATTTCCAGTTGGCGACTTATGCCGCAATCAGCGACGAACCCGATACGGGTTTTGTCCAGCGCCTGACCCGGGAACATGGGGTCGCCGCAATCCCGGTTTCGGTCTTCAATCCCGATGGCGACGACCAGCGCGTGATCCGCTTCTGCTTTGCCAAGAATGAAGCCACGCTGGCCGCGGCCGGCGAACGCCTGCGCGCCTTGTAGTCGGCGTTGCGCCAGCGCCGACTTTCGACACCGTCCGCGCTCGAGTGGACGGGGCTTTGCCCGCCTCGCTTTGCGTGACCGGGGTTCCCCTTCGGGGGCAGTCAATTCCGCTTCGCGGGCAGGCGATCACCTGGATACCGTCCGTCCCTCCGCGACGGGGCCTTGCCTGCCTCGCTTTGCGTGACTGGGGTTCCCCTTCGGGGGCAGTCAATTGCGCTTCGCGCGCCGGCAATAAAAAAGACCCGATGCTGTTGGGCATCGGGTCTGAAACCAGCCCCTTTGCAGGGCCGGAGGAGGAGACGTTGGAAAGTCGCTTAGGCGGCTTTCTTGGCCTTCGTGGCGGCGCCGGTGCCGACAGCCTTGACGGTCGCGGTGGTGGCGGCGGCGACATTGGCTTCAGCGATTTCGGCGACTTGCTTGGCAGCCTTGGTCATGCTGTCGTAGGCCGAGTTGGCGGCGGCGATCGCCGACTTCACGGCAGCCACAGCGACATCGGAACCGGCCGGGGCGTTCTTGACAGCCTTGTCGAGTGCAGAAGTTACATTCTTGTTGAGTTCGGAAAATTGACCCTCGACAACTTTCGACAGTTCTTCCTGAGTCTGGGTGGCGATTTCATACACGCTGCGCGAGTAGGCGACGGCCTTTTCAACGGCGGGCTGGGCCAGCGTGGTCTGCATGGCGATCAGTTGCTGCACGTCCTTGACGGCGAGCAGGGCCTTGGCGTTGGCGACGCTGTCTTCGAGGATGGCGCGGGCGGTGTTGAGGTTGAGTGCGGCAAGGCGCTCGGCGCTGGCGAAAGCCGTGTTGGCAACGGTCAGCAGAGTTTCTACGGTGGCTTTGTTGGCGCTGGCGAATTGTTCGGTGGTGGCGTTCATGGTGATCTCCTGAATTAGGTATCGAAGCAAAATTGGCGGATGCCGGATTTGTATCGCTCACCCCATGTCGCCGGGGCGATGTTGCAGTGCATCATGGTTCCCATTATAAGGGTGGAAAACTCCCTGTCAAGACTTTTTTGGTGCAATGCAACAAATATTTTTTCAGGGGTTTTAATCAAACTTAAACAATAGGTTGGGAAAACAAAAAAGGCCCATTAGGGCCTTTGATGGTGCGATGCAAAAGCGCGTTCAGCAGTCGCGGAACAGCGGCTTTCGCTTCTCGACAAAGGCGACCATGCCTTCCTTCTGGTCGGCCAGGGCAAAGGCCGAATGGAAGCTGCGGCGCTCGAACAACAGGCCCTCCTGCAGGCTGGATTCATAGGCGCGATTGACCGATTCCTTGATCATCATCACCACCGGCAAGGAGAAGCCGGCGATGGTTTCCGCGGCAGCCAGGGTTTCTTCGATCAGTTTGTCGGCGGCGATGACGCGTGCCACCAGTCCGGCGCGCTCGGCTTCCTGGGCATCGATGAAGCGGGCGGTGAGACACATGTCCATGGCCTTGGCCTTGCTCACGGCGCGCGGCAGCCGCTGGGTGCCGCCGGCGCCGGGGAGGATGCCCAGCTTGATCTCGGGCTGGCCGAACTTTGCCGTGTCGGCGGCGTAGATCATGTCGCACATCATGGCCAGTTCGCAGCCTCCGCCCAGGGCGAAACCGGCCACGGCGGCGATGATGGGTTTGCGGCAGCGGGCGATGCGGTCCCAGTTGCGGCTGATGTAATTGGCCTTGTAGACGTCCATGAAGTCCCAGGCCGCCATGGCGCCGATGTCGGCACCGGCGGCGAAGGCCTTCTCCGAACCGGTAAGGACGATGCAGCCGATTTTCTCGTCGGCCTCGAAGCCGTCGAATGCAGCGCCGATTTCATCGATCAGGCTGTCGTTGAGGGCGTTGAGGGCCTTGGGCCGGTTGAGCGTGATGAGACCCACCTTGTTGCGGGTCTCGACGATGATGTTTTCGTAGTTCACTGCGCAGTCTCCTGACGTTGTGGGGCAATGCTCTCGGCGCCCTTCAGCACCGGAACGATGGCGGCGGGTTGCGCCAAGGCTGCCGCGCCGGACTCCTTGTTCTTGGGCTGGATCACGGCGCGCACCCGCTCGCCGCTGCCGGGCTGGGCGCGAGTGCCGTTGGGACCGCTGGTGACGAAGTAGTTCTCGGTCCTGGCATCATAGGAAATGAACTGGCCGCGGACCTCGTCGAGTCCGCTCTTGACCCTGGCGCGGTTGAAGAACTCGGTCTTTTCGGCCTTGGCATCGTGCTCTATGCGCTCCGCCTCGCCCTCGATGTATTCGTCCTGGGCTTCTCGCTTTTGCCGGAAGCGCGGCGGCACGCCGGCGCTGCCGGTGGCGACGCCGCGCTGGTAGCCGTCGTCGTCCTGGGTAACCACGATGCGCTCGGCGCGGATTACCAGCGTGCCTTTGACCAGTTGCACGTTGCCTTCGAATATCTGGACTCTCTTTACGTCATCGACCGAGACCCGGTCGGCTTCGATATTGACCGGCTTGTCGCGGTCGGCTTTTTCCGCCCTTGCCGCGGTGGCGGCAAGCAAGGCGCCGGCAAGGCCGGCAATGACTGCGAAGCGAAGAGAAGGTTTCATGGTGTTCCGGTCCGGTTGCGATAGAGGGTGCCGGTAACGCGGCCGCGCAGGACCGTGATGCCGGATCTGTTGTCGATGTCGAGCCCGCTGCCGTTCATCACGCTCTTGCCCTGGGTAATGACCACCGCATCATTGGTGCTTCCCTTTTCGTCGTCGGGAAACACTTTCAGTGTTCGTGTCGCCAGTACCGTGGGCGGCGTATCGCCCGACACGCTGTGACGCACCACGCGAACGTCGTCGACGAGGTCGACTTCCTTGCCGTCGCGGCCGATGTAGGCCGTGCGGGCCGAAATTTCGGAGGGCGGTTGCTGATGATAGGTGAGGTGTGGCGCGGTGACGACAGTCGTATCGTCGTCGGGATAGTGCAGCAGCTTTTCGGCAACGAGGGTGTGCTGCAGCTTGCCCTCCGGGTCGAAGCGCCGCACTTCGAAATGCTCGACCCAATAGTCTGCATCGTGTCGCTGCGGCCCCTTGGGATTGTCGCCCTGGACCACCCGATTGAGCCAGAACGTCAGCGCGGCCAGCAGTACCAGCATGACCAGTGGAAACATCGAGGCGGCGCGATCCTTCATGCCAGGTATTCCGCCATGGCCGCGTCCCACTTTCCCTGGGCGCGGATGATCAGGTCGCAGACCTCGCGCACGGCACCGCGCCCGCCGCCCTTGGTTGCGACGTAATCGACGCGGGCGAGCACTTCCGGGTGTCCATCCGCCACCGTGGCGGAAAAACCGCAGGCGCGCAGGATGGGCAGATCGACCACATCGTCGCCCATGTATCCGGCTTGCGCGTGCGCGATTCCGCGCTGCGCCGCGATTTTGTCGAGCAGCGCGCGTTTGTCCTCGACTCCCATGTGCAGCGCCGCGATGCCGAGATTCCTCGCGCGCATTTCAAGCGCGCGCGAACTGCGCCCGCTGATGATCACCACCTCGATGCCGGCCCGCTGCAACATTTTCAGGCCATGGCCGTCGAGGCTGGAAAAGGCTTTCATCTCGTCGCCCTGCGAGGTGAAGTAGAGCGTGCCGTCGGTGAGCACCCCGTCCACGTCGAATCCCATCAGGACCACACCGGCTGCCTTGCGTGCTGCCGTGGTCTGCGCTGCGGTCGCGAGCTTGGCCATCAGACCACTTTCGCCCGGAACAGGTCGTGCATGTTGAGCGCCCCGCACAACGCGCCGGCTTCGTCCTTCACCAGCAGCTGGTTGATCTTGTTGGCTTCCATCATCTCTACCGCCTCCACGGCAAGACGGCGCACGCCGATGCTGCGCGGATGGCGGGTCATGACCTCGGCCACCGGCGTCGTACGCAGATCGCCAAAGCGCTCCATGGCGCGACGCAGGTCGCCGTCGGTGAATATGCCGGTGATCTTCGATGCCACATCGAGCACCACGGCCATGCCCATGCCGCCACGCGTCATGGCCGCTAGGGCGGCGGGAACCGGGACGTCTTCGGCCAGCGTCGGCACGTCGCTGCGCATGACATCGCCGACATGGGTGAGCAACTTGCGGCCCAGGGCGCCGCCGGGATGGGAACGGGCAAAATCCTCCGCGCCGAAACCGCGGGCGTCGAGCAGGGCGACCGCGAGCGCGTCACCCAGGGCGAGTGCCGCCGTGGTGCTGGCGGTCGGTGCCAGATTCAGCGGACAGGCCTCCTGATCGACACGGGCATCGAGATGGACGTCGGCTTCCTGCGCCAGCGAGGATTTTTCGTTGCCGGTGATGGCGATCAGCTTGCCGCCCAGCCGTTTCACCAGCGGCACGATGGTCATCAACTCGTCGTTTTCGCCGGAATTGGAAATGGCGATCAAGACGTCGTCACGGGTGATCATGCCCAGATCGCCATGCACAGCTTCGGCGGCATGGACGAAGTAAGCGGGCGTTCCGGTACTGGCAAAGGTGGCGGCGAGCTTGCGTGCGATGTGGCCGGATTTGCCGATGCCGCTGACCACCACGCGGCCGCGGCTTTCGAGTATCAGCGCCACGGCGGCGCGAAATTCCTGCCCCAGCCGCCGGGCCAGCGCGGCGACGGCCGCGGCCTCGATTTCCAGCACCTGGCGGCCCATGACCACGGCCCGATCCTCGTCATGGGCGCGAACCATGGACGAAAAATCGGATGGGCTCTTGGCTTGGTTCATCGGGGGCTGGCGTTTATGATGGAGCCAAATTATAGCAACCGCGCCCGGCACATTCCTCCCCATCTCGCCAGCTCAATGACCGATACCTTGCCACTCATCCTGTTGCTGCTCGCCGCCGCCGTCGTCGCAGTTGTCATTTTCCGTACGCTCGGCCTGCCGCCGATCATGGCTTACCTGCTGGTCGGTGCAGCCTTGGGGCCGCATGCCGCGGGTTGGGTGCCGGATACCGAGCAGACGCGGCATCTGGCCGAATTCGGCGTGGTGTTCCTGATGTTCAGCATTGGCCTCGAGTTTTCCCTGGCCAGGCTGTACAGCATGAAGCGCATTGTTTTCGGGCTGGGCCTGTTGCAGGTGCTGGCGACTGTATTGGCAGCGACTTTGCTCGCCCGCTTCGCGGGTATTCCCTGGTTGGCAGGAGTCGCCCTGGGCGGCGCGTTGGCGATGTCATCGACAGCCATATTGTCCAAGCTGCTCACCGAACGCGGCGAACTCGATGCGCCGCATGGGCGCGAGGTGATCGGAGTACTGCTGTTTCAGGATATCGCCGTGGTGCCGCTGCTGGTGTTGATCCCGGCGCTGTCGCAACCCCTGGAAGCGATGGCCGAAGCCCTGGTACTGGCCGGCCTCAAGGCCGCCATACTGCTGGCGCTGGTGCTGTTCATCGGCCAGCGCGCCCTGTCGGCCTGGTTCTACCTGGTGGCGCGCAGAAAGTCCGGCGAACTGTTCATGCTCAATGTGCTGCTGATCACCCTCGGTTTGGCCTGGCTGACCGAGTTGGCCGGCCTGTCGCTGGCGCTGGGCGCCTTCACGGCGGGCATGCTGATCGGCGAAACCGAATACCGCTATCAGGTGGAAGAGGACATCAAGCCTTTTCGCGACGTGCTGCTGGGCCTGTTTTTCGTCGCCATCGGCATGCGCCTGAATGTGCCGCAGATCATCGGTCAATGGCCGCTGGTGCTCGCCATACTGACGGCGCTGGTGGCGCTCAAGCTGGTCATCGTCGGCACCATTTCCCGGATGCTCGGCAGTTCGCCGGGAACCGCCCTGCGCAGCGGCCTGTGGCTGTGCGCCGGTGGCGAATTCGGTTTTGTCGTCCTCGCGCGCGCCGGCGACGTGAATTTGCTCGACGCCGGGACGTTGCAGCCGGTGCTGGCGGCGCTGGTGCTCTCGCTCATGCTGGCGCCGCTGATCGTGCATTTCTCGGATCGGCTGGTGTTTCGCTTCGTCGCTTCGGAATGGCTGCTGCGCTCGATGCAATTGACGCAACTGGCGGCGCAGTCGCTGGCCTCGGACAAGCATGCGATCCTTTGCGGTTACGGCCGCACCGGCCAGCATCTGGCACGCTTTCTTGAAGTCGAAGGGGTTTCCTTCATGGCGCTCGATCTCGATCCGGAGCGGGTGCGCGAAGCCAGCGTGGCGGCCGAAGCGGTCTCGTATGGCGATGCGGCGAAAAAGGAAACGTTGCTGGCGGCCGGCCTTTCGCGGGCCAGCGTGGTGATCATCACCTTTGCCGATATCGGCGCCGCGTTGCGGGTGATCCATCGCGTCCGCGAGCTGCGTCCGGACGTCGCCATCGTGTCGCGGGCGAGAGAGCAGGACGACGTTGAAAAGCTCTACGCCGCCGGCGCCGCGGAAGTCGTGCCGGAGGCTCTCGAATCGAGCGTGATGCTGGCCACTCATGCGTTGGCCCTGTCCGGCATCCCAATGCACAAGGTGATCAAGCGTCTGCGTGAGATGCGCGAGCAGCACTATGCCTTGCTGCGCGGCTTCTTTCACGGCGCCACCGATGCCGGGGCGCATCTGGCCGACGCCGACCAGCCGCGCCTGCATGCGGTGACCCTGACGCCCGCCACCTGGGCCATCGGGCGCCGGGTCGGCGAGATCGATCTGGCAAGAGTCGGCGCTGAGGTTACGGCGATCCGCCGTCGTTCGCAGCGCGCGCTCAAGCTCGGAGCGGATCTGGAGCTGATCGAAGGCGATGTGGTGGTGCTGATCGGCACGGCGGCGGCCGTGACTGCCGGAGAGGACGTGCTGCTGCGCGGCAGGTAGCAATGAAAAAGCCCGCCGAAGCGGGCTTTGGGGCAGTGACGCAGGTCGGGTTTAGAGACCCATGCAGACGATATACGACGTGGAATCGTCGACCGATGCAGTGGCGGTAGCAGCACCACCGCGAACGTGGGTCATGGCCACCACGCGAACCGAACCCGCCGCGGTGTTGCCATCGTCCATCGTGATATCGAGCTGTTTTGCGAACTTGCCAAGGATGCCTTGCGAACAGACCAAGTAAGTGGGGGCGAGGCCCGAAATATAGTTGGTGCCGTTAGCTACCCCCGATTCGATACCGATGATGCCGCCATCAGCATTCTTGGGAACGAAATCAGTTACTGCCGCCGCATTTGCGCCAGCCGCCAAGGTGGTCGGGCCGGCTGCCAATCCGGCAAGGCGGACGTGCTGCCAGAAGCGGACGACTTCATCCGTTTCTGTTGTCGAATTCCACAGGCCATCGATGACGCCATTGCCCAGACAGACGCTGCTGGCGCAGGCTACGCCGCCGGAACTTGTGGGCGTCGATGCGTTGATTGCTCCGGTGATCAGGGTCGCTGCGGTGGAATGGTCGCCGGGCAGCGCCTTGTACTTGTCCTGATAGCCGTAGATGAATAGTGGGATGTTGCGGAAGTCAGTGGCGAAGTTCTTTACCTTGGCGCTGTTGATAAGTTCCTGGCCCTTCAGCACGCCGCCCAGCAGCAGGCCGATAATGACCAGCACGATGGCAATTTCGACCAGGGTAAAACCGGATTGTTTGCTTTTCATGATCATCTCCCCGCAGGGTTGTTAGTTTGGTAAGGTGCAATCAGCACTTATTGTGCCATAAATAATAAATGTTGATATTCAATGTGCTGCATATAGTTGTTGAAGTTGGCTTGAATGACATCTGTCGAATATTGGACAGGTTCGTCAGCTATTTGGCAGATATGTCCAGCGCTTATCTGGTTACTATCGGGCGATCCTCTCCGCGTTTCGTCCTCGCTGCCGCCTCCATTTCGTGACGATTCTTCCGCTTCCCGCGACCCTGTCGGCCCGTCTGATCGCTTTGCGGCGCGGATTGCTGCTGGCCTTGCTGGCCGCTTTGTATGTGGTTCTCTGGCAGGAGCCGGAGACACTGCTGGGACGAACTTTTTTTGTCGTCCATCTGGGCCTGTTCATGCTCTGGCAGCCGTTCGTTCACGCCGAGCAGCGCTTGTCGATGACGTCGCTGCTTGTTCTGGCCGGCGTGGTACTGATCGTCGGCGTTTTCCTCAAGGGTTGGATGATCGCCCTGTGGATCATGATGCTGGCCGGCATCGTCGGCGGCAAGGTGTTGCTGTTCGGCGCCCGTGCGCCCCGGCTGTTCTACTTGATGGCGCTCGGTTTCCTGGTCGTTGCGCTGCTGGTGATGGCGGCACCGCTGGCGGTGCAAATGGCGAAGCCACCGCAACCGATCCTGGCGCTTGGCTACCTCGGGCTGCCGGTGCTCTTGGTGGCGATGGCCCTGCTGCCGCAAGGGCAGGAGGCCGGCAACCCGCGCGAAGTGGTCGACTTCGTCTATAGCCTGTTCGTGTTCCTGCTCCTGGCGGTATTGATGCTGGGTAGCCTGGCGGCGATGCTGTTGTTGGGCAGCGGTTATGTCGAGGCCTTGCTGCAAGCACTGCTGCTGATGGGTTTGGTACTGCTGCTGCTCGGTTTGGCGTGGAATCCGCACTCGGGCTTTTCCGGCCTGGGCGGTCTTTTTTCGCGCTACCTGATGTCGATCGGCCTGCCGGTCGAGGAATGGCTGCAGGCGCTGGCCAATCTGGCCCTGCGCGAGGAAGACCCGCAAGCATTTCTCGAGCAGGCTTGCGCCGAAATCGGGCAGCGCCTGCCCTGGGTGCGGGGCGGCGAGTGGATCGCCGGCGGCAGCAGCGGCCGCTTTGGCGTAACCGATGGCCGCCGCTGGGAGTTCAGCCACGGCGGCATGGTTCTGGTCCTCTATACGCTGCACACGCTTTCGCCAACCCTGATATGGCACTGCAATCTGTTGGCGCAGTTGTTGGCCCAGTTTCATGCCGACAAGCAGCGTGCCCTGGCGTTGAAACAGTTGTCATATATGCAGGCGATTCACGAGACCGGAGCACGGCTCACGCACGATGTGAAGAACTTGTTGCAATCGCTGAACACGCTGTGCTCGGCGGGCGCCGAGTCGGGCGCCGAGTCGTCGCCGGAGTACCGCTCGCTGCTGCAGCGTCAGTTGCCGGCGATCAGTAATCGGTTGGCCGAGACCCTGGCTAAACTCAATGCGCCGCGAAGCATAACGTCCGCCCGCTGGAAGCCGGCCGCGCAATGGTGGCAGGATCTCCGGCAGCGCATGGTGGCGCTGGACTGGGTAAGTTTCAAGAGCGAGACCCCGCTAACAGGGGAACTTCCGGCTGAGGTGTTTTCCGGCGTTGCCGAAAACCTGATTCGCAATGTCGCCGAAAAGCACTTGCGCGAACCCGCGCTCCGGGTGCAGGTTGAGTTGCTGCGCAATGACGCAGGTTTCCAACTGATCGTCTGCGACGACGGCTCGCCGATGGCGGAAGACATCGCAGCCAGCCTGTTTGTCGGTCCCGTGGCGTCGGAGAGTGGCTACGGGATCGGCCTGTATCACGCGGCGCGCTATGCACAGGCCGCCGGCTACCAGTTGCAACTGGGCGAGAATCGGGTCGGCCGGGTCTGCTTTCGGCTGGCGCTGGCTGGCTAAACGGCCTCGCGGTCGGCCGCGCCCTTGCGGCCAATCAGCCGGTACACCGTCATGTTGCCCTTACCCTTGAGATAGATGGTTTGCGGCTCGTGAAAATCGAAACTGGCCGCCAGACGGTGGTAGGTCGTGGTGTCGCACTGGATCATGCCCGGCACCCCTTCCGAAGTGATGCGGCTGGCGATGTTCACGGTGTCGCCCCAGAGGTCGTAGATGAATTTCTTCTTGCCCAGCACGCCCGCCACGATCGGGCCGGTGCCGATGCCGATGCGGATTTCCAGTTGCGACGCGTTGATCGAGAAGTCGCGCCGCAGCAGATCGCGCATCGCCACCGCCATGTCGGCGACGGCAGCGGCATAGTCGTCGATCTCTTCATTCAGTCCGCCGGCCACCATGTAGGCATCGCCTATGGTCTTGATCTTTTCCAGGCCATGGTCTTCAGCCAGTTCGTCGAAGGCGGAAAATATCCGGTTCAACATGGCGAATACCTGCGACGGCGACATGTTGGCCGCCACTTGGGTGAAGTTGACGATGTCGGCAAACATCACCGTCACGTCGGCAAAACCGTCGGCGATGGTCTGGTTGGAGTTCTTCAGCCGTTCTGCGACGGGTCCGGGCAGGATGTTGAGGAGCAATTTCTCTGAGCGCTCCTGCGCGGCCCGCACCTGCTGATGGGCTTCTTCGAGGCTTTCCTGCATCTTGCGTTTCTCCGCTATCGACAAGCGCAGCAGCAGATAGATGATGGTTGCCACCGAGATGAAGTTGAGCGCGAAGAAGACCAGGGTGGTACGTATCGGCACGTTCGAGTGTTGCGCAATGACCGAGTCGGCCAGGTAGAAATCGACGACGGCGGACAAGGCGGTCAACGCGACCCAGGCGATGAACCAGCCGATCGACTGCCTTACGCCGATGCACAGGATGGCGCCGATCGGCGCGAGCAATGCCCAGAGCACCACGCCGCTGGTGGAAATGATGGTGCCGCCGCTCCATTGCGCGACAAAGGGCAGGAACAGGAACAAGCCCAGCTGGCTGACGCGGAAAAAATCGAAATTCCGCGACTTGATGTAGAACACCATGTTGCCTGCCAGCAGGAGCTGGAAAGCAAAGGGCAGCGTGGTCGAAAATTGGGGGCCGAGCATCGAGTAGATCGTGACCCAGACCATGATCGCCACGCTGACCAGACCGGTGGCGAGCATCAGCAGCGACTTGTTGAGGCGCAACTCTTCGCCGTCATCGGGCTCGATACCGGCGTTGCGCAGCCTGTCGTAAAAACGCGGCGGCGCGGTGCTGAGTTCGGTACAGGTCATGACGCGGGTTCGGGCTGGAGAAAAGGCGGCTAACTGGCTCGCATAGCCGAAGTGTCGCGGAATAGGCAGCAATGGTCAAGAATGTTCATCGGCGGCGTTCCCGGAAGGCCGTTCCTTGCTCCGCGGCCGAAATTGGTGTTGAATGCCGGCCCATGGCCGAGGCGAAAAAATACGAAATTGAGGTTGCGGTGACGACCCACTATGTCACGGAGCAATCCGATCCGGCGATCGATCGCCATGTCTTCGCCTACACCGTCACCATCAGCAACACCGGCAACGTGCCGGCGCAGTTGATTTCCAGGCACTGGGTCATCACCGATGCTGCAGGCCATGTGCAAGAGGTGCGCGGCCTCGGCGTGGTCGGTCATCAGCCCTTGCTGGCGCCCGGGCAGAGTTTCGAATACACCAGCGGCTGCCAACTCGCGACGCCGGTCGGCACCATGAAGGGCAGTTACCAGATGACCGCCGAGGACGGTGCGCAATTCGAGGCGCCGATTGCCGAATTTGTGCTGTCCATGCCGCGCGTGCTGCATTGAGCCTGAAACACAGCTATACGCTGGCCGCCCCGTTTTACGACGCATTCCTGACTGCGGCCACGCGCGGCGCGCGCAAGCGCAGCCTGTCGGCGCTGACCGACGCGCCGCCGCGCGACGTACTGCTGCTGGGAGTCGGCACCGGACTGGACCTGCCGCATCTGGCGGCGCAGCATCGCTATGTCGGACTCGACCTGACCGCCGCCATGCTCACGCGCGCCCGTCCGCGCGCCGCCGGTTTGCACTTCACGCCCTTGCGCGGTGACGTGCAGCGCCTGCCTTTCCATGACGCCAGCTTCGATGTGGCGGTGCTGCACCTGATTCTTGCCGTGGTGCCGGCGCCGACTCTTTGCCTGGCCGAGGCCGTGCGCGTATTGAAGCCCGGCGGGCAGTTGCTGGTGTTCGACAAGTTCTTGCGACGTGGCGAAGCCGGCTGGAAACGTGCGCTCAATCCGCTGACGCGCCACGTTGCTACGCGCCTCGATGTGGTCTTCGAAGACGTCCTGGAAGCCGTCGGCGGCGTCCGGCTGACGGCCAACGAAGCCGCGCTGGCCTCGGGCTGGTTCCGCCTGATCCGCCTGGAGAAGACTACTTCCTGACGGCCAGCGGGATGATGCGGCCGCGCGGCTTTGGCAAATAGGCGCCGGCGAGTTGCCGATTGCGCTCCTGCACCCGCCACCAGACCCGCAGTCCGAGCAGGACGCCGAGCAGGCTGGCGTAGAGCAGCGGCTTGCTGACGTCGGCCTTGACCATCCACGAGTAGTGCAGCACAGCCAGTAGACCGATCAGATAGACGCTGCGATGCAGTTCCTGCCAGCGGCGCCCGCCGAGCTTGCGGATGGCGAAGGCGTTCGAGGTGGCCGCCAGCGGCACCAGCAAGGCAAACGTGATCATGCCGACGGTGATGAAGGGGCGCTTCAGAATGTCTTTCGCTATCGCCTGCCAGTCGAAGAACTGGTCGAACCACAGGTAGGTGGTCAGATGCAAGGTGGCATAGAAGAACACGAACAGCCCAAGCATGCGGCGCAAGCGGCCCAGCCATGCCCATCCCGAATATTTGCGCAGCGGCGTCACCGAGAGAGTGATCAACAGGAAGTTCAAAGCCCAGGTGCCCAGTCCGCGCGTTACGGCTTCGATCGGATTGGCGCCCAGCGTGTCGGCTTGCGCGCCCCAGGCGTAATAGGCCAAAGGCATAAGGCAGGCGAGAAACAGCGGCGGCTTGATCAGGGCGGGATTCAAAATTGTTTCCTCAAATCCATTCCGGTGTAAAGCTGGCTGACCTGCTCGGCATAACCATTGAACATCAAGGTCTGGCGTTTGCTGAATTCGCCGATGCGACGCTCGCGCGCCTGACTCCAGCGCGGGTGATCGACCTCCGGGTTGACGTTGGAGTAGAAACCGTATTCCTGCGGTGCCGCCTTCATCCATGCGGTGCGCGGTTCCTTATCCGTGAAACGAATTTTCACGATCGACTTGCCGCTCTTGAAGCCGTATTTCCATGGCACCACCAGGCGCAGGGGTGCGCCATTCTGGTTCGGCAACACATCGCCGTAAAGGCCGACCGCGATGATCGCCAGTGGGTGCATGGCCTCGTCCAGCCGCAGACCTTCGACATAGGGCCAGTCGAGTACCCGGCTCCTGACCCCGGGCATGGTTTCGGGCTGCACGGCGGTAACGAACTCGACGTATTTGGCGCCGCCCAGCGGCTCGACCTGTTTCAGCAGCGTCGCCACCGGGAAGCCGAGCCAGGGAATCACCATGCTCCAGCCTTCGACGCAGCGCAGGCGGTAGATGCGTTCTTCCACCGGTGCAAGTTTCAGGATGTCTTCGATGCCCAGCGTCTTCGGCTGCTTTACCAGACCCTCGATGCTCAGCGTCCATGGCCGCACGCGGAGGCTGTGCGCGGTGCGCGCCGGGTCCTCCTTGTCGGTGCCGAACTCGTAGTAGTTGTTGTAGCCGGTGACGTGCTTGAGCGGCGTCGGCGTCTCGCTGATCGAATAGGCGCTGGCTCGGCCGGGACCGAGCTTGGCCTGCGCAGCGGGAAGCAGGCTGGCCAGCGCGACGCCGGTAGACAGGCGCAAGAATTCACGGCGGCGATCGAACAGCGAACGCGGCGTGATCTCGGACGGGGCGATGTCGTTGGGGGGGCGAATGAGCATGATATTTTCGATAGAGGACGCAGGTACTGCTTTGACGCTGGCTCTCGGCAAACCTTACATCGCGGGCCGCGTGGATTGGTTGGAGCCAATGTTTTGCGCAAGGTTCCCGACTGATGCGTGATCAGTTGACCGGAGGGCGGTCGCGCCGTTAAACTATCCCGACTCTTTTACTCAACTATTTTGGAAAGTGCCATGGACATCAAGCAGAAAATTCACGATACCGTTACCGGCAACCCCGTCGTGCTTTACATGAAGGGTAATAAGCAGTTCCCCCAGTGCGGCTTTTCCGCGCGCGCGGTGCAGATTCTGCAGGCTTGCGGCGTCAAGGACTTCGTTACCGTCGATGTGCTGGCCGACCCGGAGGTGCGCCAGGGCGTCAAGGATTATGCCAACTGGCCGACCGTGCCGCAGCTCTACATCAATGGCGAGTTCGTCGGCGGCAGCGACATCATGACCGAGATGTATCAGTCGGGCGAATTGCAGAAGCAGTTGGAACCGGTTCTCGGTTCGGCCTGAATCAGCGCCTCAGCTGCGCCAGCAGCCGCTCGATCATGCGTTGCGCCTGGCCCAGATAGGCGCCGCCGAACAGGTTGAAGTGATTGAGAATGTGGTACAGGTTGTAGAGCGGTTTGCGCGTCTCGTAGCCTGAGTCCAGCGGCCACGCGGCGCGATAGGCGGCATAGACGCTGTTGGGAAAGCCGCCGAACAACTCCGCCATGGCGAGATCGGTTTCGCGGTCGCCGTAGTAGCAGGCCGGGTCGAAGATCACCGGATCGCCATCGGCGGTTTGCGCCGCATTGCCCGACCAGAAGTCGCCATGCAGCAGGCTCGGCGTCGGCAGGTAGTCGATGAAAAGGCCGCCGATGCGCTCGATGATGGCGTGACCCTTGGTCACCAGGGATTTCTCCATGCCGTTCTGCAGCGCGAGTTGCAGTTGCGGACGCAACCGACGTTCGCCGAAGAAATGCGGCCAGCTCGGATGCGGTTCATTGCGCTGCGGTGTGGCGCCAATGAAGTTGTCGTCGGCCCAGCCGAACGAACTTCCGCTCACGCGATGCAGTTGCGCCATTGCCGCACCCAATTGGGCACCGCCGGCCTGGTCCAGTGCAGCGAGATCGAGATATTCCATTACCAGGAAGGCGAGGCTTGCCGTTGCGCCCGCAGTGACGAAAGTCGGCGTTCGCAGCACGCCGGTCGCTGCCAACACGCTCAGCCCCTGTGCTTCCGCGGCAAACATCGGCGCACCGGCGAGCCCGCTGGTCTTGACGAAGTAGCGATGGCGGCCGTCTTCGACGCGCCAGGCGCGGTGAATCGAACCGCCATTGATGGGGCTGGCCGAGCCCAGGCTGAACGGCGCCCCGGTATGCTCGGCAATTGCCGCCGCAATGCAGATGAAATCGGCGTCGGTCCCCGGCGTCAAAGCGATGCCAGACGGGTGTTGGCATCGGCCAGGCGGCCGGCGATGACGTCGAGAAAACCCTGGTAGAAGTGCATCCGGCATACCTCCGAGGCATGCTGCAGCGCTTGCGCCGAGATGGTGACGACACGGGTCGTGGTCTGCGCCACCACGTCAGCGCCGCGGGTGTGTTCGCCACGGCGGATGATGGCCATTTCGCCGAAGCATTCGCCGGCCGCCAGGGTGCCCAGGGAATGGCCGCCTTTGGAGACCATCAGTTCGCCGTCAAGCAGGAAGGCAAAGAAGTTGCCGCGCTCGCCATCCTTCATGATCACGGTGCCGGCGGCCACTTCGTCCCAGTGCGAGAAGCGCACCACTTCCCACAGGTCGACATCGGAAAACTCGCAGAAGAAACGCAGTGCCCGCAGCGCTTCGAACTTCTCGCTGTCCGGGAATGCCTGGCGCTGGGCGGAAAGCTGCCGGTTGCGGAAGGACTGGGCGAGGTCGTGGGAAAACTCTTCCCAAGTCTGGTAGCGCGCGCTGGTTTCCTTTTGCATGGCGCGGGCGACGACCGCATCGAGACTGGCCGGCATGTCGGCGCGAAAGGTGGAGGGCGGCGGCGGATCGGTATTGCAGATCTGGTAAATCATGCCGTAGTTGGATGTCGACTGGAACGGCAGCCGTCCGGTGAGCAACTGGTACATGACCACACCCAGGGAATAGATATCGGTCTGGTGATTCAGCGTCATGTCGCGCACTTGCTGGGGCGACATGTAGGCCGGCGAGCCGACGCCCGATACCTGGGTGCGGGTCTGGTCGCCGCCGGTCATCATCGCCGCGCCGAAGTCGGAAATCTTGATGTCGCCGCCGCTTGGCTCGTTGCCGCCCGTCTTGACCAGCAGGATGTTGGCGGGCTTGATGTCGCGATGGGTGACGCCGGCGCGAAACGCGTAGTCAAGCGCGCGGGTGCACTTGAAGATCATCTCCACCAGGCGGTCCACCGGCAGCAGTGTGCTCGGCGTGCAGAAGGGCTCCAGCGTGCCGCCCTGAACATACTCCATGACGATGTAGCTCTGCTCCTCGTCCACCACGGCATCGAAGATCTGCACAATGTGCGGGTGCATGAGCTTGCCGGCCAGCGAGGCCTCGGTCATCAGCAGGTGTCGATAGAGTCGGCCGCGCTCCTTGTCGCGCAGGACCTCGGGGAAGATGGCCTTGACCGCGACTTCGCGCCCGGTGAAGGAATCGAAGCCAAGGTAGACGATGGACGTGGCGCCTTCGCCGAGCTTCTGGCGAATCTCGTATTTGCCGATGCGCTCAGGAATGGCCATCGGAAAGCTTCAGAGCCGGCTGCGCGAACGCGCGATGGCGGCGCGCACCTGGTTCGGCGCGGTGCCGCCGAGGTGGTCGCGGGCAGCGAGCGAGCCCGCCACGGTGAGCACGGCGAAGGCGTCGTCGCCGACCAGCGGCGAGAAGGCGCGCAACTCGTCCAGCGGCAGGTCCGGCAGGTCGCAGCCGCGCTCCTCGCAAGCACGCACGGCGCGGGCCACCGCCTCGTGGGCATCGCGGAACGGTAGCCCCTTCTTCACTAGGTAGTCGGCGAGGTCGGTCGCCGTCGCGTAGCCCTGGCGCAAGGCGGCAGCCATCGCTTCCGGCTTGACGCGGATGCCGGGCACAAGGTCGGCGAAAATGCGCAGCGTATCGATCAAGGTGTCGGCCGTGTCGAACAGGGGCTCCTTGTCTTCCTGGTTGTCCTTGTTGTAGGCCAGCGGCTGGCCTTTCATCAGCGTGAGCAGGCCCACCAGATGGCCAAACACGCGGCCGGTCTTGCCGCGCGCGAGTTCCGGCACATCCGGGTTCTTCTTCTGCGGCATGATCGACGAGCCGGTGCAGAACCGGTCGGCGAGGTCGATGAAGCCGACGCGCGGACTCATCCAGAGGATCAGTTCTTCCGAGAAGCGCGAGACGTGGGTCATCACCAGCGATGCGGCGGCACAGAACTCGATCGCGAAATCGCGGTCGGAGACGGCGTCCAGCGAATTCTCGCAGACGGACTCGAAGCCAAGCTCGCGTGCCACGGCTTCGCGATCGATCGGGAACGTGGTGCCGGCCAGCGCCGCGGCGCCCAGCGGCAGGCGATTGACGCGGCGGCGGCAGTCGGCGAAGCGCTCGCGGTCGCGGCGCAACATCTCGAAATAGGCCAGCAGGTGGTGGCCGAATGTCACTGGTTGCGCCACCTGCAAGTGCGTGAATCCAGGCAGCGGAGTGGCCACGTGGGTTTCCGCGGTGTCGAGCAATGCCTTCTGAAAATCGCGCAGCAAGCCGTCAATGTCGTCGATGGTATCGCGCAGCCAGAGACGGATGTCGGTGGCCACCTGGTCGTTGCGCGAGCGACCGGTGTGCAGGCGCTTGCCGGCATCGCCGACGAGGGCCGTAAGGCGCTTCTCGATGTTCAGATGCACATCTTCGTTGTCGAGGTTCCAGTCGAAACTGCCGGCTTCGATCTCGGCGCTGACGGTTGCCATGCCCTGTTCGATGGCGGTCAGGTCGGCGGCGGCGATAATGCCTTGTCGTGCCAGCATCCTCGCATGCGCCAGGGATGCCCGGATGTCCTGTCGCCACATGCGGCGATCGAAGAACACGGAAGCGGTGTAACGTTTTACAAGATCTGAAACGGGTTCGGAAAAGCGACCGGACCACGCTGTCTGAGTCGTCGGAGATGCCGTAGGTTTTGGTTCTGTCATAATCAGGTTGCCCTGTCAGCAGGCAAGGAAGGCATTAAAAACGCTGGAAAATCAAAGAGGGCGGCTAATTGAGCCAACGCCGAAGTATACGGGAAAACCCCGCGCTGTCAGTTCTGCCGGACTTCCGCAAGCCAGGCACCTGGTTGCGCGTGTTGTTGGTGGTCAATTGCGGCGCCTTGCTGGGCACCCTGGCGGCCAATCGCGAATCGAGGCTCTTCTTCGCCGAATTCGTCGAGTTGCTGGCACTGATCGAGCCGGTCACGCTGGCCAGTTTGGCCCTGCTCAGCCTGGCCGGTTCTTGGTTCACGCGCCTGCCCAGGTGGCTTGGGGCGACGCTGGTGGTCCTTCTGGTATTGCTGGTGACGGCTGCGGTGCGCCGCCTGTTTGCGGCGATGTATCTGATCGAGCCGGACGTCGCCGGGTTCAGCCGGATTTCCCTGTGGGTGGTGATTGGCGTCGCATTGCTGCTGGGATGGTTCGAGATGAGCGGACGGGTGCGGTCGCCGGCTCTGGCGGAGGCGCGCTTGCTGGCGCTGACCGCACGCATCCGGCCGCATTTTCTTTTCAATGCGCTGAATGCGGTGCTCGGTGTGATGCGTTCCGACCCGCGTCGGGCGGAGACGGCGCTGGAGGAATTGGCCGACCTGTTCCGCGTGTTGATGCGGGAGAACGCAGACCTGGTACCACTATCAGAGGAAATCCAGGTGGCGCGGCAGTACATCAACCTGGAACGCTTGCGTTTGGGCGAGCGTGTGCGCGTGGTGTGGGACATGACGGACTGTCCGCCGGATCCCCTGGTGCCGCCCTTGATGCTGCAGCCCTTGCTGGAAAACGCGGTTTATCATGGCATCGAGCCGGCGGCCGAGCCTGGGGAAATAATTATCCGCTTCGAGCGGACCAATTCCCGAATGCGAGTGGAGCTTTCCAATCCGATGACCGTTGCCGATGGACATACGTCGGGCAACCAGATGGCCCTGACCAATATCCGCCAGCGCCTGATGTTGTTTTTCGAGCTTGAGGCAACGATGACGACCCAGGTCAGCGACGGACGTTTTTGCGTTGTCATCGAGTTTCCGTATCGCCCAGTGAGCGAGGCATGAGCGATCCCTTGCGCCTCCTGCTGGTCGATGACGAGACGCCGGCGCGAGCCCGTTTGCGCGACCTGCTGGGCGACATCGCCGCCGAGGTTCCGGGTACCGTGGTGGCCGAAGCCGCGGGAGGCATCGCCGCCCTGGAGCGGGCGCAGGCCGGCGACCTCGACGTGGCTCTGATCGACATCCGGATGCCGGGCATGGACGGCGTCGAACTTGCCCGTCATCTGGCGCGGCTGCCCACCACACCGGCCGTGATATTCGTCACCGCCTTCGATCAGTATGCGGTGCAGGCGTTTGAGCTGGCGGCGCTGGACTATCTGGTCAAGCCGGTGCGTGCGACCCGTCTTGCCGACGCACTGAGGAAGGCCAGACGTCGCGCCGACGATGCGGTTCGTCTCGAAAAGTTGTGCGAAGCGGTATCCAGCCAGTCGGCGCTGGCGATACGGCAAAACCTGTCCTGCCTCGAGCGCGGCCGCATCCTGCTGGTGCCTGTAACGGAAATTCTCTACCTCAAGGCGGAACAGAAATATGTAACCGCGCGCACAGCGGAGCGCGAGTATCTTCTGGAGGAATCCCTGGTGCGTCTGGAGACCGAATTTCGTGAGCGTTTCATGCGTATCCATCGCAACTGCCTGGTGGCGCGGGATGCGGTCGGTGGTGTGGAGCGCGCCGCCGACGAAGGCGATGCGGAGGCCCGCTGGCAGGTGATTCTCGATCAGGCCGCCGAGCGTTTGCCGGTCAGTCGCCGGCAATGGCCGCAACTGAAAGCCCTGCTCAGGCTGCGGGCGGAGGGCCGATGAGGAACGACCGCGAAGAGGGCGGCGTCGACAACATGCCGTCCGCTTCCATTCGGTGTCCGCCCTTTGGTTCCGTTGACGTCAATAGATGCGCCGCCTAACATCGCGCCTTTGCTTCGACAAGTAGACTCCACCGTGGACTTCGCCAGCTTGTATGCCCCTATCGACGCCGACATGCGTGCGGTCGACAACGTCGTGCGGACGCGATTACATTCGGAAGTGGTGCTGGTCCGCCAAGTCGCGGAATACATCATCTCGGCTGGCGGCAAGCGCATGCGTCCCGCGCTGGTGCTGCTTTCCGCCGGTGCCTGCGGTTATTCCGGGACCCACCATCATGAGCTGGCCGCCGTAGTCGAGTTCATTCATACCGCGACACTGTTGCACGACGATGTGGTCGATGAATCTTCGCTGCGGCGTGGCCGCGAAACCGCCAATGCGGTGTTTGGAAACCCGGCCAGCGTGCTGGTCGGCGACTTTCTGTATTCGCGCGCCTTCCAGATCATGGTCGGCGTCGGCAGCATGCGCGTGATGCAGGTGTTGGCCGATGCAACCAATATCATCGCCGAAGGCGAAGTGCTGCAATTGATGAATTGCCGCAATGCCGATATCGAGTTGGAAGCCTATCTTCGGGTGATTCGCTACAAGACCGCCAAGTTGTTCGAAGCCGCGGGGCGGCTGGGTGCCATTCTCGGCAATGCGGGGCCGGAAGTCGAGGAGGCGATGGCGGCCTATGGCACCCACATCGGCACCGCGTTCCAGCTGATCGACGATGTGCTCGACTATTCGGGGAAAGAAGCGGAAACCGGCAAGCATCTCGGCGATGACTTGGCGGAGGGCAAGCCAACCCTGCCTCTCATTCATGTGATCCAGCACGGCAGTCCGCAGCAGGCCGCGTTGGTGCGCCAGGCAATCGAAAGCGCCAACGGCGACAGTTTTGCCGCAGTGCTGACGGCGGTACGCTCCAGCGGCGCTCTTGATGCCGCGCATCGGCAGGGCGTAGATGAGGCGGACATGGCAAAGGCCGCTTTGGCGCCGTTGCCGGATTCAAAGTTCAGGGAAACGCTGCTACAATTAGCAGACTTTGCGGTGCAAAGAAGTTTTTGACCGCCGCAATGCTTGCAAGGACGATTCTGCAGACCGAACCTTTTGGCCTGTTCCCGCAATGTTCGTCCTTGCCACCAACTTGCCATCGGGGCGTAGCTCAGCCTGGTAGAGTACTGCGTTCGGGACGCAGGAGTCGGAGGTTCGAATCCTCTCGCCCCGACCAATTGCGTTTTGCTGCGGGGAGCTGACGGCCGTGGCGAAGTTCCTTCTCTTCATCGCCGTGCTCGCCGTGATTTACGCGCTGCTGCGCGCATCCAGCCGGCGCAGCAGGCCGCCGCCCGCGGCGCGCGGGCCGGAAGCCATGACGCAATGTGCGCATTGCGGGCTTCATTTTCCCAAGGCCGAGGCGGTAAGCGACGCCGGGCACGACTACTGCAACGAAGATCATAGACGGCTGGGAGTCCGCTCTTGAGTGTGCCGGCTTCCGCGCCGCGTGAGGCCGGTGCTATCGAATCCTTGTGGCGTTCGCTGCGTTATTTCTCGATCTACCGCTTGTCGATCGCCGTGCTGTTTCTGGTGGCGGCGCTGGTCTTTGGCGACACGGTAACTCTCGGTACGCAGGATGCCGGGTTGTTCGGTCGTGTCGCCACGATTTATCTGTTGCTCGCCGTTGCATTTCTCGTCGCGTTGCTGACCCGGCCGCAGCGTTTCAATCTCCAGCTTTCGGTGCAGGTCGCGGCCGACATCGCAGCCTTGACCCTGATGATGTTCGCCAGCGGCGGGCAGAAGAGCGGTATCGCCATTCTGCTGCTGGTGGTGGTGGCCGGCGCCGGCCTGGTCGGACAGGGGCGGATGACGCTGTTTTACGCCGCGCTGGCTTCCGTGGCGATGTTGCTGGAGGAAAGCTGGCGAGCCCTGACGCGAGACGCCGATCCGGCGGACTTTGTCCGTACGGGGATCATCAGCATTGCTTTCTTCGGTGCGGCGATCATCGCCCGACTGGCGGCGCAGCGGGTGGTCGCCAATGAAACCCTGGCGCGCGAGCGGGGGCGGGAACTCAATGACCAGCTACGGATCAGCGAGCGCATCATCCGCGACATGGAGGATGGGGTACTGGTGGTCGATGGCGACGGACGGGTGCGGCTGCTCAACCCGCGTGCCGTGGCCTTGCTGGGCGTACAGGAATCGGATGGCGCCGATTTGGCGACATTGTCCAGCGGGCTGGCGGAGCGTTACCGGGTGTGGAGCGCGCAGCCCATCGAAATGGTGGAAATGCTGCGCCAGGATAGCGGACGGCTGCTGCGTGTCCGCTATTTGCCCTCTGCGGAGACTGGAGGGCATGCGCTCATCTACCTGGAAGACATGGAGCGGGTACAGTCGCAGGCGCAACAGATGAAGCTCGCGGCGCTAGGGCGACTTACAGCGAATATGGCACACGAGATCCGGAATCCGCTGGCTGCCATCAGCCATGCCGCAGAATTGTTGGCCGAGGAGGATACGGATCCGCTGCACCAGCGTCTGGCGCGAATCGTCCACGACAACACTCGCCGGCTCAATCGCTTGGTAACAGAGGTCCTGGAACTCGGGCGCCGCGACCGTGCGCAGCCGGAAACGCTGCGCTGGGAAGTCTTCCTGGCGGGATTTCTGGAGGAGTTGGCTCTGCATGACGAGTCGGCCAGGCGCCGCGTGTATGTTGACAAGGGCGACCTGGAACTGCGTTTCGACCGGGGCCACTTGTATCGCGTGTTGTGGAATTTGCTTGGAAATGCGTTACGACACGCCAGCGCAGCGGACGGCGCCGTAAGGCTGGAGGCTAAGGCCGCGGCCACCGCGTGCTGCGTGGAACTGCATATCATCGACGACGGACCGGGGGTCGATGAGACGCTGCGCAACCAGGTGTTCGAGCCATTTTTTACAACCCACGGTGCAGGTACAGGGCTCGGGCTCTATATTGCAAAGGAATTGTGCGAGGCGAGCGGTGCTCGTCTCGAACTGCTGGACGAGGGGCCGGGCGCCCATTTCCGCATCACTGCCGAGGGACTCATATGTCGCTGAAGAATGAACGTCGTCCGCGCTGCCGGAGTGACGCCAAGCGAGTCCTGGTCGTCGACGACGAGGCCGACATCCGCGAATTGCTGGATCTGACCCTGGCGCGCATGGGACTGCTGGCGGATTGCGCCGGATCCCTTGCCGAGGCTCGTCGCATGCTTGCCAGCCAGCGCTACCAGTTGTGCCTGACCGACATGCGGCTACCCGACGGCGATGGGCTGGAACTTGTGCGCCACATCGCCGATACCGTCGCCGACTTGCCGGTGGCAGTGATTACTGCGCATGGCAGTGCCGAAAATGCCGTGTCGGCACTCAAGGCCGGCGCTTTCGACTACATCGCTAAGCCGGTGTCGCTCGACCAGTTGCGGGGCATGGTCAAGTCGGCGCTGGAACTGCCGGGTTCGGATCCCGCCGATGGAGTCGGTGAGTGCGCCTTGCTCGGCGAGTCGCCGGCGATCGAGCAGGTGCGCAAGTTGATAGAGCGCGTGGCGCGTAGCCAGGCCCCGGTGCATATAACAGGCGAGTCCGGGAGCGGCAAGGAACTGGCGGCGCGACTGATCCACACGCTGGGCGCACGTCGCGACCGCGCCTTTGTCCCGGTGAACTGCGGGGCCATCCCGGAAAATCTCATGGAGAGCGAGTTCTTCGGTTACCGCAAGGGTGCATTTACCGGCGCCAGCGATGATCGCGAAGGCTTCTTTCACGTCGCCGATGGCGGCACCCTGTTTCTAGACGAAGTGGCCGAGTTGCCGCTGACCATGCAGGTCAAGCTGTTGCGGGCGATTCAGGAAAAGCGGGTGCGCAAAGTCGGCGCCACCAGCGAGGAAGGCGTCGATGTGCGCGTCATCTGCGCAACGCATCAGGATCTCAAACTGCTGGTCGAGCAGGGACGGTTCAGGCAGGATCTGTTCTATCGACTCAACGTCATCGAATTGCGGATGCCGGCCTTGCGGGAGTGCCGCGAAGACATTCCCATGCTGGCACGGCACATCCTCGACCGGCTGGCGCGAGTGGCCGAGGTGAAGTCGCCACCGCTGAGCCCGCTCGCACTGGAGGCGCTGCAGAGTTATCCGTTCCCGGGAAATGTACGGGAACTCGAAAACGTGCTGGAACGGGCTTTGGCGCTGATGGGCGGCGATCGTATCGACGCGGTCGATCTGAATCTGGCGCCCTGTCTGTTGCCCGGGATCGCGGCCACCACAGCCAGCGGCTCGCTACAGGACCATCTGGACCAGGTGGAGCGTCAGGCCATCCTTGACGCCCTCAGGCAATCGAACAACAATCGCACGGCAGCCGCGAGGTTGCTGGGCGTCACCTTCCGTTCCTTGCGCTATCGAATGGCGCGGCTGGGAATGAACGAGTGAGCGAGGCGCCGGATGCCGGGGAAGATGCCGGCTGGTTGCCCGGTACGCGTCGGATAGCTTCGCCAAACTCGGACGAGCGGCCCGCGGGCGAGCCGGTACGGCTGGCTGTGATCCACGCCATCAGCCTGCCGCCCAACGAATTCGGCGGACCGGGCATCATCCAGTTGTTCACCAATTGCCTCGATCCCGAGATGCATCCGTATTTCCGCGAGATACAGAGATTGCGGGTTTCGGCCCATTTTCTCGTGCGTCGCGACGGCGAACTGATCCAGTTCGTCTCCTGTTCGCGGCGGGCCTGGCATGCCGGCGTGTCCAGTTGGCGGGGGCGGGAGCGCTGCAACGACTTTTCCATCGGCATTGAACTCGAGGGTTGTGATCAGCAAGCATTTGAAGAGGCCCAGTACCTGACCCTCAACCGTTTGCTCGATCAGCTGCGACACCGCTATTCGATTGAGGCCGTAGTGGGCCACAGCGACATCGCACCGGGACGCAAGACCGATCCCGGGCCGTGCTTCGACTGGCATCGGGTGCGCGGTATCAGCGAATGACTGTCGCGCAACTGCAACGTCGATTTTCCCATCGGCATCAGAAAACTCTTGCAGTCAAAAAATTCAACCACTACAATTAGTGCGAAATCGTCGATGACCTACTAGATATAGTAGGTCGTTGTGCAGATGGGACGTAAGCTGCCGCTAACGGCAACGTCCGGATTGTCACCGGCCTTACCAAGACGGGAGATCTGAATGCAGGAAGCCTCGGGCGCCGACTTCACCGACCTCAACCGGTCCGCCCAGTCGCTTTTTGATGATCCGACGATGGATCGCGCCGCGCATTCCGGTCCCTCCGCTTTCTCTGCTCCTCCCCTTTCATCGACATCCCGGATTGAGGCGATCGCTTGTCGCGCGAGACCGACTCGGTCCGCTCAGGTCGGTCTGCCATGTGCAGTGGGCGTTTGTTTCAGGGCTGTGCCATCAAGTGCCAGAGCGCCAATGCGGCTGGCCGCGGTAGGCGGACTATGATGATTGATTGCTTGTGCGTTTGTCATCCGCGATTTCAAAACGAAGTGATAGGCGGATAAACGTGAGGAATTCGTCGCTTTCGATTGCATCGGAGCGTTGGATAATCCGTGCTAGCCCAGACGGGTTGCAGTAAATGTAGTGGTGGTACTTTCCTGTTAATTTGTTAAGGAGGTTCAACATGGCTGATGAGAAGAAAGCCAAGAAGCCGGCCGCAAAGAAGGCTGCGGCTAAGCCCGCCGCTAAGAAGTCTGCGGCCCCGAAGAAGCCTGCTGCTAAGAAGCCGGCTGTGAAGAAGGCTGCTGCCAAGCCCGCTGCGAAGAAAGCTGCGCCGAAGAAGGCCGCTGCCAAGCCCGCTGCGAAGAAGGCTGCACCGAAGAAGGCTGCTGCCAAGCCCGCTGCGAAGAAAGTTGCGCCGAAGAAGGCCGCTGCCAAGCCCGCTGCGAAGAAGGCTGCGCCGAAGAAGGCTGCTGCCAAGCCCGCTGCGAAGAAGGCTGCGCCGAAGAAGGCCGCTGCCAAGCCCGCTGCGACGAAGGCTGCACCGAAGAAGGCTGCTGCCAAGCCTGCTGCGAAGAAAGCTGCACCGAAGAAGGCTGCTGCCAAGCCGGCAGCCAAGAAGCCTGCTGCCAAGCCCGCCGCGAAGCCCGCTGCAAAGAAAGCTGCACCGAAGAAGCCTGCTGCCAAGCCCGCAGCCGCAGCCGCACCTTCGACTGCCGCCGCTCCCGGCATCAAGTCGTCGCTGAATCCTGCAGCGGCTTGGCCGTTTCCCACCGGTTCCCGTCCCTGACGGTAGCATCGGCGTGCGCTTAGTCCTTCGGGACTGATCGCCTTGCCCTGTGGATTGCAAGCGCGTGCTGTTAATTCAGCACGCGCTTTCTTTTTTTGTTTTCAGCCAGAGATGCGCTGCGACGTCTCGCCGCCGCGTCAGCCTTCACTGTGGTTTGCGGAATCGAGGAAGGCCGCCATGCGGGCGAGGCCTTCCTCAATCCGGTCGCGATCGAGGGTATAGGCGAACCGCATGTGAGCTTGTGGTTCATTGGTGCCAAAGTCCAGCCCCGGCGTTGCCGCGACCCCCGCTGCGGCCAGCAGTTTTTCGGCCAGGCTGAAACTGTCGTCGGTCAGTCCCGTGCAGTCGGCGTAGATGTAGAAGGCACCGTGCGGTTCAGTCGCGATTTTGAAACCGAGCTTGCGCAGGCCCGGCAGGAGAACATCCCGTCGCATGGAAAATTCCTTGCGGCGGGCTTCAAGAATGCTCGCGGTATCGGGATGAAAGGCGGCCAGCGCCGCATGCTGGGCGACGGTCGACGGGGCGATGTACAGGTTCTGCGCCAGCTTTTCAAGCTCCCGCACGTAAGGTTGCGGCGCCACCAGCCAACCCAGCCGCCAGCCGGTCATGCCGAAATATTTCGAAAAGCTGTTGATGACGAATACGTCATCGCTGATCTTCAGCGCCGATTCCGCCTCTACGCCATAGGTGAGTCCGTGGTAGATCTCGTCGACCAGCAGGGTGCCGCCCCGCGTCGTGACGAATCGGGCTAAATCTGCCATGGAGCCTGGATCGAGCAGGGTACCCGTCGGATTAGCCGGAGAGGCCACCAGCAGTCCCCGTGTCCTGGCCGTCCACGCGGCGGCGAGTTGGGCTGCCGTGGGCTGGTAGTTTGTCGCCGCCGTTACCGCAAGAGGAACCGGATTGCCTTCGAGCAAGCGGACGAAATGCCTGTTGCAAGGGTAGCCTGGATCGGGCAGCAGCCATTCGTCGCCGGGATTGACCAGCACGCCAAGCGCGAGCAGCAAGGCGCCGGACGCACCGGCCGTGACCACGATCCGCGCCGGCGAGATATCGAGGCCGTAGCGCACATGGTAGAAGTCGCTGATCGCTTCGCGCAGTTGGCTCAAGCCGAGTGCCGCGGTGTAATGCACGTGTCCGCCGGAGAGGAAGCGCTGGGCCGCTTCCAGAATCGGGTCGGCCGTGGCGAAGTCGGGTTCACCCACTTCAAGGTGGATGATCGACCTGCCTTCGGCCTCCAGCGCCTGGGCGCGGGCCATCAGCTCCATGACGTGAAACGGCGCGATTTGCGCCATGCGTGCGGCAATGTTCATCGGGTTCTCCAAAACAAAACGGCCGCCCTGCTTCCCGCAAGGCGGCCGATCCACATTTTCGGCGTGACGCCAGCGCCAGCGCTCTGCGTCCTCCAGAACTGTCAGTCCACCAGCGCCAGTTCGAACAATTCGCGCTTGAGGGTCAGCGAACGCGGCAAGCGGCTCTTGAGCTTGTCGAACCACTCTGCGTGCAGCTTCAGTTCTTCGCGCCAGGCGGTCGTGTCGACCGCCGTGAGGTATTCGAACTGCGCCTTGGTGACTTCCTCGCTGCCGCTCCAGTCGAGATCTTCGAAACGCGGCATCCAGCCGAGCGTGGTCTGCTTTGCATCGGCCTGGCCAGAGCAACGACCCACGATCCACTTCAGGACGCGCATGTTTTCTCCGAAGCCCGGCCACATGAAGTTGCCCTCGGCATCCTGGCGGAACCAGTTAACGGTGAAAATGCGTGGCGCGTGCTCGATCTGGTGCCCGACGCGTAGCCAGTGGTTGAAGTAGTCGCCCATGTGATAGCCGCAGAAAGGCAGCATCGCGAATGGATCGCGTCGTACCACGCCCTGGGCACCCGCCGCTGCCGCCGTGGTTTCGGAGCCAAGCGTGGCCGCCATATAGACGCCGTAGTTCCAGTTGAAGGCCTCGAACACCAGCGGCACCGTGGTTGAGCGGCGGCCGCCGAAAATGAAGGCCGAGATCGGTACGCCCGCCGGGTTTTCCCAATCCGGATCGATCGAAGGGCACTGACTGGCCGGGGCGGTGAAGCGCGAGTTGGGATGGGCCGCCTTGCGCCCGCTTTCCTTGCCGCTCTGTGGCGTCCAGTCCTGCCCCTGCCAGTCGATGCAGTGGGCGGGCGGTTCCTTGCTCATGCCTTCCCACCAGACGTCGCCGTCGTCGGTCAGGGCGACGTTGGTGAAGATGATGTTCTCTTTCAAGGTGGCCATGGCGTTGAAGTTGGTCTTTTCGCTGGTGCCCGGGGCGACACCGAAAAAGCCGCTTTCGGGGTTGATGGCGTAAAGACGGCCGTCCTTGCCGGGCTTGATCCAGGCGATATCGTCGCCGACTGTGGTCACCTTCCAGCCGCCGAGGCTGCTTGGCGGAATCAGCATGGCGAAGTTGGTCTTGCCGCAGGCGGAGGGGAAAGCGGCGGCGACATAGGCTTTTTCGCCTTCCGGAGATTCGACACCGAGAATCAGCATGTGCTCAGCGAGCCAGCCTTCGTCGCGGGCCATGGTCGAGGCGATGCGCAGCGCAAAGCACTTCTTGCCTAGCAGCGCATTGCCGCCATAGCCGGAACCGAAGGACCATATCTCGCGGGTTTCCGGGAAATGACAGATGTACTTGGTCTTGTTGCACGGCCATTTGACGTCGGCCTGTCCGGGGGCCAAAGGGTGTCCCACGCTGTGCAGGCAGGGCACGAAAACGCCGTCGGTGCCGAGCTGATCGAGTACCGCACGCCCCATGCGGGTCATGATGCGCATGTTGACCACGACATAGGGGCTGTCGGAAAGTTCGATGCCGATGTGGGCAATCGGCGAGCCGATGGGGCCCATCGAGAACGGGATCACATACATGGTGCGCCCGCGCATGCTGCCCTTGAACAGGCCGCGCAGCGCCTCCTTCATTTTCTCCGGATGCTCCCAGTTGTTATTCGGGCCGGCATCTTCCGGATCCGAGGTGCAGACGTAGGTGCGGTCTTCGACGCGGGCGACATCGGAGGGATCGGACAGGGCCAGATAGGAATTCTTGCGTTTCGCCGGGTTGAGCTTGATCAGGCTGCCCGATGCCACCATCTGGGCAAACAGGCGATCGGCCTCTTCCTGCGAGCCGTCGCACCAGACGATGGCATGGGGTTCGGTGAGCTCCGCAACTTCGGCAACCCAAGCAATCAGCTTGGCGTGCCTTACATGGGCGGGGGCCGGGTTTTGTTCGGTCTGGTTCATGACGCAAAAGTCTCCACTCGGTTGGTTACGGTCGCTTTGTTTAATGCCGACAGGCATGGTGCCTGCGTCACTGGCATTTTGTTTTCGCGCCGGACGGCCGGCGATCGGAGGCTAGGAGATCGCCGGAACTTGCGGCAGTCCGCAGCGGGACGCGGATTAACTGGGCCGGCAATTATCCCATAATCCCTCGCCCGACGCGGCAGCTCAGCACACCTGGCCGAGCATAGCCGGATTCGCTTCACCCTCGCGGGCGATGCGCTCCAGCGCCTCGACTACTGCCAAGCTGGCTTCTTCCATGCGGGCAATTGCGTCGGTGCCGCGCGCCAAGTCGCCGCTGCGCAAGGCTTCCATCGCTTCGCGCCCGGCACGATGAACCGTCGCGTGGGGAGATTCCATTTCCCGATAACCGGGCAGCTGCGAGTAGCACGCATGGCCGTCGCCTTCGTAATACCACTTGCCCAGGCGGCAGCTGGTCTGATCGGCAAGATCGCTGGCGCTGATGTTGTTGAGTCCGAAGTAGGCTTTGTAAACTGCGAACTTGAAAACTAGGTGATCCATCTTCGCCACTTCGACGAAGCCGCGCAGCGTCGTCGTCGCGATGAAATGCTCCATCCGGGTGGCGAGATCCAGCAGGCGCTGCATGTTGCCGGTCGCGGTGCCCCCTTCGTTGCTGAAGCGCCGCGCTTCGGCGGCCAGTGTTGCCATGCTTTCGGTGGCGGAACCGGTCTCGGTTTCGATCTGGGAGACCAGCGTTGAAATCTCGGCGGTTGCCTTGGTCGTGCGCTCCGCCAGCTTGCGTACCTCGTCGGCGACCACGGCGAAGCCTCGTCCTTGTTCGCCGGCACGGGCGGCCTCGATCGCGGCGTTGAGCGCCAGCAGATTGGTCTGGTCGGCGATTTCCTTGATAAGGTTGACGATCCCGGCGATCTTCGAGGTGCGCTCGCCGAGCACGGCAACGCTGCCGGTGGCTGCTTCCGAGCGGGCCGAAAGATGGCTCAGATTGTCCGCGATACCACTGATGGCGGCACGGCTCGCTTCCGACACGCCACGGGTCTCGGTTACGCAACTCCGTTCGGCCTTCAGCCGTTCCGCCATGAGTCCGAGACTTTCTTGCGAGAGTCCGAACGACTTTCCGAATTGCGCCAGGTGGGCCATCAGGCGCTCATAGCTCTCGGCGCGCAACTGGGCTTTCTGCACTTGGTCGTTGTTGGCCGCGAGCTGCGACTCAAGCGCCGCGATTCGTGTTTGCGCCGACGCTTCGGCCTGTCTGCTTTGCTCCAGTTGGTTTTTGACCAACTCAAGTTCTTTGCGTGCGGTGGAACCAAACATCATTGGATATCCTCGGCTAGGTTGGCGATGAGCGACGCTGGATTCTAGGATACAAGGATGAATTGCGCTGGGAAATTCCCGGTTTGCGACAAAGTCGGCAGTGGCGGCACGGCGCTACAATCGGATTCGAAGCCTAGAGGAGAGCCATCATGGACGAACGTATCCGCGCTGCTGCGCTGGAATATCATCGCAACCCCAAACCCGGCAAAATCGCCGTTACCCCCACCAAGTCGCTGACCAATCAAGGCGACTTGTCGCTGGCCTATTCGCCTGGAGTCGCCGCGGCCTGCGACGAGATCGTGCGCGATCCGGCGACAGCCGCCTTGTATACCTCGCGCGCCAATCTGGTGGCGGTCATCAGCAATGGCACGGCCGTGCTGGGCCTGGGCAACATCGGACCGCTGGCCGGCAAGCCGGTGATGGAAGGCAAGGGAGTCCTGTTCAAGAAGTTTGCCGGTGTCGACGTCTTCGACATCGAGGTCGCCGAGAACGACCCGGACAAGCTGGTGGACATCATCGCCTCGCTGGAGCCGACCTTCGGCGGCATCAACCTGGAAGACATCAAGGCGCCCGAGTGTTTCTACGTCGAAGCCCGCTTGCGCGAGCGCATGAAAATCCCGGTGTTCCACGACGACCAGCACGGTACGGCGATCATCGCCAGCGCAGCGGTGCTCAACGGCATGCGCGTGGTCGGCAAGGACATCGCCAAGGTCAAGCTGGTCTGCTCCGGCGCCGGGGCGGCGGCGATTGCCTGCCTCGACCTGCTGGTCAGCCTCGGTCTCGATCCGAAAAACGTCTTTGCGGTCGACAGCAAGGGCGTGATCCATACCGGGCGCGAAGGTCTCGATCCGTCGAAGGCGCGTTATGCACAGGCGACCGAGGCGCGTTCGCTGGGCGATGCGATCGTCGGTGCGGACATTTTCCTTGGCTTGTCGGCGGCCGGCGTGTTGAAGCAGGAGATGGTCAAGACCATGGCGCGGGATCCGCTGATTCTCGCCATGGCCAATCCGGATCCGGAAATCCGTCCGGAAGACGCCAAGGCCGTCCGCCCCGACGCCATCATCGGCACCGGCCGTTCCGACTATCCGAACCAGGTCAACAACGTGCTGTGCTTCCCTTACATGTTCAGGGGCGCGCTCGACGTGGGAGCGACGACCATCAACGAGGCCATGAAAGTGGCGGCGGTGAGGGCCATCGCAGAACTGGCGCATGCCGAGCAGTCCGAGGTGGTGGCGGCCGCCTATGGCACCGAGGAGGTGTCCTTCGGCCCCGAGTACCTGATTCCCAAGCCCTTCGACCCCCGGCTCATCATCAAGGTCGCCCCGGCAGTGGCGCAGGCCGCGATGGATTCAGGCGTCGCCACCCGGCCGATTGCGGACATGGATGCCTATGTCCTGCAACTGAACGACTTTGTCTATTCCACCGGTCTGCTGATGCGCCCGGTGTTCATCGCCGCCAAGAAGAAGCCGGCGCGCGTGGTTTTCGCCGAGGGCGAGGACGAGCGTGTCTTGCGCGCCGTGCAAGCCGTGTGCGACGAAGGCTTGGCGCGGCCGATCCTGATTGGCCGGCCCGAAGTGGTGGACAAGAGCATCGCCCGCCATGGCTTGCGCATCCGCGCCGGCGAGCATTTCGAACTGATCAGCCCGGATTCCGATCCGCGCTACAAGGAGCTTTGGCAGGACTACCACGGCCTGATGTCGCGCAAGGGTGTCAGCATTGAGTACGCGAAGCGTGAAATGAGAAGGCGGACGACGCTGATCGGGGCCATGCTGGTGCGCCACAATTATGCCGACGCGTTGTTGTGCGGCACCTTCGGCAAGCATTCCCTGCATCTGCGCTACATCGACACCGTGATCGGCAGGAAACCCGGGATCGAGCATTTCTACGCCATGAACTTGCTGATCCTGCCGCGCCGCACCTTGTTCATCGGCGATACCTACGTCAATTACGATCCGAGCGCCGAGCAGCTCGCCGAGATGACCCTGCTTGCTGCCGACGAAGTGGCGCGTTTCGGCCTGGCGCCCAAAGTGGCCCTGTTGTCGCATTCGAGTTTCGGCACCGAGGACACGCCGACCGCGGTCAAGATGCGCCGCGCCCTGGAGATACTGCGCAATGCCGCCCCGCAGCTCGAAGTGGATGGCGAGATGCACGGCGATGCCGCGCTTTCCGAGAATATCCGGCAGCAGGTGTTTCCCGACTCGACGCTGAAAGGCCAGGCCAATCTGCTCATCATGCCGACCCTCGATGCCGCCAACATCTCCTTCAACCTGATCAAGACGTCGGCCGGCGACGGATTGACAGTGGGGCCGCTATTGCTCGGCGCGGCGCGTCCGGTACATATCCTGACGCCGACCGCCACCGTCAGGCGCATCGTCAACGTCACCGCGCTGCTTTCGGTGGAGGCCCAGCAGCAAGCCAGAGCCGGTATCTGATCCGCTCATGGCAGAGTCCCGCACCGCCCTGATCCTCACCGGCGGCGGTGCACGCGCCGGCTATCAGGTCGGCGTGCTGAAGGCGGTTCGCGAGTTGCTGGCGGAGCCTCGGCGCAATCCGTTTCCGATCCTGTGCGGCACCTCGGCCGGCGCCCTCAACGCCGCATCGATGGCGGTGTGGGCCGAGGATTTCGGGGCCGGGGTGGACAATCTGCTGCAGGTTTGGGAAAACTTCAACGCCCACCAGGTCTATCGTGCCGATGCGGCGGGCATCGGCATTTCCGGTGCGCGCTGGCTATCGACGCTGGCGGCAGGCTGGCTGACGCGCCGCGCGCCGCGCTCCTTGTTGGACAATTCCCCGCTGCGCAGCCTCTTGAGCGGTAGTCTCGATTTCAGCCGCATCGCGAAAGCCATTGAACACGGTGCCTTGCACTCGGTCAGCATCACCTGTTCAGGGTATTCGTCCGGACAGAGCGTGAGCTTTTTCCAGGGACGTCCGGGCCTCGAAACCTGGCGACGCAGCCAACGGGTCGGGGCGTCCACCGAGATATCGCTCGATCATCTGATGGCATCGAGCGCCATCCCCTTCATCTTCCCGGCCGTGCATCTCAACCGGGAATGGTTCGGCGATGGTTCGATGCGGCAAGTCGCGCCCGTTTCGCCCGCGATCCATCTCGGCGCCGACAAGATACTGGTGATCGGTGCCGGCCGCATGGCCGACGAAAATGCCCGGCCGCGCAGCGAGGTCTATCCGTCGTTGGCGCAAATCGCCGGCCACGCACTGTCCAGCATCTTTCTCGACAGCATGTCGGTCGACCTGGAACGGATGCGCCGCATCAACAACACCTTGTCCCTGATTCCTGAGCAGGTTCGGCGCGAGAAAGGCATGAGCCTGCGGCCGATCGAGGTGCTGACGATCGCGCCTTCACAGCGTCTCGACCATCTCGCGGCGCGCCACGCGCCGGCTCTGCCATGGCCGGTCAGGGTCCTGCTGCGCGGCATCGGCGCCATGAATCGCAATGGCGGCGCATTGACCAGTTATCTGCTGTTCGAACGGCCTTACACCAAGGCCTTGATCGACCTGGGCTATGCCGATACCCTGGCGCGACGGGATGAGGTGCGGCATTTTCTGGACATGAGTTGATAAGCTTGGTGAGACTTGATGCTCAAGCCATTTATTTCTAACGATAACGGCCGATACAGCTCATGGTAGAGGGGATATCCTCTGCTAGAATGCTTCGATTGCGGGAGGGGCGTCTGGCATGAAACGAGCACTACTGATGTTGTTGGCTGCCGCAATAGTCGGTACTGGCGCAACGCCGACCGACGCGGAAGCAGCCACCAAGAAGAAAGCCGTTGCGAAGAAAGCCGTTGCGGCAAACAAGAAGGTTCAGCGGTCCGCAAAACAAGCCAGGGTGAAGCAGACCTTTGGCGTCAAATCCGCGCACCGCGGGTTATCTCTCGATGACGCCCGGCATCTTGCATTGCAGTCGTCGGGCGTCCTGGTCCAGGACCAGACCACCGGCGCGATCCTGTTCGAAAAGAATCCCGATGTCGTGTTGCCGATCGCGTCGATCACCAAGCTGATGACGGCGATGGTAGTGCTCGACGCGAAACCCGATCTGAGCGAGACGCTGGTTATTGGCGAGGAGGACGTCGATATCCTCAAGGGAACCCGCTCGCGCCTCAAGGTGGGGACTCATCTGGCGCGCGAGGAAATGCTGCGCCTGGCTCTGATGTCTTCGGAAAACCGCGCCGCCGCGGCCTTGTCGCGCCATTATCCGGGAGGGCGCGAGGCTTTTGTCGCCGCCATGAACCAGAAGGCACAAGCGCTGGGCCTGGCCGATACGCGCTTCCAGGACCCGACCGGATTGACGGCCGCCAACGTATCGAGTCCGCGCGATCTGGCGAAAATGGTCGACGCCGCGCATCAATACCCACTGATTCGGGAGTATTCGACGACCTCCGAGGGCGAATTCAGTATCGCCGGCCGCCCGCAGCACTTCCGCAACACCAATACCCTGGTCAAAAGCCCGACCTGGGAAATCGGCCTGTCCAAGACCGGCTATATCAGCGAGGCCGGGAAATGCCTGGTGATGCAGGCTTGGCTCAACAATAAGCCGACCATCATCGTGCTGCTCGATTCCTGGGGCAAGATGACCCGCATTGGCGATGCCAATCGCATCAAACGTTGGGTCGAGAGCGCATCGCTGGGCCGGCCGAGCGCCGGTTGATACGTCAATTGGACGCTATCGGGCCGCCTGCGGGCGGCCCTTTGTTTTTCGGCCGCAGCGCGAGGAAGTCTCGCCCGATGGCGTCGAGCGCTGCGCGGAAAGCCCGCCAGGCTGCTAGAATTGCCAGCAAAATCATGCTGCTGCAAGGCCCCCGTGGTGGGCCGGCGAGCAGTAGTTTCCACGTATCCATTCTCCGTTGATCGGTCGTCCTGTGAGCCCAGTTCCTTCCCCTGCTTCCCCCCCCGAACGTATCGTCATCGCCACGCGCGAATCCCGCTTGGCCCTGTGGCAAGCCGAGCATGTGCGCAGTCTCTTGCAGCGACTCTACCCGGCCTGCCGTGTCGAACTGCTCGGCATGACCACGCGCGGCGACAAGATTCTCGATCGGCCGCTGTCCAAGGTTGGCGGCAAGGGGCTGTTCGTCAAGGAACTGGAGGCCGCCTTGCTCGACGGAGCGGCGGATCTGGCGGTACATTCCATGAAGGACGTGCCGATGCAGATGGAGCCCGAGTTTTCACTGGTCGCCATCGGTCCGCGTGAAGTGCCGCTGGATGCCCTGGTGTCGAGCAAGTACGCCAGCCTGGAAGACATGCCGCCGGGTGCCGTGGTGGGAACCTCCAGCCTGCGCCGCGAAGCCCAGCTCCATGCGCGCTATCCGTATCTGGCTGTGACCCCGCTGCGCGGCAATCTCGATACCCGTTTGCGCAAGCTCGACGAGGGCCAGTTCGACGCCATCATCCTTGCCGCGGCCGGGCTCAAGCGGCTCGGACTGGGCGATCGGATCCGCGCCGTGCTGTCCGCCGAGGATTCCCTGCCGGCTGCCGGCCAGGGTGCGCTGGGAATCGAGGCCCTGGTGTCGCGACCGGAGGTGGCCGCCTGGCTTGCGCCCTTGAATGATCCGGATACCGCCGTCTGCGTGCGCGCCGAGCGAGCCGTGTCGCGCGCCTTGGCCGGCAGTTGCGAAGTTCCGCTGGGCGCCTTTGCCGAAATGCGTGCCGGTCATGTTCATCTGCGCGGCTTCGTGGCTTCGCCGGACGGCACGCGCATGGCGCGTGCCGAACTGACGGGTGTTGCCGCCGACCCCGAGGCGCTCGGCCTGCAATTGGCAAACGAACTGCGCCGGCAGGGTGCCGCCGAAATTCTCGCTGCACTCGGAAGTTAAGTGTCGCTGGCCGGCCGCCATGTCGTGGTGACGCGCCCGGCCGGGCAGGCGGCGCATTTCGCCACCGCATTGATTGAGCGGGGAGCGATACCGGTGCTTTACCCGGTGCTCGAAATCCGCGTCGTCGAAGATGTGGCGCCGGTTCTCGATGTTGCGATCCGGCTGGACAGCTTCGATCTCGCCGTTTTCGTCAGCCCCAATGCGATTGAACAGGCACTGGCCCTGATCCTGCCGCGCCGTTCCTGGCCGGCGGTTTTACGCGTGGCGGCGCTGGGCAAGAGCAGCGAACGCGAACTGGCGCGCAATGGCATCCATGACGTGATTTCACCACCCCTGCGCTTCGATTCGGAAGCCTTGCTCGAACTTCCCGAACTGACTGACGTGCGCGGCAAACGCGTGGTCATTTTTCGCGGCGATGGCGGCCGCGAGTTGCTCGGCGACACGCTCAAGGCGCGGGGTGCCAGCGTCGAGTACGTGACCTGCTACCGCCGCGCGCGGCCCCAGGTCGATCCCGCGCCCCTGCTCAAGCTGTGGGAGGAGGGCCGGTTGGATGCGGTGACCCTGACCAGCAGCGAAGGTCTGCGCAATTTTTACGACATGGTCGGTCGTCTCGGTCAGGCATGGCTGAGGAAGACGCCGGCATTCGTGCCGCATGCGCGCATTGCGGCACAGGCACAGGCCCTGGGTCTTGCCAGGGTAATTCCAACCGATCCCGGCGACGACGGCTTGATGGCCGGACTCATGCAATACTTCGCATCTCATGGAAACTCCCGTTCAAACTGAATTGCAGACTGCCAGCCGCCGCTGGCGGGATGCCTGGCGCCAGCCGACCTTGCGTGTTGCAGCTGTCGCGGTGGTGTTGGTGGTGGCGCTATGGGTCGATACTCGCTGGCAGGTGACTGGCCTGCAACAGGAACTCGCCCGGCGCCTGAGTGATGGCGATTCCGTGGCCAAGGAAGGCCGCGCCCTGGCGCGGCAGAGTCAGGAGGGGCTGGCGGCCCTGCAGGCCAAGGTCGGCGTGCTCGAAGCGAAACTCGCCGAAGCCCAGAGTCAGGCTGTGGCACTGGAAGCCATGTATCAGGAGCTTTCCAGCACCCGCGATGAAAGGGTGCTGGCCGAAGTGGAGCAGGCGGTCGTGATCGCCATGCAGCAATTGCAGTTCGCCGGCAATGTGGAGGCCGCGCTGATTGCGCTGCAGGGCGCTGACGCCCGCCTCGCGCGTTCCGTGCAGCCGCAATTCCTTCCCGTCAGGAAACTCATCGCGCGCGACATCGAGCGCCTCAAGGCCACGCCGGGCGCCAATGTCACCGGCCTCTCGCTGAGGATCGAGAGCGTCGTGGCGGCAGTCGATGGCCTGCCTCTGGCCTATGAGCAGCGGCCCAAAGTCGACGCCGCGAAACCGGTGCCGCGCACCAAGCCGGCGACCGCCGACTACTGGCGCGAACTGGGATCCGACCTGTGGCGCGAATTCAGGCAGCTGGTGCGCATCGAGCGCATCGACCAGGGAGATCCGGCACTGCTGTCGCCCAACCAGAGCTTCTTCCTGCGCGAGAACGTCAAGCTGCGCCTGCTCAATGCGCGCCTGGCCCTGTTGCAACGCGACGGCAAGACTTTCCGCGAAGAGATACGGCAGTCGCGCGAACATCTCGATCGCTACTTCGACAGCCGTGCCAAACCGGTGCAGGCGGCGCAATCGACCTTGAGCGTGTTGGCGGCCACCGATGTCAGCTTCGATCTGCCGGGGCTGGCGGAAACCCTGGCGGCCTTGCGCAATCTCAAGTTTGCCCGCGAGCGCAGCGTCGGCGCCGGCGCCAGGTAAGCCCCGCGCCATGCGTGCCCTGTTCTGGCTGCTGATTCTTGCTGCGTTGGCGGTGGGGCTCGCGCTCGCGGCGCGCTATAACGATGGCTACGTGTTGCTGGTGCTACCGCCGTGGCGGGCGGAAGTCTCGCTCAACCTGTTCCTGCTGGCCGCGATTGCCGGGTTTTTCGTCATCTACCTGCTGGCGCGCGCCGTCAGCCACACCCTCGCCCTGCCCAGCGCCGTGGCGGCCTTCCGTCAGCGCCGGCAACAGGAAAAGGCTGCGCTTGCGCTGCGCGACGCCTGGCGTCTGCTGCAGGAGGGGCGCTATGGACATGCCATGCGTTGCGCCGAAAAGGTCCGGCCCGACCAGGCCGGCGCCGGCATGCTGGCACTCGCGGGCTGGCGCGCGGCGCATGCGCTGCGCGACCCAGAGCGCAGCGCGGAGTGGGCGAAGCGCATGCGCCGATACGACACTGACGGCCTGCGGGCGGCCCGCCTGATGACCGAAGCCGAGTTCGCCCTCGAAGAACGTCGTTTCGAGGATGCCCGCGACGCGTTGCATCAGTTCGCCTTGGGCGAAGGACGGCACATCGCCGCCTTGCGCCTCAGCTTGCGCGTGGAGCAGGGCCTGGGCAACTGGCGCGAAGTGGCGCGTCTGGTTCGTCAGCTGGAAAAGCACCAGGCGCTGACTGCCGAGCAGGCGGCCCCGATTCGCAGTCGCGCGGTGCGCGAAGCCCTGCGCGGATTGCGCGAAGACCCGTCGGGCCTGATGCGCTACTGGCGCGAACTGGACGATGGCGATCGTGCCGAGCCTTCGCTGGCGCTGGAGACGGCCCGCGCGCTGGCCGCCGCGGGCGACTGCCGCGAGGCGCAACGCGTGATCGAGGACGCACTCGAGGAACGCTGGGATACCGCCCTGATACTGGCCTACGGCGAGTGCGGCCGGCCCGGCGAAGTCGCCGGCGACATACTCGGGCGCATCGCCCAAGCCGAGAAATGGCTGGAGCGCATGCCGCGCGACGGCGAACTATTGCTTAGCCTGGGCCGCCTGTGTCGCCAGCAGCAACTGTGGGGCAAGGCGCGCAGCTATCTGGAAGCCTCGCTGGCGATCGCGCCTTCGCGCACCGCCCATGTCGAACTGGCACAACTGCTCGACCAGTTACAAGAGTCGGCGCTGGCGGTACGCCACTATCGGGCGGCAGCGGTACTCTGAGCGGTCTCCCAGCCTGGACGCTCAGGGCAACGCCACCGCATCATTCGGCCGCTGCGCCTCTCGCCGACTGCGGCAACACCACGCGAAACGTTGCGCCTTGGCCGGGTTCGCTCTGAACCTCGATCTGGCCGCCCTGGCTGCGCAAAATTCCGTAGGCCAGCGACAGACCCAGGCCCGCGCCTTGCCCGACGGGCTTGGTGGTAAAAAACGGATCAAACAGTTTCTTGAGATTCTCCGGCGCAATGCCCGTGCCGGTATCCGCGATCTCGATGCAAATTCCGTTGGGCAGTTCGCGACTGCGTACGGTCACAGTTCCCGGTGGCTTGTCGATAGCCTGGAAAGCGTTGGTCAGCAGGCTCAGAAAGACATGGTTCAACTGACCCGGCATGCATTCGATCAGGGGCAGCGGTTGCAGGTCGGTGACCAGCTTGGCGCGTTCCAGGAGGGAAGCTGGACAGAGGCTGATCGCGGCCTGCAGGGAACGGTTCACATCCCATTGCTGCAACCCGCCACTGGCATCCACCTGCGAAAACTCGCGCAGTGCCTGGACGATCTGGCCGACCCGGGTCAGGCCATCGCGCGACTCGCGCACCAACGCGGGCACGTCTTCGCGCAGAAAGGCCAGATCGATCTCGCGTTTCAACTCGCGGGCTTTGACCAGCAGTTCAGGCTGGCTGCTGACCTGCTGTTCGAGTGCCTCGTAAGCATCCAGCAAGCGGAACATTCCGCCCACATAACCTTCGAGTGAGCCGAGGTTGGATTGGACGAAGCCGATCGGCGTGTTGATTTCGTGCGCCACACCCGCCGCCAACTGGCCCACCGAGGCCAGTTTTTCCGACTGGATGAGTTTGGACTGGGTCTGGCTCAAGTTGAGCAGAACGGCCTCCAAATCCAGATTGCGGGCTTCCAGATTGCGCTCGTAGGTTTTCTCCACGGTGATGTCCTGGTACAGCGAAACAATGCCGATGGGCTGGCCGTCGGCGCCAAGAATCGGGCGCCCGCTGACGCGGATGACGCGTCCGCCCTTGCTCGGGCGGATGAATTCATGCGCTTCGAAGCGCATGACCAGCGCGATCCTGGCATTGACCATCTCCTCGATGTCGCCCGGACCATATTCGCCCCGCGCCGCGTTGTAGCGGAAGACGTCGGCAATGCTCCGATGTCCGAGCAACAGATCTTCCGGCAAGTCCAGGATCTTCAGGAAGGCGTCGTTCCAGTAGGAAATGCGCACGTCCGAATCGGTGATGCTGAGGCCGATCGGAAGATAGCCGACCGCCGTTATCAGGTCGCTCAATTGCAAGTGGGAAAACTTGCCCACCGACGCCAGCGCAAATTCCGCGCTGGCGGTATCCGCCGCCCCGCTATCTGTCATATGCACCTCCCCCGGACGCAAGATAGCATAGATCGAAAGGCATAGAACACGGAGGCCGGTCCTTACCGGATTGGCTTGCCTTTCGACGGCCGAAACAGCTGTGCCACTGACCTGAGGGTTGGCGTTGCCTGAAATAGGGGTTTTTCTATAGCTTCAACGTAAAGCTCACCGGTGCTCCAAGAGTAAGCGAAGCGCCTTTTTTGTCGCGCCGGTGTGGAGTGCAAAGTTGGAAGGTGGCATTACATAATGCATATACCGTGTCGAGGCGGAATATTCTCAGCCCAGTCGTGCGCCACCATCCATATCCAGCACGGTACCGGTTACATAGGGGCTGCGCACGAGAAACAGCACGGCCTCGGCAATGTCCTCGGGCGTGCCGACACGCTGCACCGGGAGCTTGGCCGCCGCCCCTTCCAGCATGCCCCGGCGTGCTTCCGGGGCCATCCAGTCGTAAGCGGGCGTGTCGACCAGACCCGGCGACAGCACATTGACTCGACGCGGGGCAAGTTCCTTGGCCAGTGTGAGCCCCATGCGTTCGATCGCTCCGTTGACGGCCGCCAAGCCTGCCGTGCCAGGCAGCGTGAAGCGGGCCGCTGCCCCGCCCACCAGAGTAATGGAACCTCGGTCGGCAAGGGGGGGTAAGGCCGCTTGCAAGGTGTCGAAATAACCCCAGAACTTGCTGTCGAACGCCTCACGCAAGGCGTCGCGCGAAAGCTCGGCGAACGCACCCCATGCCGCCGGCCCGGCGCCGGCCAATACGAGATGATCGAACGCGCCGACTTGTGCAAAGGCGGCGGCGATGCCGGCCCGGTCGGCATAGTCGAGCGCTTGCCCGGATGCCGCGCCGCCGATCTGGCCCAGCGCCGCGTCCACGCGCGCCTGAGTGCGCGCTGTAATGACGACGCGATAGCCTTCACGGCTTAATCGTTGTGCAGTAGCCAGACCCATGCCGGAACTGCCGCCGACAATAACGATCTTTTGCTGGTCAGGTTTCGTGGATTTCATCACCGCGCCACCCCCTTGACCAAAACCTCGGGGTGCACGTTGTGCGGGCTCGGCCAGCCGCGGTCGGTCAGGTAGTGCGCGATGTCGATGGTGTTGTCGGCCACGTCCCAGCGCACGATCTTTCCACCCTTGACAGTGAACAGAAAGGTCTCGATCGAAGTGCCCTCGCGCCCGGTTGGCTTGATGTCGAAGAAGGGCTCGACATGCTTCCAGTTGAGGTTCACGGTGATGAAGGCCCGGCCTTCGCCATTCTTCGTACCATCGTATTCGTCAATGAGGTCGATGCGAGGCTTAAACGCCTTGAGGAATGCCCCGCCCCAGGTCTTGAGCGCATCGACTCCCGTCATGCCGAAGCCGCCCGGCGAATTGATCAACACGTTGGGGGCAATGACGGCATCGAAACGCCGAAGTTCGCCACGCTGGAAGGCTTCATAGACTTCGCGGGCGATCGATGTCCCTGCCGCGGCCGTCCTGGTCGTCATTTCTTTCGGCCCATCGGCCAGCGCTACAGCGGGGGCAACTGCGATTAGTGCAGCGGCGAGCAAGGTGGTCTTGATGTTCATGGTTTCTCCTGTGAAAAAGCTGTCTGGATTACGCATTACTTGCGCAGCAGCTTGAACGCATGGTTGACGTTGAAGCCGTTGTTGAACAGGTGGGTGATCCACACCATCGCCAGCGGTTCCAGATAGCGCGATTTGCCGATGTCGCCCAGATCGATGCTGGCCGGCCAGCCGAGTTCGCGGATCAGTCCATCGGCCACCTGTTTGGCCCCGGTATCGTTGCCGCAGATGAACATGTCGGGCTGGTCGCCGTTGAAGTCCGGTTCGATCATGTGCGGATGCCCGACGATGTTGAAGGCCTTGACCACGCGCGCGTTCGGCAGCCAGCGCTGCGTCCGTTCGCCGCCCGAATCCGTGTGGCCTACCGTCAGCACCGGCGGCTGTCCCTCCGCCTCGAACCGCAAAGGATTGCTGGCATCGAGCACCACCTTGCCGGCGAAGTTTTCCACCCCCGCGAGCGTGAGCGCGTTCTCGACGTTGTCCCCGCCGATAGCGATCACGATGACCTCGCTGAATCGCGCGGCGTCACCGAAGCTGGCCGCCGTTACGCCAGCACCGACTTTTTCAAGCAGTTCCCGAACTTTGGGTGCAGCCGGGTCGCGCGTGCCGATCACGACGCCATGGCCGCGGGCCGCGAAGCCGCCCGCCAGGGTGCGTCCCACATCGCCGGTACCAAGAATGCCGATTTTCATGGTGCTCTCCTGTTTACGAATGTTGATGAAGTGACGTCATCCTAGTCACCGATGGATTCGGGATAAATAGGTAACGGTTGCAAACACAATCCCGAAACTGGGACAATTGACCATGTTCGCTGCTTCCAGCCTGCCCCTGTTCGTGGCCGTTGCCCGCGCCGGCAGCTTTACCGCCGCCGCGCAGAAATTGGCCGTGCCGACCACCACCTTGAGCCGCCGCATTCAGGAACTGGAAGAAGCGCTCGGCGTGCGCCTGCTCAATCGCACCACGCGCAGCCTGTCGCTAACCGATGCGGGCGAGCGCTACCTGGCCGAGGTGGAACCCATAGTCGAGGCGGTCGAAGAGGCCAATCGTTCCATCGGCCAGTTGCGCCAGTCCGTCACCGGACGCCTGCGCCTGACCGCGCCCTATTTCCTCGGCGAGCTGTTTCTCGCCGACTGGGTGATCGCTTTCCAGCAGGCGAATCCCCAGGTCACGGTGGAATTGCAACTCGACAACCACCTACTGGACTTGCCCGCCAGCGGCATCGATCTGGCGGTGAGAGCGGGGGTTATGGGGGACTCATCGCTGGTGGCGCGGCATCTGTTCGATGTCGAGTGGCTGATCGTGGCCAGCCCCGCCTTTCTCGCTCGCGCCCCGGCCGTGACGACTCCCGCCGACCTGACCGATTTCTCTGCCATTACCACGGCGGTCGATCCCAGCCGCGTCACCTGGCATTTCGGCACGGGCGACCACGAAGTGAGTCTGCATCCGAAGGCCAGCTTGCAGGTCAACGATCTGCGCATTGCGGGCAAGGCGGCCCGGGCCGGTCTGGGGGTTGCGCGGCTGCCCCGGCTGGTGGTACAGGACGCGCTGGCGGCCGGTGACTTGGTGGAGCTGTTGCCGACCTGGCGGCGCCCGGCGAATCCCGTGCAGCTCATCTACCACCGGCGCCGCTTGCTCACGGCGGCCCAGTCGGCCTTCATCGAATTCGCGCTGGAGCGTCAGGCGGGATCGGTTCAAAACTGATACGGGATTTGAGGAATCATCTTTTCGGCGCCCGGACGCCGCCCTGTCGCCGCCACTTCGATGCTTGTGGCGCCCAACGAATAGCGTTTATCGGCCGCAGCCGAAGCGGTTGATCGAAGCGCGGCGTCATGGCGGCGGCGAAGGCGGCCATGCTCCTTGTCATCCTCATAGTAGACGTGGAGCGGGGACGGCAAATGCGTCATGTCCGGTCGATGCCTTGCGCAAACGTTCATGACAGGCGCCGCAGGCCATATTACCAACGCATTCCAATGCGGTGTCAATGCCTTGCCTGCTGCGGCGGGTTCGACGCCGGTATGTGCCACCCGTCGTGCGGTGCGATCGAGGTCAGGAGCGGCTGTATCCGCATGGATTGCGGGAAACGCAACCATCGACAAACAGAAAAACCACGACTTGGATATCCGCTACGATTTGCCAATGGCGACGGAGGCGTATTCGCCGCTCCTCAGGAGTCGGCGCTGGCGATACGCTACTATCGGGCGGCGGCGTGCTCTAGACCCAGTCGCGCGGCGGCAGGAATTCGGTGTAGAGCTTCTCTTCCTCGCTGCCGGGTTCTGGCTTCCAGTCGTAACGCCATTTGACGACGGGCGGCAGCGACATCAGGATGGATTCGGTACGGCCGCCCGATTGCAGGCCGAACAGGGTGCCGCGATCCCAGACCAGGTTGAATTCGACATAGCGCCCGCGCCGGTAGGCCTGGAAATCGCGTTCGCGCTCGCCATAGGCGATGTCGCGGCGGCGTTCGATGATCGGCAGGTAGGCGGCGGTGAAATGATCGCCGACGCCTTGCGTCAGCGCGAAGCAGCGCGCGAATCCTTCCTGGTTCAGATCGTCGAAGAAGATGCCGCCGATGCCGCGCGCCTCGTTGCGGTGCTTGAGGAAGAAGTAGCGGTCGCACCAGCCCTTGAAGTGCTGGTAGGTTGCGATGCCAAAGGGCTCGAGCGCGCTGCGGCAGCTGCGGTGGAAATGCACCGCATCCTGCTCGAAGCCGTAGTACGGCGTCAGGTCCATGCCGCCGCCGAACCACCACACCGGCTCCTCGCCGTCTTTCTCGGCGACGAAGAAGCGCACATTCATGTGCGAGGTCGGGCAATACGGATTGCGCGGATGCAGCACCAGCGAAACCCCCAGCGCCTGCCAGTGGCGCCCGGCCAGTTCCGGACGATGCGCGGTGGCCGAGGCGGGCATTTGCTCGCCCATGACATGCGAGAAATTGACGCCGCCGCGCTCGAACACCGCGCCGTCTTCGATCAGCCGCGAGATACCGCCGCCGCCCTGCGGCCGCTCCCATTCATCGCGCAGGAAGGGTGCGCCTTCGATGCCCTCCAGTTCGCCGACGATGCGATCCTGCAGGCCGGTGAAGTAGGCGCGGACCGGGGACACATCCATCAGAGGTCGGGCAGCCTCATCGCCAGCACCTTTTCGTTCTGGCGCGCACGAAAGTCTTCGAGCTTCTGCGCCATGGCGCGGCCGTAATCGTCGTTGGCCGTGGCGATAATGGCAATTGCCGTGAGCGCCGCATTGGCCGCGCCGGCCTCGCCGATGGCAAAGGTGGCGACCGGCACGCCCTTCGGCATCTGCACGATGGAAAGCAACGAGTCGAGGCCGCTGAGATGCTTCGATGGCACCGGCACGCCCAGTACCGGGACGATGGTCTTGGCCGCCAGCATGCCCGGCAGATGCGCCGCGCCGCCGGCACCGGCGATGATGGCGCGCAAGTCGCGCTCCTGTGCCACGGCGGCATAGTCGAACAGCAGGTCCGGGGTGCGATGGGCCGAGACTACCTTGGCCTCGAAGGGCACGCCGAATTCCTTGAGCATCTGCGCCGCCGCCTGCATCACGGGCCAGTCCGAATCCGAGCCCATGACAATGCCGACCAGCGGCTTCATGTCGCGCACCTCTCGGCGGCTTCCAGCGTATTGGCCAGCAACATGGTGATGGTCATCGGACCAACGCCGCCGGGCACCGGAGTGATGACTCCGGCGACTTCCTTGGCGCTCTCGAAGTCGACGTCGCCGCATAGCTTGCCTTCCGGCGTGCGGTTGATGCCGACGTCGATCACCGTGGCGCCCGGTTTGATCATGTCGCCGGTGATCATCCTGGCACGGCCGACGGCGGCCACCAGGATGTCGGCGCGACGGGTGTGGAAAGCCAGGTCCTTCGACTGCGAATGGCAGATGGTGACCGTGCAGCTCTTGGCCAGCAGCAGCATGGCCATCGGCTTGCCGACGATGTTGCTGCGCCCGACGATGACGACTTCGGCGCCCTTGAGGGGCACGTGGGCGCTTTCCAGCATCTTCATCACGCCATAGGGCGTGCAGGGGATGAAGCGCGGATTGCCCTGCATCAGGGCGCCGACGTTTTCGGCGTGGAAGCCGTCGACATCCTTCTCCGGCGAAACCGACTCGAGCACGGCCTCGGAATCGAAGTGTTTGGGCAGCGGCAGCTGCACCAGGATGCCGTGCACCGAGGGATCGGCGTTCAGTTCGGCGATGCGCGCGAACACCACGGCGGGATCGATATCGGCGGCATAGACGTCCTTGATCGAGCGCATCCCGGCTTTTTCGCAGGCGGCGACCTTGTTGCGCACATATACCGCCGAAGCCGGATCTTCGCCGACCAGTATCGCGGCCAGACAGGGGATGATGCCTTTGGTCTTGAGTGCGGCGGCACGTTCGGCCAACTGGCCGCGCACTTCCGCCGAGAGAGCGTTGCCGTCGATGATTTTTGCAGTCATGGTGTTTCCCGCTTGGGTTGGATCAGGAGTTTTGCCTTAAGCCGCGGTCGTGGCCGCGGCGCCCAGCAGTTTGGCCACCGCATCGCGCCCAGCCGCAAAGGCGCGGCGGTTGGCGTCGACCACCTGTTCGCCCTTGCGCGCAAAGCGCTTGACGATGCAGGCCAGCAGCACGTCCGGCGCGAACGGCAGGTAGTCGGCGATGGCGCCGAGCATGACGGTATTGCCGAGGCGGACTTCGCCCAGTTCGCGCGCGATGGACATGGCATCGAAGGCGACCACGCGATGGCCGGCGGTGCGCATCAGCCCGGTCGGATCCTCGGGATAGTCGAAGAGGCCGAGTTCGACCACGGGCGGCACCAGCTTGGCGTTATTCACCAGCGCCAGGCCGTTCGGGCGCAGGTAATGCGACCAGCGCAGCGCCTCGGCGCCTTCGAAGCCGAGCAGCACCTGCACCGTGCCCGGTTCGATCTGCGGTGACAACACCTTGCGGCCGAAGCGCAGGTGCGAGGTGACGACCCCGCCGCGTTGGGCCATGCCGGCGACTTCGGTTTTCTTGACGTCGTGGCCTTCGGCGATCGCCGCCTCGGCGAGGATCTCGGTGGCCGTCATGACGCCCTGGCCGCCGATGCCGCAGACGAGGATGTTGGTGATGTCCTGGCTCATGTCTTGACGATGTGGATCGGGATGTCGCGGCGCGGCACGTGCTGGATCGCGTCCGGCGCACAGGGCTGGACGCAGAGGCCGCAACCGGTGCAGGCCTGGTTGTCGATATTGACGAAAGCCAGTTCGACTTCGCGCCCGGAAGGTTTGACCACCTTCTCGCGGCGCGTGACGTGGATCGCCGGGCAGCCGACTTCTAGGCAGTTGCCGCAACCGGTGCACTTGTCTTCCTCGACCAGGTAGGGACGGAAGGGCTTGAAGTCGTCGATCAGCACGCAGGGTCGGCGGGCGATGATCACCGAGGGGCCTTCGATCTTGATTTCGTCGCGGATGGTCTTGAACAGGATCGGCAGTTCGTAAGGGTCCACTACCTTGATGCGTTCGTTGGGCACGCCGAGCGCCTCGACCACCCTGGCCAGGTCCACCCGCGGCGCCTCCTTGCCGTGGATGTCGCGGCCCGAGGCTGGCGTCGCCTGGCCCCCGGTCATGCCGGTGGTGTTGTTGTCGAGCAGCAGGACGGTGACATTGCCCTTGTTGTAAGTGATGTCGAGCAGGCCCTGCATGCCCATGTGCATGAAGGTGGAATCGCCGATCACGGCAATGATCCGCTTGTTCTTGTCCACTTCGCCGCGACCCTTGTCGATGCCGAGCGCGACGCCCATCGTGGCGCCCATGCAGATCGTGGTGTCCAGCGCGTTCCAGGGATGGCCGGCGCCGAGCGTGTAGCAGCCGATGTCGCCGGTGATGATGGTGTTCTTGATCTGCGACAGCGTGTAGTAGATGCCCATGTGCGGGCACGACGCGCACAGCGTCGGCGGCCGCGGGAAGACCTTCACCGGCGCCGCGGCGGGCGCTGGCGGCGGCACGGGCCTGCCGAGCAGGCGATCCACCGCGGGGAGCAGCACCTGCGGCGACAACTCGCCCATCCTCGGCAGCACATCCTTGCCGTGGCACGCGATGCCCGCCGCCCTGATTTCGGTTTCAAGCAGTTGTTCGGTTTCCTCGACCACCACCAGCGTGTCGCACATCGCCGCCAGGGCGCGCATCTTTTCGGGCGGCCAGGGGTGGGACATGCCCAGCTTCAGCACCGGCGCATCGGGGAAGGCTTCCTTGACATGCATGTAGGCAGGACCCGAGGCAACGAAGCCGACGCTGCGCTCGCTGCCCGCTTCCAGTATGTTGAGCGGCGATGCCTCGGATACCCCGCGCAGCGTTTCGTCGCGCTGGAACAGGCTGGGGATGCGCAGCTTGGCGTGGGCCGGCACCATCACCCAGCGCTCGGGATTCTTGACGAAGCCGGACGGTTCGTGCGCGATGCGCTCGCCCACGGAGACCAGTCCCTTGACGTGGCAGATGCGCGTGGTCAGGCGCAGCAGCACCGGCGTTTGGTATTGCTCCGAGAGGCCGAAGGCGAACTTGGTCATCTCGTAGGCTTCCTGCGAATCCGCCGGTTCCAGCACTGGCAGATGCGCGAAGCGGCCCCAGTAGCGCGAATCCTGCTCGTTCTGCGAGGAGGACAGGCCGACGTCGTCGGCCACGGCGATCACCAGCCCGCCGTAGGCGCCGGTGATGGTCATGGTCATCAGGCAGTCGCTGGCGACATTGAGGCCGACGTGTTTCATGGCGCAGAAGGCCCGCGCGCCGGTCATCGAAGCGCCCAGCGCAACTTCCATCGAGACCTTTTCATTGACCGACCATTCGGCGTGCAGGTCGGGGTAGCGCGCCAGCGATTCGATAATCTCGGTCGCCGGGGTGCCGGGGTAGGCGGCGGCGACGCGCACGCCGGATTCCCAGACGGCGCGGGCAACGGCTTCGTTGCCGGAAAGGAGCAACCGCTGGGCGGCTGGGGCTGGCATGACGGCGGCCATGATGTTCTCGCGGACAAGGGAAAAAATTGACCTGCGGCGGGAGTGCCCATCAACGCAGGTCATCTTCAATCGGAGCGGGTCGAATTATCCGGATTTGCGGGCCACGCGTCCAGAGCCGCCGGCAATAACCCTACAATAGGCCTCAAAGAAAAGAGGGAGGTCGCCATCATGACGCAGACAGCAACCGGGGTCGCGCGCAGAGCCGGGTTCAGCCTGTTCAGCCCGCGCAAGCAGGTGCCCGGCGACTTCTGGGGCGGGTTGGCGGCGATGCTGGTGGCTTTGCCTGCGGCGATCGCCTTCGGCGTCACGGTGTATGCCGCCATCGGCCCCGCCTACGCCGCCTACGGCGCGCTGGCCGGCATCATCGGCGCGACGGTGGTCGGCCTGGTGGCCTCGACCCTGGGCGGCACCGATCGCCTGATCAGCGCGCCCTGCGCGCCGGCCGCCGCCGTGTTGTCGGCCTTCGCCATCGATCTCGTCGGCCAGGGCGTCACGTCCGGCTCCATCGTGCTCCTGCTGATCATGCTCGGCGTGCTGGCCGGCATCGTGCAGCTGCTGCTGGGCTTTGTCGGCGTCGGCACGCTGATCAAGTACATCCCGTATCCGGTGGTGAGCGGCTATCTGTCCGGCGTCGGACTCATCATCATCGGCGGCCAGATTCCGATATTCCTCGGTGCCCAGGGCGGTATGCGCTGGTGGGAGACGCTGCTCTCGCCCTGGCTGTGGAACTGGCACAGCGTGGCCATCGGCGGTACCACCATACTGGTGGCCGTCGTCGCGCCGCGCCTGACGCAGAAGGTGCCGGGCATCATCCTCGGCATCGCCGCCGGCTTGTGTACCTATTTTGGGCTCGCCACGCACGATCCCGCACTGTGGGAGGTGGCCAACAATCCGCTCGTGGTCGGCCCGCTCGGCGCCACCGGCGAAGGCTATTTCGCTTCGATCAGCGGGCGCTGGCACGAAATCGGCGAGTTGCGCCTGGGCCAGATCGCCGGCTTGTTCGGCAGCGCCCTGACGCTGGCCGTGCTGCTGTCCATCGATACGCTGAAGACCTGCGTCGTGCTCGATCAACTGACGCGCAGCCATCACGACTCGAACCGTGAACTGATCGCGCAGGGCATGGCCAACGTGGCCGCGGCGGCGGTCGGCGGCATACCCGGCGCCGGCACCATGGGCGCCACCCTGGTCAGCCTCAACAGCGGGGCAACGACGCGCGCCACGGGCATCCTCGAAGGGCTGTTCGCCCTGGTCGCCGCCCTGATCCTCGGCTCCTTCATCGCCTGGATTCCGGTCGCCACGCTGGCCGGCATCCTGATCCTCATCGGCGTGCGCATGATCGACAAGGAGCCGCTGCGTTTCGTCGAGTCGCGCGCCACGGTGTTCGACTTTGCGGTGGTTGTGGCGGTGATCGTGGTGGCGCTGAGCGTCGGCCTGATCGCCGCATCGGCGGTCGGCGTCGCCATGGCGATCATCCTGTTCGTGCGCGAGCAGATCGGCGGCACGGTGGTGCGGCACAAGGTCTACGTAAATCAGATGTCATCGACCTGGTACCGGCCGGAGGCCGAAGTCCGCGTCCTCGACCAGAAGGGGGACCAGGCGGTGATCTTCGAACTCCAGGGCAGTCTGTTCTTCGGCAACACGCAGCAGCTCTGGGCCGATCTGGAGCAGGAAATCAACACCCGCAGCTACATCATCATCGATCTCAAGCGCGTGCAGTCGGTGGACGTCACCGCCGCGCACCTGCTAAACCAGGTGCGCGACGCGGTCCAGGAACGCGGCGCCCGCCTGCTCTTGAGCAACGTGCGCGAAAACCTGCCCAACGGCCGCAACCTGCGCGAGTTCTTCGAGCAGACCGGCCTGATGGATGCCGATGACGACACGGTGCGCGTTTTCCCCGAGTTGGACAGCGCGATCGCCTGGGTCGAGGACCGCATCCTGGGCGAGATCGAGTCGGCGCCGGAAGAAGAGGCGCCGATGCAGTTGCACGACATGGACCTGTTCGCCAAGCGCAAGGACGAGACCCTCAAGGAACTGGAAACGCGCATGCAGCTGCGCACCTATCAGCCCGGTGAGGCCCTGTATGTGCGAGGCGCTCCGGGCGACGAGCTGTTCTGGGTGCGACGCGGCACGATACGCATCATGGCGCCCCTGGGCGCGGGGCGTACCCGGCACATCGCCAGTTTTGGCCGCGGCGACTTCTTCGGCGGGCTGGCCTTCCTCGACAACCAGCCGCGCAGCAACGACGCCGTGGCCCATACCGTGACCGAGGTGTATGTCCTGTCGCGCGAGCAGTTCAACCAGATCGCCGAGACACACAAGAAACTCGCATTCAACCTGATCGAAGCGATGGCCCGCACCCTGGCGATGCGCCTGCGCCATACCGAGGTCGAGCTTACAATGCTCCAGGAATACTGACCTGGTCCCAGGAAACAGGACGTCGAGACTACTTGCCATGAACGATCTGAAACCCCTTCCCGCACCGGCGCTCTACAGCTCCTGCGATCCCGCCTTGCTGGATTTCGAAACTTCCGACCAGTTGCCGCCGCTGGACGAAATCTTCGGCCAGGTGCGCGCCGTCGAGGCGGTGCGCTTTGCCATCGAACTGGCGCGCCCCGGCTACAACCTGTTCGTCCTCGGCGAGCCGGGCAGCAGCCGTCATGACGACGTGCGCCAGCTGCTGGCGGCCAAGGCCGCCTGCCTGCCCGCGCCCGACGACTATTGCTACGTCAATAACTTCGCCGATTCCCATGCGCCCCGCGTCCTGACTTTGCCGGCCGGGCGCGGCGCCGAACTGCGGCGCGACATGCAGCGCCTGATCGAGGAACTCGAGCCTGCCATTTCGGCCGCCTTCGACAGCGACGATTTTCGTTCCCACGCCGAGGCCATCCAGAACGAATTCAAGGAACGCGAAAGCCATGCCCTGAACCAGCTCGGCGACGAATCCAGGCAGCAGGGTATCGCCCTGATTCGCACTCCGCAGGGCTTCGCATTCGCTCCCCTGCAAGGCGAAGAGCCGATGAGCCCCGATGTTTTCGCCGCGCTGCCCGACGAGGAAAAGCAGCGGCTGGGACATCTGATCGCAGATTTCGGCGAACGTCTGCAAAAGCTGATGCACCAGTTTCCGCGCTGGCGGAGGGAGTTGCAGGGGCGCCTGAAGCAGCTTGGGCGGGATACCATGAGCCTCGCCATCGGCCACTTGATGGACGAGCTCAAGGAGCGCTATGCCGGCCTGGACAAGGTGCTGGGCTTTCTCGACGAAGTGCTGGCCGACGTTGTCGAATATGGCGAAAGCCTGCGCGAACAGCATGGCGACAGCGAGGGCTTCGAGCTGTCCGGCGATGGCATTTCGGTGCAGCGCTACCAGGCCAACCTGCTGGTCGACCAGGGCGGCAGCAAATCCGCGCCGATCATCACCGAGGACAATCCGACCCATCCCAATCTGCTCGGCCGGGTCGACCACCTGGCCCACATGGGAACCCTTGTGACCAACTTCACGCTGATCAAGGCGGGGGCCTTGCATCGCGCCAATGGCGGGTTCCTGATGCTCGATGCGGACAAGATCCTGCGCCAGCCCTTCGCCTGGGAGGCCCTCAAGCGCGCCCTCAAGGCCGGGGAAATCCGCATCGAATCGCTGGAGCGGACACTGGGTTTCGGCAGCGGGCTGCCGCTGATGCCGGCGCCGATCGCATTGTCGTGCAAGGTCGTGCTGTTCGGCGAGCCGATGCTGTACTACCTGCTCAAGGAATACGATCCCGAGTTCAGCGAGTTGTTTCGCGTCGCAGCCGAATTCGAAACCGATGTCGAACGCAGCGACGACAACACCCGGCGCTATGCACGGCGACTCGCCGACCTCATTCGCCGCGACCAGTTGCGCCCCTTCGACCGCGGCGCCGTGGCGCGCGTCATTGAACAGTCGGCGCGCCTGGTCGGCGATGCGCAGCGGTTGTCCACCAATGTCCAGGATATCGCCAACCTGATGCACGAGGCGGATCATTGCGCCGCCCGTGCCGGCCGGACCCAGGTCGGCGCCGAGGATGTCGACGCCGCGCTGGCGGCCCGGATGAGGCGCCACGACCGGGTGCGCGACCACTACCAGCAGGCGATCCTGAAAAACACCTTGTTGATCACTTCCAGCGGCGGCCATGTCGGCCAGATCAACGGACTGGCGGTGATCGACCTCGGCGATTTCCGCTTTGCCCATCCGGTGCGCATCACCGCGACGGTGAGGGTGGGCGAAGGCGACGTCATCGACATCGAGCGGGAAACCGAAATGGGCGGCGCGATTCATTCGAAGGGCGTCATGATTCTTTCGTCCTTCCTCGCCTCGCGTTATTCGAGCCAGATTCCGCTGTCGCTTTCGGCCAGCCTGGTGTTCGAGCAGTCCTACGGTCCGGTGGAGGGCGACAGCGCATCGCTGGCCGAGCTTTGCGCCCTGCTCTCGGCCCTGTCCGGCGCGCCGATCGACCAGTCGCTGGCGGTCACCGGGTCCGTCAATCAGTTCGGCATGGTCCAGGCGATCGGCGCGGCGAATGAAAAGATCGAAGGCTTTTTCGACATTTGCCGCCTGCGCGGGCTGACCGGCCGCCAGGGCGTGCTGATCCCGGAAGGCAACCTGAAGCACCTGATGCTGCGCCAGGATGTCGTCGCCGCGGCGGCGGAAGGGAAGTTCCGCATCCACGCCATCTCCAGCGTCGAGCAGGCCATCGAACTGCTGACCGGCATCGCCGCTGGCGAGCCGGATGACGAAGGCGTGGTGCCCGAGGGCAGCATCAACTACCTGGTGGCGACGCGCATGGTGGAAATGTCGCAAGTGCGCCAGTCGTTTGCCGGCGGCGGCAAGCGCCGCCCCCGCCACCGCGCGGAGTCCGACGGCAACCGCGACTAGCGGCCCGGCGTGGGGCGCTAGTGCTCCATGCTCAATACCGCGGCACCCTGGAATTCGCCGCGCCGCAGTTGCCCCAGCGCTGCGTTGGCTTGTGCCAGCGGAAAGCGTTGAACCTCGCTGCGGATCGGCACTCGCGGCGCGAGGTCGAGGAATTCGAGGCCGTCGCGGCGCGTCAGGTTGGCGACCGAACGGATGCTGCGTTCGCCCCACAGGATGTCATAGGGGAAGGCGGGAATGTCGCTCATGTGGATGCCGGCGCAGATCACGCAACCGCCCTTGTTTACGTGGCACAGCGCCGTCGGTACCAGGGCTCCGGCGGGGGCGAAGATCAATGCCGCATCGAGCGGTTGCGGCGCCTGCCGATCGCTGCCGCCGGCCCAGGCGGCGCCCAGGCCGCGGGCAAACGCCTGGCTGGCGAGATCGCCCGGACGGGTGAAGGCGTCGAACTCGCGGCCCTGGAACTTTAATACCTGGGCAACGATATGGGCGGCCGCGCCGAAGCCGTAGATGCCTATCCGCCGCGCCGCGCCGGCCATGCGCAGGGCGCGATAGCCGATCAGCCCTGCGCACAGCAGCGGCGCCAGCAAGGCGGCGTCGCCGACGTCGGGCAGCGGGAAGCAATAGCGCGCATCGGCGACGGTGTATTCGGCATAGCCGCCGTTGATCTGGTAGCCGGTGAAGCGCGCCGCGTCGCATAGATTTTCGCGGCCGTCGATGCAGAACTCGCACTCGCCGCAGGTCCACCCCAGCCACGGCACGCCGACCCGCTCGCCGACCAGGAAGCCGGTCACGCCGGCGCCGATGGCGGCGATGCGGCCGACAATTTCATGGCCCGGAATCACCGGCAGGACGGGGTTCGGCAACTCGCCGTCGATCAGGTGCAGATCGGTGCGGCACACGCCGCAGGCCTCCACCTCGATCAGCAGCGTGCCGCGAGCCGCCGCCGGTACCCGCAAATCGGCCATGCGCAATGGCGTGCCCGGCCGGTCGAGGATCATCGCGCGCATGTGGCTTCGCATCAGATCGGCGCCGAAAATGACGCGGAGCTAGCAGAGCGTGATGATCTGGATATGGTTTCGGTTGACGTCGACGAACGGCGCGATCAGAACCTGGCGGCCGGCGACTTCCGCTTCGTAGATCTCGGCATCCATTACCGCGACGAACTCCCTCGATTCCTGCATGAAATCGGTTACGCGCGCGCCGGGCAACAGGTCGATGTAGCCCTTGATGCGGTAGGACCCCGTCAGAATCGTCACTTTCGTCTTGTTCTCATGTGTGGCCACGATCTCTCTCCTCTCAACAAAGCAAATTGCCAAATGTCCGGCGCCCAGCCGCTTCAGGCGCTGACCCTGATGCCGTCGCCTACTATCCGCCCTCCATGGTCGCAACGCTCTGACCACGATCAAATGTCGATGATCGAATCCGTCGGGAGTCCTCGCCGCGCCTAACGCTCATGACAGCGAGAGCCGCCCGCCGATGATGAAACACGCGAAAAGCGGCATAAAGGCCCGCCCCTCCCATCCTCCCCTCGCGGGGAGGCGACTGGTTTGCTCGCTACGCTCGATGCTTTACCCGGCACCATATGTGCTGCTTCACGCTAATTCGCGTGCGGCCCGGTCAGGGGCACGAAGGCGACGGGCAGCACGCGCCTTTGCTCGATGGCGCCGCCCGCCTGCTTCTTGATCGCCAGCAGGTCCTGCCCCACCTGCTGGATGCCCACCGGGATGACCAGCGTGCCGCCGGGCTTCAGTTGCTCGATCAGCGCCGGGGGAATGCGGCCGGGCGCCGCGGCAACCAGGATCGCGTCGTACGGCGCGTGCTCCGGCCAGCCCAGGCGGCCGTTGCCGGCCCGCACCTCGATATTGTCGTAGCCCAGGCGTTGCAGTCGGGCGCGGGCGTCGGCGGCCAACTGCGGGACGATCTCCATCGAGTAGACCTGCTTCACCAGCCTGGACAGAATCGCCGCCTGATAGCCGGAACCGGTGCCGATTTCGAGCACCACATGCTCCGGCCGCGGCTCGATCAGGTCGGTCATCAAGGCCACGATATAGGGCTGGGAGATGGTTTGCCCGCAGCCGATCGGCAGCGGATGGTTGGCGTAGGCGGCATGCCGCAGTTCGTCCGGCACGAAGGCATGGCGCGGCACCTGGCGCATGGCGTCCAGCACCCGCGGCGCAAGCGTCGGACGACTTGTGAGGTAGCGCGTGACCCACGCTTCCTCGCGGATTTCATCCAGCAGAAAATCCAGGTCCCTGTCACTCTCGTTGCTCATGCGGCGCCTTCCGGCGAGGACGTTGCAGACATGCTAGCGCCAAATCGCAGCGGCTCCATGCGGCATCGGTGGGCAATAAATTCATGCAATAGCGGTTGCAGAACACTTTATGAACGTGCCGGAATCTCCATTCTATAATCCGACAAAAATAGTCAAGTATTACCCCCAACCCTTGTTACAGAGAGATAAAACATGATCAACGTAAATGGCCGTGAGATTGAAACCGATGCCGAAGGCTACCTGGCCTCGCTTGACGACTGGAGCGAGGACGTGGCGAAATGCCTCGCCGAACGGGACCAGCTTGCCCTGGCTGACGAACATTGGCAGGTGGTGCGCTGGATACGCGAGTACTACGCCGAAAATGGAACGGCGCCGAATCTGCGCATCATGTCGAAGCTGATCGGCGACGCGCTCGGCGAGCAATTCGGCGACAAGAAATACCTGTTCGACCTGTTCCCCTACGGTCCCGCCAAACAGGCGGCGCGCTACGCCGGCATGCCGAAGCCGACGGGCTGCGTCTGACTGGCGCCGCGCCGCGCAGGTGAGGCCTGCCGATATCGGCAGGTTTTCCGGCAGTTCTTGCCGTTTTGGGCGCAGCAGGTTTGTGGAAAACTTCTCCGGTTTCCGCACGACCCGCGTCGCTACAGTCCGGCGCGGGCAAGCTCCAGAGTTGGCACGCCCTATGCTCGACTTCGAGCACGCAGCACAGCTGGTCATTCGTTCTACCGAGTGGAACGAGCCCCCGCAGGAGACATCGGATGGACACGTCATTCTCGTATCACGAACTTCGCGGCGCGATCCGCGCCTGGCGCCGCTACGGATATTTCTCGCTGACTCCGCGCGAAGCGGAAATCATCGACGCGCTGTATCCCCGCCTCAGCGCACGGCCGCACAGCCGGTTTTCGGTACGCAGATAACCGGCTCTCAGCGTCCGCCGTCCAACTTCTTCCACAGGTAGCTCACCACGTCGTCGAGGCTGATCAGCCTGGCGTAATCGGCTTCAGGGATATCCACCTTGAGTTTTTCGTGGAGTCCCAGGAGGAAGTTGAGCCAGTCGATCGAATCCAGATCCACCTGGCTGCGCAGCGGGCGGTCGCCGCGCAACTCGTCGGTTTCGATTTCCGGCGCGATCGATTGAAGCGTGGCCAGGGCCACGGCACGGATTTCGGCATCGGTCATGGCGCCTCCGCCGGGTTGCGAACCGCAGTCACTGCCTTCCGGGCGAAGGGAAGTGGAGTGTAGGTGGTCATCTTTCCAGCTCCTCGGGTCGTTGCAACAGTTCTTTGAGTTCGAGCAGGAACAGTGCGCCGCGATGGCCGTCGGAAACCCGATGGTCGGCGGCAAGGCTGGCGGTGACCACGGGCAGCACCTTGAGTCCGCCGTTTTCCGCCCAGGGCCGCTCGGCGACGCGGCCGAAACCTACCAGCGCCACCTGCGGCGGCGTGATGACGCCGAACACGAGCTGCGTGCCCTGGTCGCCGAGATTGGTCACGGTGATCGTCGCCTCGTTCATTTCCGAACTGCGCAGCGAGCCGGCGCGGGTGCGCTTCACCAGGTCGGCCAGTTCCTGCATCAGTTGCGTCAGCGGCTTGCGGTCGGCATCGAGCAGCGCCGGCGCAATCAGGCCGCCCTGGCGCAGCGAGATCGCGACGCCGAGATGGATGCCGGTCGCCGCCACGAAGCCGCTGATGCCGCCCTCCTGGCGCCAGTAGCCGTTGAGTTCGGGAAAGCGCCTGAGCGCCAGCGCCACGGCCTTGAGCAGCAGCGTCGCCGGCAGCAGGCGCTCGCTCATCGGCCGCTGCGCATTGGCCGCCTGCAGCCAGGCCAGCGCCTTGGCCAGCGGAATGTCCTCGGCGACGTAGTAGTGCGGAATCTCTCGCTTGGAGCGGCTCATCGCTGCGGCGATGGTCTTGCGCATTTCCGCCGTGCGGTCGATTGCGCGGTCCGCCGGCTTTGCCGCCGCGGCCGAGGCGCGGTCCGCCGCCGCCTTTTCGACGTCCTCCAGCGTCACCGCGCCGCGCGGCCCGCTGCCGACGATGCTGTCAAGATCGATGCCTTTCTCCGCCGCGTGCTTGCGCGCCGCCGGCGAAATCATGCGACGCGCAAGCGGGGTGGCCGGCGGCGCTGCTGGTGTTACGGGGGCTTGCTGCGCCGTCGCGTCAGCGCCGACTGTCTCGTCCGCCTCCAGCAAGGTCGCCATCACCGTGCCGACGGGCATTTTCTGCCCGACTTCAGCGAGCAAGCGGCCTATCCTGCCTTCCTGCCAGCACTCGACGTCGACCGCGGCTTTCGAGGTGTCGACGATGGCCACCACCTGGCCTTTTTTCACCGTGTCGCCAACGCCGACTTTCCATTCGAGCAGGGTGCCTTCGTCCATGTCGGCGCCCAGCGAGGGGAGCTTGAACTCGATCATCCCATCATCTCCTTCACCGCCGCGACGATTTTTTCCGGCTGCGGCAGCGCGGCGTCTTCGAGGTGTTTGGCATAGGGAATCGGCACCTCTTCCGAACAGACCCGGACCACCGGCGCATCCAGTTCATAAAACGCGCTTTCCATGATGCGTGCCATCACCTCGGCGGCGAGGCTGCCGCTACGCCAGCCCTCGTCGACCACCACGACGCGGCGGCATTTGGCGACCGCTGCGGCGATGCTCTCGCTATCGAGCGGACGCAGCACGCGCAGGTCCAGCACTTCCGCTTCTATGCCTTGCTCCGCCAGCGTCTGCGCCGCCGCCAGGGCCTTGGGCAGCGAGCCGCCGTGGGTAATGATGGCGACGTCCTTGCCTTGGCGCCGCACCCTGGCCGAGCGGATGTCGGCGCTCCAGTCGTCGGGCAAATCGCCTTCGATGTTGAACAGTCCGGCGTGCTCGAAAATCACCACCGGGTCGGGGTCGGCCAGCGCCGGGGCGAGCATGCCGCGCGCATCCTCGATGGTGGCCGGGGCCAGCACCTTGATGCCGGGGATGTGGGCGTACCAGCCTTCGAGGCTGTGCGAGTGCTGTGCCGCCAGTTGGCGGCCGGCGCCGGTCGCCATGCGGATCACCAGCGGCACCGAAAACTGCCCGCCGGACATGTGGCGCAGGGCGGCCGCGGTGTTCACGATCTGGTCCAGCGCCAGCAGGCTGAAATTCACCGTCATCACCTCGACGATCGGCCGCATGCCGCCCAGCGCCGCGCCGATCGCCGCGCCGACGAAGCCGAGCTCGGACAGCGGCGTGTCGCGGATGCGCTCGGGGCCGAACTCGTCGAGGAAACCCTTGGAGAAGGCATAGGTGCCGCCGTAGCGGCCGACGTCCTCGCCCATCAGGAACACGCGCGGGTCATTGGCAAGCGCCTCGTGCATCGCCTCGCGCATGGCTTCGCGGTAGCTGAGTTTCCTGCTCATGGCGTCATCCCTCGCATGGAGCCGCCGCAGGCGGCGAACCTGCGTCGCCCCCGCCTGGGCGGGGGGCGGGGGGTGGGGGGGTCATCACATCCTTCAGCAGGTCGTCGACCGGCTCCCAGGTGCCTGCCTCGGCGAAGGCGACCGCGGCCGCGACTTCCTCGTTCGCCGCGGCATCGATGGCGAGGAATTCCTCTTCCGTCAGCTTGCCTTCGGCCTTGAGCCGCGCGGTGAAGGTGTGGATCGGCCCGCGCGTTTTCCATTCCTCGATCTCGGCCTTCTGCCGGTAAAGCTCGGCGTCGAACATCGAGTGGGCGCGGAAGCGGTAGGTCTGGTACTCGACGAACACCGGCCCCGCGCTTTCGCGCAGAGTGCGCAGCGCCTGCTTGCTCGCCTCATGGACCGCGACGATGTCCATGCCGTCGGCGCGCAGCGCCGGCATGTTGTACGAGGCGGCCTTGGCGCAGAGGTCGGTCTGCGATTCGGAGCGTTCGAGCGCGGTGCCCATGCCGTAGAGATTGTTCTCGCAGCAGAACAGCACCGGCAGCTTCCACAGCGCGGCGAGGTTGAGCGACTCGTGGAAGGCACCTTCGGCTACTGCGCCGTCGCCGAAGAAGCAGGCGGTGATGCGCTGCTCGTGCTGCATCTTGCTCGCCAGCGCGAGACCGACGGCCAGCGGCAGGCCGCCGCCGACGATGGCATTGCCGCCGTAGAGCCGCGTTCGCGCGTCGAACAGATGCATCGAACCGCCGTGGCCGCGCGCGCAGCCTTCGTGCTTGCCATACATCTCGGCCATGATCGATCCCATCTCCATGCCGCGCACCAGCGCGTGGCCGTGTTCGCGGTAGGTGGCGACGATGTTGTCATCCGGCGCCAAGGCATGCAGCGCGCCGACCGCAGTCGCCTCCTCGCCGATGTACAGATGCAGGAAGCCGCGGATCTTGCCGGCGCCGTAAAGTTCGGCCGACTTCTCCTCCATGCGCCGGATGCGCAGCATGTCGGTCAGCAGCCTCAGCGCGAACGCCTTGTCCCATGGCACGGGACCCGACGGCGGTGCGGCGGCGTGATGATCGGTCATCTCAGCCCCCGGCTTCCAGCGTCGAGGTGTCGCCCTCGGACAGGCCCAGTTCGCGCGCCTTCAGCAGCCGCCGCATGATCTTGCCGCTGCGCGTGCGCGGCAGCGTGGTCAGGAAGGCGATCTCCTTCGGCGCCACGGCCGCGCCGAGGCGCTTCCGGGCGTGGCCGAGCAATTCCAGGCGCAATGCCTCGCTTTGCGCGAAGCCTTGCTTGAGCGAGACGAAGGCTTTGACTACTTCGCCCACCACCGGGTCGGGCTTGCCGATGACGCCGGCCTCGGCCACCGCCGGGTGTTCCATCAGCGCGCTTTCGACCTCGAAGGGCCCGATCAGGTGCCCGGCCGACTTGATCACATCGTCGGCGCGGCCGACGAACCAGAAGTAGCCGTCGGCGTCGCGCCGGGCCAGGTCGCCGGTCAGGTACCACTCGTTGTTCGGGCCAGCGAAGCACTTGCGATAGCGCTCCTCGTTGTTGAGGTAGGCCTGGAACATCGAGGGCCAGCCTCGCCTCAACGCCAGTTCGCCTTCGACGTCCGGCGTCTCGATCAGGCTCGCGCTGCCATCCTCGTGGTGGCGCACGATGGCGGCATCGATGCCGGGCAGCGGCCGCCCCATCGAACCGGGCTTGATGTCGAAGGCCGGCGTGTTGGCGATCATGATGCCGCCGGTCTCGGTCTGCCACCAGTTGTCGTGGATCGGCAGGCCCAGCACCTCCTTGCCCCAGCGCACCGCCTCAGGATTCAGCGGCTCGCCGACACTGGCGATGAAGCGCAGTTGCGGGAAGCGGTATTTGCGCGGGATTTCGGCGCCGGACTTCATCAGCATGCGGATCGCCGTCGGCGCCGTGTACCAGACCGTCACGCCCTGGTCCTGGAGGATGCCGTACCAGCGCTCGGCGTCGAATTCCTCGCGGTCGACGATCGAGGTCACGCCGTGCAGCAGCGGCGCCACGATGCCGTAGGAGGTGCCCGTCACCCAGCCCGGATCGGCGGTGCACCAGTAGATGTCCTCGGCATGGAGGTCGAGCGCGTAGCGCCCGGTCGCCCAGTGCGTGGCCACCGCGCCATGCACATGCACGGCGCCCTTCGGCGTGCCGGTGGTGCCGCTGGTGAAATGCAGCAGCGACATGTCCGCGGCGGCGGTCGGGGTGATGTCGCAGGCATCGCCGGCGGCGGCCATCAGCGTCGCCAGGTCGAGCGTGCCGGGAACGTTGGTTGCTCCGCCTTCCTCGGCCACCAGCAGCACATGTTTGAGGCTGGGCATCTGTTCGCGCCACTTGGCGACCTTGCGCGCATACAGCATGTCGGTGGTCACCAGCACCGCGCCTTCGCCAAGATTCACCCGCGTCGCGATCGGCTCGGGGCCGAAGGCCGAGAACAGCGGCGAGACCACGGTGCCGTTCTTCAGGCTGCCGAGCAGGGCGACATAGAGTTCCGGGATGCGCCCCGCCAGGATGAACAGCCGCTCGCCCTTGCCGATCCCCAGCCCGCGCAACACATTGCAGAAGCGGCTGGCGAGCCTCGACAACTCGCCGTAGCTCACGCTGCGGGCCGCTTGCTCGCGGTTCAGGAAACGGAAGGCAATCTTGTCACGCAAGGCGCCTTGCGCGTGGCGCTCCAGCGCCTGCCAGGCGATGTTCAGCCCGCCGTCGGGCTGCGCCCCCAACTCGCGGCCGACGGCCTCCCACGAGAAACGCCGCCGTTCCGCCGCATAGTCGGCAAGGTTCGGTGCCACGCGCAGATCGGCCCCGGTCTTGCGGATGAGCGACGACGAATCCATGCCTTGCCTTCCTCCCTTGCGACCAATATAGCCCTCGCGGCGATATCCGGAAAGGCGCCGCGCCCGCGCCCTACTTGCCGGCCCTCCCTAAAAGCGTTCCAAGCGCAATCGATCGGGATGATTCTGCCCATCGCGCCAAAGCGGGGCTTGATCTATCGCAAGCCATCGGCATTGAGGCTGGCGTCCCGCGCCAGCCCTGCGGGTCGTGCGGATTGCACGCCGCCGCGGCGCCAGCGCCGACTCTTAGCGATTCCTCATTCTCGTCGGAACCCGGCCGTCATGCTGTTGGTCAAGGCTAGGCAACCGGGAGTTGGAGCAGTTTCTTCATGAACTCCTCGACCTTGGCCGGCCGGATCGGCTTCAGGAAGTAGCCCGTGGCGCCTCCGGCGACGGCCGCGCCGACCACTTCGCGACTGGCATTGCCGGTCACCATGATGACCTTGGTTTGCGGGCTGGCGGCCCGTATTTCCGGCAGCGCCTCGATCCCGGTCATTCCCGGCATGTCAACATCGAGACAGACCACCGCCGGATGGGTTTTCCTGACCGTCTCGACACCTTCGTGGCCGCTGGCGGCGACACCGACGATCCTGATGCCGATTTCCGCAAGTATCCCCTTCAGCAGGAGCCGGACCGAGGCGCTGTCATCGACGATAACGGCAGAACGCGGCACCACGCCGACCGGCGGCGGGCTGGTTTCGACGGCGGACGCCGGCGCCATCGGCTCGGCCACCTCGGCCTTGGCCGCCTGCGCCGCAATGCGTTGCGTTTGCTCGATCTCCCGGAGTTCGGCGACGATCTGCTGTTGCTCGAACGGTTTGCGGATGAAGCCCTTGGCACCGGCGTTGGCGGCCGCACCCCTCAGCTCCGGATCGTCGGACCCCGTGATCATCACCACGGCGATGTGGTTGGCACCGACATCCATGCTCGACAGCAGTTCGAGGCCGTTCGCCCCCGGCAAATTGAAGTCCAGGCAGACGACGTCGGGATGATGGTTCATCACATAGTCCAGCAGCACGTAGCCGTCGCCGAACTCGGCGGCCACCTCATGTCCCTCGCTTTCGCAAATGGCCCGCAATACCGCGCGTATGGACGCATCGTCATCCACGATTGCTATCTTCATTTCGATCTGCCCTTGACTTGAATTAGGTCCATTGTCCTGGCCGCAGAATACCAGCGTCCGGCCGCAGTCCGGTGTCGCCGCCCGCCAAGCCGCGCAGGACGACCGGGATTTCCTGCGGCGAGGTTGAAATCCGGCGGATTGAGGCCGATGATGGGCTCCGTCGGGAGGACAGCAACATGCGTATCGGCTTTTTCGGGGCGGCGGGAGAGGTGACCGGTTCATGCACGCTGGTCGAGACGGCAGCGTGCCGGTTCCTGGTCGATTGCGGCATGTTCCAGGGGGGACGCGAAGCGCGTGCAAAAAACCTGAACGCCTTGAAGTTCGGCTTCGACGTCCGCGCCATCGATTTCGTCCTGCTGACGCACGCCCATATCGACCATTCCGGCCTGCTGCCGCTGCTGTCGGTGCTCGGCTATCGCGGGCCGGTGTATGCCACGCCGGCCACGATCGATCTGCTCCAGGTGCTGTTGCGCGACAGCGCGCACATCCAGGAGAAGGAATCGGAGTGGGCCTTGCGCCATCAGCGGCGGCGCGGCGACAGCAGCAAACCGGGCCTGCAGCCACCGCTATACACGGTGGCCCAGGCCGAGGCCGCGCTCAAGCTGCTCGCCCCGGCACCCTACGGCAAGCCGATGCGCCCGGCCGAAGCGATAGCGGTGTGCAGCCACGACGCCGGCCACATCCTCGGGTCATCCTGGTTGGAGGTGACGGTCACCGGCGAGGGCAGGCCGCGCCGCCTGGTTTTTTCCGGCGACCTCGGCATGCGCGACCGGCCGGTGCTGCACGACCCCGAACCGGTTGCAGCCGAGGCCGACGTGCTGTTGATCGAATCGACCTATGGCGACCGCCTGCACCGCCCCTTGGCCGAAACCGAGGACGAAATCGTCGCGGCTTTCGAGCGCACGCGTCGTACCGGGGGCAACCTGATCATCCCCGCCTTCGCCGTCGGCCGCACCCAGGAAATCATCTACATCCTGGCCGACCTGGTGCGTCGCCAGCGCCTGGCGCCGCTCAAGATCTACGTCGATTCGCCGATGGCCACGGCCGCCACCAACATCACGCTGCAACATCCGGAACTGGTCGACCGCCACACCCACGAACTGATCGCCTGGATGCGGCAGCATCCGGGAAAAATCAAGCTGGAATTCGTTGCCGATGTCGACCAGTCGCGCGCCCTGAACGAGGTGCGCAGCGGCGCGGTGATCATCTCGGCCAGCGGCATGTGCGAGGCCGGCCGCATCAAGTACCACCTGCGCGAGAACCTGCCGCGCAGCGAATGCACCATCCTCATCACCGGTTTCCAGGCGGCAGGCACGCTCGGCCGCCGCCTGGTCGACGGCGCGCGCCTGGTCCATATCTTCGGCCAGGCCGTCCCGGTCAGGGCCAGCATCCATACCGTGGGCGGCTTGTCGGCGCATGCCGACCAGGCGGGGCTGCTCGACTGGTTGCGCGGTTTCCGCAGGCCGCCGCAGCATACCTACATCGTGCATGGCGAACCCGTCGCCTCGGCGTCTTTCGCCCAGGCCATCCAGGATCAGTT
>MHZX01000064.1:0-1465 GCA_001828935.1 Rhodocyclales bacterium RIFCSPLOWO2_02_FULL_63_24
GATCCACGCATCGGCTTCCATTTTCTTTATCCCGGCGTCGGCTACGGCGGCTCCTGCTTTCCCAAGGACGTGCAGGCTCTGATTCGTACCGCCCAGGAGGCCGGTCAGGCGCTGCAGGTGCTGCAGGCAGTCGAAGCCGCCAACGAAGCCCAGAAAGGAGTCTTGGCCGAGAAGATCACCCGGCGTCTGGGGGCCGATCTCTCGGGCAAGACCGTGGCATTATGGGGGCTGGCGTTCAAGCCCAATACCGACGACATGCGCGAGGCGCCGAGCCTGGTGCTGATTGCCGATCTGCTGGCGCGCGGCGCGGCGGTGTGCGCCTACGATCCGGTGGCCACGCATGAGGCGCGGCGTATCCTCGGCGGCAACCCGCGGGTCAGCTATGCCGCGACACCGATGGAGGCGCTGGATGGTGCCGATGCCCTGGCCATCGTCACCGAGTGGAAGGAATTCCGCAGTCCCGACTTCGACGCGATCAAGGCCAAGCTGAAGATGCCGGTGATTTTTGACGGCCGCAATCTCTACGATCCGGCGACGCCGCGCAAGGCTGGACTCGAGTATTTCGCCATAGGACGGCTATGAACCTGGTTCCAGACACCTCGGCCACCCGCATCCTGGTGGTCGGCGACGTGATGCTGGACCGCTACTGGTTTGGCGAGGTTTCGCGCATTTCGCCGGAAGCGCCGGTGCCTGTCGTCAAGGTCGAGCGCAGCGAGGAGCGTCCGGGCGGCGCCGCCAATGTGGCGCGCAACTGCGCGGCGCTGGGCGCACGCGTGGCGCTGTTGTCGGTGGTCGGTGCCGACGAGGCCGGCACCAGCCTGGCGCGGCTGATGAGGGATTCCGGCATCGAATGCAGTCTGCATGAGGATGCCCAGCTCAGCACCACCGTCAAGCTGCGTGTGGTCGGACGCCAGCAGCAGTTGCTGCGCATCGACTTCGAAAACGCGCCGGATCACGAGGTGCTGCAGGCCAAGCTGGCGGATTTCGAGTCCCGGCTGGCCGCGTGCGAAGTGGTGATCCTCTCCGACTATGGCAAGGGCGGCCTCGCCCACATCACCGAAATGATTCGCCTGGCACGCGCCGCCGGCAAGTGCGTGCTGGTCGATCCCAAGGGCGAGGACTACGCCCGCTACGCCGGCGCCAACTTGCTGACGCCGAATCGGTCCGAACTGCGCGAAGTGGTCGGCCGCTGGCTGGACGAGGACGAACTCGCGCAAAAGGCTACACGCCTGCGCGATGAATTGAAGCTGGAGGCGCTGTTGGTCACTCGCAGCGAGGAAGGCATGACGCTGTTTTCGGCCGGTGGCGTTGCCCATGAGCCAGCCGTGGCGCGCGAGGTTTATGATGTCAGCGGTGCCGGCGATACGGTCATAGCCACGTTGGCCGTGATGCTGGGCAGCGGCCTGTCCTTGCCACAAGCCATGCGGCAGGCCAATCTCGCTGCCGGCATCGTGGTCGGCAAGTT
>MHZX01000064.1:1700-31921 GCA_001828935.1 Rhodocyclales bacterium RIFCSPLOWO2_02_FULL_63_24
ACTACCTGGATAAGCGCGAGTTTCTCGAACTGGTCGAACATGGCCAGTTGGATGGTGGCGTGGAGGCCATCCTGCATCAGGGCGCGTGCTCCGACACCATGGAAACCGACGGCCACTACATGATGGCCAACAATTTCCGTTACTCGCAGACGCTGCTGGACTTCTGTCTGGAGCAGGAGATTCCGCTGCTCTATGCCTCCTCGGCCTCGGTCTATGGCGGTGGCGGGGTGTTCCGGGAGGAACGCGAATTCGAGGCGCCGCTCAACGTGTACGGCTACTCGAAATTCCTGTTCGACCAGGTGGTGCGCCGTCGCATCGGAGCGAATGCGGACGCTGCCGATTCGCAGGTGGCGGGCTTCCGTTATTTCAATGTCTACGGGCCGCGCGAACAGCACAAGGGGCGCATGGCTTCGGTCGCCTTCCATCACTTCAATCAGTATCAGGCATCGGGCAAGGTCAAGCTGTTCGAGGGCTATGGCGGCTACGGCAATGGCGAGCAGCGGCGCGATTTCGTCTATGTCGGCGACGTGGCCAAGGTCAATATGGATTTTCTCGAAAGCCGAATTTCCGGCATTTACAACCTGGGCACCGGTCGTGCGCAGAGCTTCAACGAGCTCGCCGCCGCCACGGTCAACGCCTGCCGCGCGCTGGAAGGCAAGCCGGCGCAATCCGTGGCGGAACTGGTAGGGCAGGGCATCATCGAATACATACCGTTTCCGGATGCGCTGAAGGGCAAGTACCAGAGCTTTACCGAAGCCGATCTTGGCCAATTGCGCGGCGCCGGCTACACGGATGCATTCGCCACGGTGGAAGAGGGCGTTGCCGACTACGTGAAATGGCTGGCGCGGTGAGTTGCAAGCAACTCAGCCTTGCCATCTGTTCGCGTAAGGCGGCGCGGCGGGAGATGACATGAACTGGAAGACCCTGGAAGACTTCGTCGGCAATACGCCGCTGGTGCAACTCAAACGCATTCCCGGCGCAGAAAATCTCCGTCGCGGCAACGTTATCCTGGCCAAGCTGGAAGGCAACAACCCGGCGGGTTCGGTCAAGGATCGGCCAGCGCTGTCGATGATCACCCATGCCGAGGCGCGTGGCCGCATCAAGCCGGGCGACACGCTGATCGAGGCCACCTCCGGCAATACCGGCATTGCCCTGGCGATGGCGGCGGCGATGCGCGGTTATCGCATGATCCTGATCATGCCGGAGAACCAGAGCCTCGAACGCTGCCAAACCATGCGCGCCTTTGGCGCCGAACTGGTGTTGACGCCCAAGGCTGGCGGCATGGAGGCGGCGCGGGATCTGGCCGAGCAAATGGTGAAAGACGGCAAGGGACAGGTACTCGACCAGTTCGCCAATCCCGACAATCCTCTCGCACACTACGAGGGTACCGGCCCGGAGATCTGGCGTGACACTCAGGGCCGCATCACGCATTTTGTATCCAGCATGGGCACCACCGGCACCATCATGGGTTGCTCGCGCTATTTCAAGGAGCAAAACCCGGCGATCCGCATCATCGGTTGCCAGCCGGAGGAGGGATCGCAGATTCCGGGCATACGCAAGTGGCCCGAAGCCTATCTGCCGACGATTTATGACGGTTCGCGGGTAGACCAGGTCGAAAACGTCAGCCAGAGCCAAGCGGAAGAAATGGCGCGCCGATTGGCTCGCGAGGAGGGTATCTTCGCCGGAATTTCTTCGGGCGGTTCGCTGGCAGTCGCGCTGCGCGTGGCCAGCCAAGTGGAGAACGCGGTGATCGTCACGATCGTTTGCGACCGTGGCGACCGCTATCTATCTACAGGCGTATTCCCGGCCTGATCAATCCGGCAAGGCAATCTTGTTGTCAGTGCTGAACTGATAGTCGCGGAATATGTGTTCCGCCGAAAGCAGCCGATAGCTGCCGTCGTCGTTGCGCCGGGTGGTGTCCTTCAGCCGGTAAGTATAGTGACCGCAAGTCCAGCACTCGAAGTTGCGCATGTGGGTGCATAGGCAGGTCTTGTCCATTACCTTGAGCTTCTTGGCGTCTGGATGCAGCGCGACTTCGCGGTTGTAGGCCTCGATGTACTGGCAGTTGCCGGACGAGTCCAGCAGGTAGCCAAATGCCTCGCAATTCGGCCGGATGCCGGAACCGATGGCCGGACTGTTCTTCAGCATGCGCATCGGATAGCCGGTCGGTGAAATGGTGTTCACCTCGATGTCGGCCTCGCTGGCCTTGAAATATTCCTGCTGCACGTCTTCCGGCAGGCCGCATTCCTTGGACACGGTGAAGCGCGTCGCCACTTGCACCGCGGCGGCGCCCATTTCCATGAAGGCGACCGCATCCGAACCGGTGAAAATGCCTCCGGCGGGAATCAGCGGAATATCGAGTTGCTCGGCCTTCATCCATTCGCGGATTTCGACGACGATGCCGGCCAGATCATACTTTGCCCAATCCATGCCGAAACCCAGATGCCCGCCGGCCAGCGGCCCCTCGATCACGACATAGTCCGGCAAGCGGCCGGTACGCGCGCTCTTTTTCAGGAACAGTTGCAGGGCGCGCAGCGACGATACGATGATGCCCAGTTTGGCGTCGCGAAAACGCGGATGATCCTCCATCAGCGCAAACGAGCCCAGATGCAGCCCGGCCGCCAGCGTGATGCCGTCGATCCCGGCATCCAGCGCCGCCTGCAGACGAACGCGCAGGGTTTCCTTGGGCGCGTTCATGGTCAGTTTTTCCATGCAGTTGATGAAGATCAGCCCATCGCCGCGCTTGGCCTCCATGGTGCGACCGACATGCAGCGCGGTCGCTTCGGCGAGCAGACCCAGATCGAACTTGACGACCGCCTTGTCGGAATTGGCGACGTTGAATTTGTATTGCCGGAGTTTGTTCTTGACGTACTTGGTGTTGAAGCGACGGTCGGAAACGGTAGGCACCATCGCGTCCGAAATGTGCCCGACGCCACCCAGCCGTGCCGCTTCCAGGGAAAGCTCGGCAGTCGAAATATCCACACCCATGCCGCCGACCATGATCGGTACCAGTTCCTGCTTGCCCAGCCGCAGGCGAAAATCATCGACGCGCTTCATTGCAAACTTTTCCATTGTTTAGTTACGGCCACTGCGCTCAACGTCGGCAATGCCGGCGCCAGACTCCTCGAAACGAAGTTCTTGTTTTGGCCGCTGCGCTTGATGGCGATGAAACTTCGCTTTCGTAGCCCGGCATTATCGCCTGCCGGACGGCCGTTCTACCGCTCCGGCAGCGGAAAATTCTCGTCGCCTCAAGCCATCAGTCGCAGCAGGGCTTCTCCATAACGCTCGGCCTTGGCCTGGCCAATGCCCGGCACGCCAAGCAACTCGGAATGGCTTGCCGGTCGTCGCGCGGCGAGTTCGCACAGGCTCTTATCGTGAAGGATGACGTAGGCGGGCACGCCTTGTTCTCGTGCCAGATCGGCACGCCAAGCGCGTAGCGTCTCGAACAGCAGCGCATCGCCTGGCGCCAGCGGCGCCCCGGCAGCGGATCGCCGTCCCGCCAACGCCGACTCTTGCGACCGTCCCGATTTTCTCCTGCCGACACGCTGGGCCTGTTTGCGCAGCGACAGCTCACGTTCGCCCTTCAGCACCGGTCGCGCCGCATCAGTCAGGCGCAGCGCGCCGAAGGCCTGGGCATCGGCGTGCAACAAACCGGCAGCGAGCAGTTGCCGGAACACCGAACGCCAACCGGCGTCGTCGATATCGGCGCCGGCGCCGAAGGTGGGCAGGTTGCCGTGACCAAACTGTTGCACCTTCTCGGTGGCCTTGCCGCGCAATATGTCGATCAGATGTCCGGCGCCGAAGCGCTGGCCGGTGCGCAAGGCGGCCGACATGGCTTTTTGCGCGGCAATCGTGCCGTTCCACAGTTCGGGCGGGTTGAGGCAGGTGTCGCAATTGCCGCAGGCACCGGCCTCTTCGCTGAAGTACTTGAGCAGCAAGGCGCGCCGACAGGCTGCGGTTTCGCACCAGGCCAGCAGGGCGTCCAGCTTGTTGCGCTCGACGCGTTTTTGCTCGTCTCCGGCCGCCGATTCGTCGATGCGGCTGCGATGGATCACGACGTCGTTGAGGCCGTAAGTCATCCAGGCTTCGGCCGGTTCGCCGTCGCGACCGGCGCGTCCGGTTTCCTGGTAATAGGCTTCGAGGCTCTTGGGCAGATCGAGATGGACCACGAAGCGCACGTCCGGCTTGTCGATACCCATGCCGAAGGCGATGGTCGCCACCATGATGATGCCGTCCTCGCGCAGGAAACGTTGCTGATGACGTTGCCGCACCTCGGCGTCGAGCCCGGCGTGATAGGCCAGCGCCGGAATCCCCTGGTCATTGAGCCAGGCAGCGGTTTCATCCACTTTCTTGCGCGACAGGCAATACACGATGCCGGCCGGCGCAGCCGAACCTCCGGCAGGCCAAGCAGCGGCGGCTCCGCGCTGCGTTTCCAGAAAGTCGAGCAGTTGCCGGCGCGGATTGTCGCGCTCCACCACGGTGTAGCGGATGTTGGGCCGATCGAAGCTGGAAATGAATATGCGCGCCGCATCGAGGCCAAGGCGGGTGATGATTTCCTGCCGCGTCAACTGGTCCGCTGTTGCAGTCAGGGCGATCCGCGGCACGCTCGGATAACGCTGATGCAGGACCGAAAGCTGGATGTATTCCGGACGGAAATCGTGCCCCCATTGCGAGACGCAGTGCGCTTCATCGATGGCAAACAGGGCAACGCGATTCTTGCTCAGCAGATGATCCATGAGGCCGAGAAAACGCTCGGTCAACAGGCGTTCGGGAGCGACGTAGATCAGGTCAAGCTCGTCCATGCGCAGGCGCCGCTCGGTCTCGGACGCGGTCGCGAAGTCCTGCGACGAATTGAGGAAGGCCGCCCGCACGCCGGCTTGCAGCAAGGCGTCGACCTGATCCTGCATCAACGCGATCAGGGGCGAGACCACCACCCCGACGCCCTCCCTGAGCAGGGCGGGAATCTGGTAGCACAGCGACTTGCCGCCCCCGGTCGGCATCAGCACCAGGGCATCGCCGCCGCCCATCATGTGGTCGATGATTTCCGCCTGCGGCTCCCGAAACGAGGGATAACCGAAGACGCGGCGCAAGGTTTCGAGCGGTGCGGACATGGGGTGTGAAAACGGCAAAGGCGGCATTATGCCGGGTTACCGTGGATGCCGAGTAACAACGTCTGTCGCTGTCCGCGACCGGCGCTCCATGAGACACTTGCGGTTCTGATCATTCCTGCACTGACATCCCCATGGCCGGCAATCCTGAAATTACCAGCATGGCGCTATTCTGCGACTTTGAGAATATCGCCCTCGGCGTACGCGACGCCAAATACGCCCAGTTCGACATCAGCAAGGTGCTTGAACGTCTGCTGCTCAAGGGCAGCATTGTGGTCAAGAAAGCCTATTGCGACTGGGCACGCTACAAGGAGTTCAAGGCGCCGATGCACGAGGCCGCATTCGAACTGATCGAGATACCCCATGTGCGCCAGTCGGGCAAGAATTCCGCCGACATCCGCATGGTGGTGGATGCCCTCGATCTTTGCTACACGAAATCGCACGTCGATACTTTTGTCATCATCAGCGGCGACTCGGACTTCTCGCCCCTGGTATCCAAGCTGCGCGAGAACAACAAGCGCGTGATCGGTGTCGGCGTCAAGGCGGCCACCTCCGACCTGCTGGCCGCCAACTGCGACGAATTCATTTTCTACGACGACCTGGTGCGGGAACTCCCGGCCAAGAAAAAGCGCAGCGAAAGGAAAACGCCTGCCAAACCGGCGGCCAGTGCAGCGGCCAAACCGAAGAGTGATGAAAAAACGGAAGACCACAAGCGGCAGGAAGCAATCGACCTTGTCGTGGAAACCGTCGAGGCCTTGGTCGCCGAGCGCGGCGAGGACGAGAAGATCTGGGGTTCGATGGTCAAGCAGACACTCAAGCGGCGCAAGCCCGGCTTCAGCGAGTCATACTACGGCTACCGTTCCTTCGGCGAATTGCTGGAAGATGCCAGGAAACACAAGCTACTGGTCCTCGAACGCGACGAGAAGTCCGGCCAGCACATCATCCGCCTGCCGACCGAGGACTGAGTTTTTCGTGAATCGCATTGCCGAGATCAATCCTGAGCAGTCGGTCGAACTGCTCCAGGAACTACACATCCTGACCCGCGACGGCAAGCTCAACCAGGATAGCCGGCGCAAGCTGAAGCAGGTCTATCACCTCTACCAGTTCATCGAGCCGCTGCTGGGCGAAGTCATGGCTCAGCGAGGCGATCTGGCGCTGGTCGACCACGGTGCCGGCAAGTCCTATCTTGGTTTCATCCTCTACGACCTGTTTCTCAAAGCCCAAGGCAATGGCCATGTTTATGGGATCGAGACCCGCGCCGAACTGGTCGAGAAGTCGCGCGAGCTCGCGCGGCAGCTAGGGTTCGGCCGCATGTCCTTCCTCAATCTTTCGGTTGAGGAATCCATTCAGTCCCCACTCCTGCCGCCGCGTGTCGACGTCGTCACGGCGCTGCACGCCTGCGACACGGCCACCGATGACGCCATCCGCTTTGCCCTGCGCAAGCAGGCGCAATTCATTGTCCTGGCGCCCTGTTGCCAGGCGGAGGTGGCGGCCGTGCTGCGCCGGCACAAGAGCGAATCGCTGGCAAGAACACCGCTCGCCGAACTCTGGCGTCACCCGATACATACCCGCGAATTCGGCAGCCAGATCACCAACGTGTTGCGCTGCCTGCTGCTCGAAGCGCATGGTTACCAGTTGACGGTCACCGAACTGGTGGGCTGGGAACATTCGATGAAGAACGAACTGATCATCGCCCGCCGCGGCCGTTCGCCGCGCGGCAACGCGCGCGAGCGCCTGACGCAGATACTGCACGAACTGAATCTGGAAGACCTGCAGGCCAGGTTTGACTACTGAACGCTGAAACGCAACAACTGCAAGAGTCGGCGCCGGCGCCACGGCGACCATACTCGCCCTATGCCGTCTTGCCGTGCCGGGCCAGCAGGCGTGTGCTGACGAACAGGGCGACGGCGACCGTGGCGCTGATGCTTGCCAGGGGCAACAGCGTGCCGTCGTGGCTGCTGCCAACCCACATGCCGGCCAACAGGGCCGCATACATGGTGAGGCAACCGAAGAGTCCTGCGGCGGCGCCGGCCTGCTGCGAGAAGGGAGCCAGCGAGCCCGACTGGGCGCACGGAAAGTTGATGCCATGGGCCGCCATCACCACGAACTGCGCGGCCACCACGAGGGCCCAGTGGCTGGTGCCGATCAGGACCAGGCCGAGGAAACCCAGGCTCCCGGCCAGACCGATCGTCGTCCCCAAAGCCAATGCGCGGGCGACGCCTATGGTTCCCAGCATCCGGCGGCAGATCAGGGTGCCGCCGAGATAGCCGCATACTCCAAAGGCGAACAGATAGCCGTAATACTGGGTGGGGACGCCGAGGACGCGGATCAGCACGAAAGGCGTGCCCGAAATGAAGACGAAGATCGAGGCGTAGGAGATCGCGCCGGGCAGGGCGTAAGCCCAGAAGGCCAGCGTGCGGACGACGTCGAGATAAGTGCCGGCCAGGCTGCCCATGCGCATGGCGTCGGGATTCAGTTGGCTGTTGGATTCCTTCATGTTGCGCCAGGCGGCGATCCAGACGGCCAGACCTGCCAGGGCCAGCGCGACAAATGCGGCGCGCCAGCCGAAGCTTACTTGCAGGTAGCCGCCAAGTATCGGCCCGAGAATAGGCGCCAGCGCCAGCAGGGAGCTGGCCTTGGCCAGCACATGCGCACCATCGACCGGGGAGTAGGCATCGCGGATGATGGCGCGCGCAACCACCACGGCCGTGCAGCAGCCGATCGCCTGGGCAAAACGCGCCGCGACCAGCATATCGAGGCTGGGAGCCAACGCGCAGGCCAAGCCGGAAACCAGATACACCGACAAGCCGCCGATCAGCACCGGCCTTCGGCCAAAGCGATCGGAGAGCGGGCCGCTGATGAGTTGCGCGGTGCCGAAACCGAAGACGAACAGCGACAGGGTCTGCTGCACGGCGGCGGGCGTGGTGGCGAAGTCGCTGGCGAGATTTGGCAACGAGGCGAGGTAGAGGTCGGTCGACAAGGGCTGCAGCATCAGGCAGCCGGTCACCAGCCAGAGCAGGGTGTTGTGGGTCATGACGGTGCGCCGGCCGTGCTCAGCCGCGGCGATCGCGCATCACGCGCGCCTTCTCGCGCACCCAGTCGCGCTCCTTTTCGGCATCGCGCTTGTCGTACTGCTTCTTGCCCTTGGCAAGTCCGACCGACAGCTTGACGCGGCCCTTGCTGTAATGCAGATCGAGCGGCACCAGGGTGTAGCCGGCGCGCTCCACCTTGCCGATCAGCTTGCTGATTTCCGTTGCGTGCAGCAGCAGCTTGCGGGTGCGCACGGGATCGGGATGAACGTGGGTCGAGGCCGACAGCAAGGGCGTGATGTGGGCGCCAATGAGGAATACCTCGCCCCGTTTCAGCACCACATAGGCTTCCTTGATCTGGGCGCGGCCGGCCCGAATCGCCTTCACTTCCCAGCCTTCGAGCACCAGACCGGCCTCGTAGCGCTCTTCGATGAAGTAATCGTGGAATGCCTTCTTGTTGTCGGCGATGCTCATGGGGCGGCGCGATAAAATGCGGCATTCTACTTCACCCCCTGCGTGCGACTTTGCAGTACTTTCCGCGATGGCCCTGGTCGAAAAATCGGTACTGATCGAACGTACGCCGGCGCAGATGTTCGCTCTGGTCGATCGCGTCGAGGACTACCCCGCTTTCCTGCCCTGGTGCGGCGGTACCGAATTGCATGAGCGCAGCGCGACACGCACTGCGGCCACGCTGCGCATCAACTACCACGGCATCAAGTCGCACTTCTCTACCGAGAACATCAAGGAAGAACCGCGCTTGATGGATATCCGTCTGACCGACGGCCCTTTCGAGCACATGGACGGGCACTGGCGCTTCACGCCGCTGGGCGAGACCGCATGCAAGGTAGAATTCCGCCTTCACTATGAATTCTCCAGCAACCTGCTGGAAAGGGCGCTCGGTCCGGTGTTCAATCACATCGCCGACACTTTCGTCGAATCCTTCGTCAAAAGGGCACAGAAAGTCTATGGCTGAAACCATTCACGTCGAAGTCGTCTATGCCAGGCCGGAACGTCAGGAGATAGCCAGCCTCGATTTGCCGTTTGGCAGCACCGTTGGACAGGCTATCGAAGCTTCGGGCCTGCTGGTCAAGCATCCGGAAATCGATCTGGCCAGGAACAAGCTCGGCATTTACGCCAAGCTGGCCAAGGTCGATACCGCATTGCGCGACCGCGACCGGGTGGAAATCTACCGGCCCTTGATCGCCGACCCCAAGGAAGTGCGCAAACAACGTGCTGCAGAAGGAAAAACCATGAAAAAGGGTGGCGGCAGTGCCGACGAAACCTGAAAGTTATGCTGAAAGCGGTTTTCAGACAGTCGGCGCTGACGCGCTTTGCGCATCTGGGAACCCGTTTCGCAGGCAGGTGACGGCGAAGAGGGCCGTTCTCTCGCGTATAATGCGTTTTTAGTTTCGGCCGCTACGCTTAACGCCGGAGATGCTGGCGTTAGCCTTCACTGGAAACTGCGTTTCGGCACCAAACAAGGAAAACAATTATGCGATTGCTCCAGAAGGCGCTGACGTTTGACGACGTCCTCCTGGTTCCCGCCCATTCGGCGATCCTCCCCCGCGACGTCAGCCTCGCCACCCGTCTCACTCGCAAGATCCATTTGAACCTGCCGCTGCTGTCCGCCGCCATGGATACGGTGACGGAGGCGCGACTCGCCATTGCCCTGGCGCAGGAAGGCGGCATCGGCATTGTGCACAAGAACCTGAATCCCAAGGCGCAAGCAGCCGAAGTGGCCAAGGTCAAGCGTTTCGAGTCAGGCGTTCTGAAAGATCCGATTACCGTTCCGCCGACCATGACCGTGCGCGAGGTATTGGCATTGACCCGCGCCCACCGGATTTCCGGTTTGCCCGTGGTGGATAACGGAGTCGTCGTCGGCATCGTCACCAATCGCGACACGCGTTTCGAGACCAATCTCGATCAGGCAGTGCGCGCCATCATGACCCCGCGCGAGCGACTGGTCACAGTCGGCGAGGGAAGTTCGGCCGAGGAAGCCAAGGCCCTGATGCACAAACACCGTCTGGAGCGCGTGTTGGTGGTCAATGCCGCGTTCCAGTTACGCGGCCTGGTGACCGTCAAGGACATCCTCAAGTCCAGCGAACATCCAAATGCGTGCAAGGACGAGCAAGGGCATCTGCGCGTCGGCGCCGCGATCGGTGTCGGCGAAGGCACCGAGGAGCGCGCCGAACTGCTGGCCGAGGCCGGCGTCGATGTGATCGTGGTCGATACGGCCCACGGGCATTCCGAAGGCGTGCTGAAGCGCGTGCAGTGGGTCAAGAAGAACTTTCCGCAGGTCGAAGTGATCGGCGGCAACATCGCCACGGCAAATGCCGCCAAAGCGCTGGTCGACCACGGTGCCGACGGCGTCAAGGTAGGCATCGGTCCCGGTTCGATCTGCACCACGCGCATCGTCGCTGGCGTTGGCGTGCCGCAGATTACGGCGGTCGATATGGTCGCGACTGCGCTGGCTGCCAGCGGGGTACCGCTGATAGCCGATGGCGGCATTCGTTTCTCGGGCGATATCTCCAAGGCCATTGCGGCGGGAGCCAACGCCGTCATGCTGGGTGGCCTGTTTGCCGGCACCGAAGAAGCACCGGGTGAAACCGTGCTGTACCAGGGGCGCTCGTACAAGGCGTATCGCGGCATGGGCAGTCTTGGCGCCATGAAGGATGGCGCAGCGGATCGCTACTTCCAGGATTCCGATGCCAATGTCGAAAAACTGGTGCCTGAAGGCATCGAAGGCCGTGTGCCGTACAAGGGGCCGGTCACCGCGGTGATCCATCAATTGATGGGCGGCTTGCGTTCGTCCATGGGTTACGTCGGCTGTGCGACCATCGACGACATGCGGACCCGGGCCGAGTTTGTCGAAATCACCTCGGCGGGCATTCGCGAATCGCATGTGCACGACGTGCAGATAACCAAAGAAGCGCCGAACTACCATATCGATTGAATCCGTTCGCATGAGCGAGGGCGGCACGGCGGTTCAGACCGGTTTCTGAACCGCTTTTTAATTTTTCGAGACACCCACCATGGCCCACCAGAAAATCCTGATTCTCGACTTCGGATCACAGGTCGCGCAACTGATTGCACGGCGTGTGCGGGAGCAGCAGGTATATTGTGAACTGCACCCTTTCGACGTCTCGGCGGATTTCATTCGTGCCTTCAATCCGCAAGGCATCATTCTGTCGGGAGGACCGAACTCGGTGTACGAGGCCGAGGAATGGAAGGCGCCGCAGATCGTGTTCGAACTCGGCGTTCCGGTGCTGGGCATCTGCTACGGCATGCAGACCATGGCCGCACAACTCGGCGGCAAAGTCGAAAGCAGTCACAAGCGTGAATTCGGCTATGCGGAGATGCGTGCGCGCGGACATTCCAGGCTGTTCGACGGCATCCAGGATCGCATCAACGAGGAAGGCCACGGCCTGCTCGAAGTCTGGATGAGCCACGGCGACAAGGTGACGGAATTGCCGCCCGGCTTCAAGCTTATCGGCAGCAACGAGTCTACCCCGATCGCCGCGATGGCCGACGAGACTCGCGGCTTCTATGCCGTGCAGTTCCACCCGGAAGTGACCCATACACTGAAGGGCCGCGAGATCTACGCCCGCTTCGTGCGCGACATCTGTGGCTGCCGCGGCGACTGGAATATGCCCAACTATGTCGAAGAGGCGATCGCCAAAGTGCGCGAGCAAGTCGGAGTCGATGAAGTCATTCTCGGCCTTTCCGGCGGCGTCGATTCCTCGGTGGTGGCGGCGCTCCTGCACCGCGCCATCGGCGATCAACTGACCTGCGTATTCGTCGACAACGGCCTGCTGCGGCTCAACGAAGGCGTACAGGTGATGGACACTTTCGCCCGCAATCTGGGCGTTAAAGTGATTCATGTCGATGCGGCGAATCAGTTCATGGGGCACCTGAAGGGCGTTGCCGACCCGGAACAGAAGCGCAAGATCATCGGCCGCGAGTTTGTCGAGGTATTTCAGGCCGAGGCCAAGAGACTGCCCAAGGCCAAATGGCTGGCGCAAGGTACGATCTATCCCGACGTGATCGAATCGGCGGGAGCGAAGACCAAGAAAGCGCACGCCATCAAGAGCCATCACAATGTCGGCGGCCTGCCCGAAACCCTGAACCTCAAACTCCTCGAACCGCTGCGCGAACTGTTCAAGGACGAAGTGCGCGAGTTCGGCGTGGCGCTGGGACTGCCGCACGAAATGGTCTATCGCCACCCCTTCCCGGGTCCCGGCCTCGGAGTGCGCATCCTGGGCGAAGTGAAAGCGGAATTCGCCGACCTGCTGCGTCGCGCCGATGCCATATTCATCGACGAACTGCGCGCCGCCGACTGGTACGACAAGACCAGTCAGGCCTTTGCCGTCTTCCTGCCGGTAAAAAGCGTCGGCGTCATGGGCGACGGGCGCACCTACGAATACGTGGTGGCTTTGCGCGCCGTGCAAACCTCGGATTTCATGACCGCCAAGTGGGCTGAACTCCCACACGAGTTGCTGGGTCGGGTCTCGAACCGCATCATCAACGAGGTACGCGGCATCAACCGCGTGGTCTACGACATTTCGGGCAAGCCGCCAGCGACCATCGAATGGGAGTGACGATTCAAAATTATCGGCAGCCGGCTTGTTTCGGACTGCTAGGCGACGATCGCGGAATCCGCTCCGGGCTGCGCCGCTGCCTGCCGCGCGGCTTCCGCCGCTTCAGTTGCCTCGGCTTTCTTGAGGCACTCGCAGACAGCCGGAAAGTTGTTCTGCAGCGCGATGTCGGACGCACGGCCAGCCGGGCCGGGATGAGATGCCGATGCGCCGCGTTTGAGGATCATCTGGACGATTCCGAGGTCGCCGCGCCGCGCCGCCCGCATCAAGGGAGTCATGCCTTCGCCATCGGTGGTGTCGAGGTCGAAATCCATGCTCAGGACCGTTTTTATGTAGGCGACATTGCCGCGCTCGATGGCATCGAGCAGCACCTGGGTCGCTTCGGAATTTTGCTTGCGTTGTTTCGGCTCCAGCCCCGAGGGCAGCATTTTGGCGCCATAGTTCAGCAAGGACAGCGCCACCATTGCAATCAGCGCCGCCAGCAACGGCGTCTGGCTGATGCCCAGCCCGTCGGCCCATTTCTCCGGCAGATTGGCGCCGATGGCAAGCAGCGCATAGAGCAGGAAAAAGAAAAACCGAACATAGAGGAACAGGGCCAGCACCACCATCACGCCGAGTATTGCCATCAGGAGTCCGACTTCGACCCCGATGCTGTTGAGTATGTGGGGAGGAAGGTTGGCGACCAAGGCCATCGTCCCAACCAGCCCCAGCAAGGTCCATTCCCTGATTTGTTTTTGTTTGACGATGTCCATATCGAGCAATAGCGAGAACGATGCGCTTCGAGCAATTTAGCGCATCTTGCGCCTGGATGGAATTCCCTTATTCAGAAGAAAGCGGTTTCGTTTGCGAAACTAAGCTTCAAAAACGATAAAGTGGCATATTTTTGTGCACAGCGGCAATCCGATGGTACGACAACAAGGAGAAGCAGTAATGAAACGGCAATGGGTATTTGCGTTCGAGGAAGGCGATGGCAAGAACAAGATGTTGCTCGGTGGCAAAGGGGCCAATCTGTGCGAAATGACCCAGATCGGCTTGAACGTTCCTCCCGGATTTACCATCACCACCGAAGCCTGCCAAGCTTACCTGGAGCACGACGAACTACCGAAAGGCGCCTGGGAAGAAGTCCTCAAGTACATGAAGGACCTCGAAAAGAAAACCGGCAAGCAGTTCGGTGGTAGCGAAAATCCGTTGCTGATCTCGGTGCGCTCAGGATCCTCGATGTCGATGCCAGGCATGATGGATACCATTCTTAATCTTGGCCTCAACAAGGCCACGTTGCAGGGGATCATCAAACTCACCAACAATCCGCGCTTTGGCTATGACGCCTGGCGCCGCTTCATCCAACTGTTCGGCAAGATCGCACTAGGCATCGAGGACAAGCATTTCGACGACGCCATGGCGGCGATGAAGAAGAAGGTCGGCGTAGCGCAGGACGTCGACCTCAAGGCGGAGCATCTTTCCGAACTCGCCGACGAGTTCGCCAAAATCGTCGAAACCAACACCGGCAAGCCCTTCCCCGAAGACCCCTACAAACAGTTGGAGATCGCGATCGGTGCCGTGTTCCGTTCCTGGAACGGAAAGCGCGCCATCGACTACCGCAAGCAGTTCAAGATCACCAAGGACATGGCCAACGGCACTGCGGTCAACATCTGCACCATGGTGTTCGGCAATATGGGCAACGATTCAGGCACCGGCGTCGGCTTCACGCGCAACCCCGGCACGGGCGAGAACTTGATCTACGGCGAATATCTGGTCAACGCTCAGGGCGAAGATGTCGTGGCGGGTATCCGGACGCCGAAGGCGATTGCCGAGATGGAGCACGACATGCCGGAAATCTACCGGCAGCTGCTCGAACTGCACAACCGTTTGGAATCGCATTACAAGGAAGTACAGGACTTCGAATTCACCATCGAGCGCGGCACGCTCTACTGCCTGCAAACCCGCAATGGCAAGATGAACGCGGCGGCAATGGTGCGCACCTCCGTGGAAATGTTCAAGGAAGGCCTGATCACTAAGGAAAAGGCTTTGCTGCGCATCGACCCGGCCATGCTTGAGCAGCTGCTGGTACCCCAGCTTTCGCCCGACTTCAAGGGCAAGCCGCTCGCTACCGGCTTGCCGGCATCGCCGGGCGCCGCTTCCGGCAAGATCGTCTTCGACGCCGACACCGCCGAATCGCGGGGTCGCAATGGCGAGAAGATCATCCTGGTACGCGAGGAAACCAAGCCCGAGGACATCCACGGCTTCTTCCAGGCGCAGGGCATCCTCACCAGCCGCGGCGGCAAGACCTCGCACGCGGCGGTCGTCGCACGCGGCATGGGCAAGCCCTGCGTATCGGGCTGCGAAGCCATCCACATCAACGACATCAAGCGCTCCGCGACTATCGGTGACACAACCTTGCACGAAGGCGATGTCGTCACCATCGACGGCGGCAACGGCAACGTCTATGCCGGGGAGGTGCCGACCGTGCAGGCCGAGTTCAGCGAAGACATGCAGACCCTGCTGAAGTGGGCCGACCAGGTTTCGCGCCTCAAGGTCATGGCCAACGCCGATACCCCGGAAGACGCCTCCCGCGCCCGCGAATTCGGCGCTATGGGCATCGGTCTGTGCCGCACCGAACGCATGTTCAACGCCACGGATCGCCTGCCCATCGTGCAGGAGATGATCCTCGCCGAAAGCATCGAGGAACGTCAGACCGCGATCGACCGCCTGCTGCCGATTCAGCGCGCCGACTTCAAGGGCATCTTCAAAGCCATGAAGGGACTGCCGGTGACCGTGCGCCTGATGGATCCGCCGCTGCACGAGTTTCTGCCCACTGCCGCCCAGCTCGAACTGGAAATCGCCCACCTGCACCACCTGCGCGATTCGCTCAAGGCGCTGGAAGAACTGCCCGAGACCTTGAAGCTACTGAATCCGAAGCTCTACATGCAGTACGCCGACGGTCTCACCAAGCTCGGCCGCAGCATGACGGATTTCAAGGAGGGCCACCTCGAAGAGGACGCCATCCACAAGAAGGAAAAGACGCTGAAGAAAGTGCGTGCGCTGTCCGAGGTCAACCCGATGCTCGGCCATCGCGGCGTGCGTCTCGGCATCACCTATCCCGAGATCTACTCGATGCAGATCCAGGCCGTGCTGGAAGCCGCAGCCCTGTGCGCCCGGGAAGGCATCGAGGTTTATCCGGAAATCATGGTGCCGCAGGTGGCGACGGTGGAAGAGCTGGTGCGCATCCACAGTTACGTCAAGCGCATCCACAAAGTGGTCGAACTGACCCACGGCATCAAGGTGGACGTCAAGTTCGGCAGCATGCTGGAAGTGGTGCGCGCCTGCCTGCGCGCCGGCCGCATGGCGCAGGATGCCGAATTCTTCTCGTTCGGCACCAACGACCTGACGCAGGCCACCTTCTCCTTCAGCCGCGAGGATGCGGAGAACAAATTCCTGCCGGGCTATGTCGAGGCGGGCATCCTGGTCGACAATCCCTTTGAAGTGCTTGACCAGAAGGGCGTCGGCGAACTGATGAAACTGGCCGTCAGCGAAGGCCGCAAGACCAACCCCGAGCTCAAGGTTGGCATCTGCGGCGAACACGGCGGCCACCCGGGTTCAATTGCCTTCTGCCACTCCATTGGGCTCACCTATGTGTCCTGTTCCGGTCCGCGGGTACCCATAGCGCGACTGGCGGCCGCGCAGGCGCAATTGCTGGAAGCTGGCGGCGCGGTCACCAAGAACGCCTGAGGCTGTCAGTCACCCGCCGGGTCCAGTGCCAGGCAGTGATGCCATAATCGGCCCCATGGACGATGAGTATTTCATGGGGCTGGCGCTGGATCTGGCGCGCGAGGCAGGTGCTGCCGGCGAGGTGCCGGTGGGCGCGCTGATCGTGCTGGAAGGGGAGGTGGTCGGTCGCGGCTTTAACCAGCCGATCGGTCGCCACGATCCCACCGCCCATGCCGAGATCATGGCATTGCGCGATGCCGCCACGCGCCTCGGCAATTACCGCCTGCCTGGCAGTACCCTGTATGTAACGCTGGAACCCTGCGCCATGTGCGCCGGAGCGATCATGCATGCACGCGTCGAACGCGTCGTGTTCGGTGCGCGTGATCCGAAGACCGGCGCGGCGGGCAGCGTAATCGACCTGTTTGCCGAATCCCGCCTCAATCACCACACCTCGATTGCCGGCAACGTCCTGGCCGAAGCTTGCGGCAGCCTGTTGTCGGGCTTTTTCGCCGCACGCCGCGGGCGTACGCTGGTGGCCTGATTCCCCTCGTCATGCATATCCGCATCAGCCTGCCGCTGCAAACGCTCGAACTGCACGACGAGCGCGGCACGCTGTTGCGCCGCTATCTCGTATCCACGGCAAAGAATGGCGCTGGCGAACAGAATGGCAGTTTTTGTACGCCGCGCGGCAGGCATATCGTGCGGGCAAAAGTCGGCGCCGGCGCGACGCCGAACACGGTGTTCAAGCGCCGCCGGCCGACCGGCGAAGTGTGGACGCCGCAACTCGCCGAACGGTTTCCAGGGCGCGACTGGATCCTGACGCGCATCCTGTGGCTGTCCGGCAAAGAGCCAGGATGCAATCGGCTCGGCGAAGTCGACACCATGCGCCGCTACATCTACCTGCATGGCGCGCCCGACACGGTGGAATTGGGTGCGCCGGGATCGATCGGCTGCGTGCGCATGCGCAACCACGACATCGTCGAGTTGTTCGACCTGATCCCGGTATATACGCCGGTCGACATTGTCGAGTTCGGCGTCGCGGCCGGTTCATGGCAGGAGCTCGGCGCGCAAGCGCGGCAAGTGCGTGAATCGGTGTTTGTCGACGAACAACGAGTCCCGCGGGAACTCGAAATGGATGAACACGACGCATCGAGCCGCCATGTCATCGCCCGTGACGCCGATGGCGGGGCGATCGGCACCGGGCGTCTGCTTGCCGCTGGTCACATTGGCCGCATGGCGGTTCTGGCCGACTGGCGCGGCAAGGGTGTCGGCCGCGCCCTGTTGGAGCGCCTGCTGGAAGAGGCGGCGGCAAAAGAGATGCGGCATCTGGCCTTGCACGCGCAGACCCAGGCCAGCGGCTTCTACCGGCGCTTCGGCTTCGTCGCGGAAGGCCCCGAGTTCATGGAAGCCGGCATTCCGCACCGGGTCATGCTGCGCTCGCTCTATCCGCAGGGGATACCGTCCCCGGCTAGGAAGCCTGGGACATAAACCGGTAGCGCCGCCGCTCGCCCGGCTTGGCGCCCGGCAGCCAGGTCTGCTCGTCGAAACTGGCCCAGCCATCCTGTTCGACGCACAAAACCGTGGAACTGCGCGTGCCGTAGTCGGGCGATTTGACGAAGGCCGAGGACAGCAGGCGTTCCCACTCAAGCGGAACCCCGGTCTGCGGCAAATGCACGTCGGGATGGATGCCGTCGTCCTGCAGCAGGGCAAACAGCGCCTGATCGTCGGGCAGGCGTTCAAGCGCCTGTGCCAGCGCCGTCTTGCCGGCGCCGACTTTCGGCCAAGGCGTATCGAGCAGATGATTGGATACGCCATACACGCCCGGTTGCAGCGCACAGGGCGCGCCGCCCATGTTGGACGACCACCAGAGCGTTGCGCCGTCGCCCACCAGCAGGTTGTAGCCGTTGCACAGACGGCCATGCGCGGCGATGCGTTCGAGGTAGGCTTGGGGCGTTTCTTTTCCCGCAAGAAAATCGGCCACCAGCCTGCCGCGCGAGGGCGCACCGCTGCGGTTCTGGGCCGGATCGCGAAAATTGGTCAGCGCCGCAAACCGCCCCGTCCGGGCGACGCCCATCCAGGTGCCGCCTGCATCGAGATCACGTCCGGCGAGTACTTGCGGCACATCCTGCCAAAAGGCAGCGGGCGCCGTCGGTCGGGAAAAAAACTCGTCGCGGTTGGCCGCCACCACCAAGGGGTAATCCGGATGAGCCCGCCAGGCGACCAGGATCAGGCACATCGTGCGGATCAGGACAGTTCGTAGGGCAGGGGAAGAAACTCCAGCCGTTCGCCGTCGACCGCGCCGACCCGTACTTCACCGGCCTCCACCGCGCCGCTCTGGATGCAGACCAGGCACTCGAAGCCTCCGGCCGGGGAAGGCGCCACGCTGACTATGGCACCGCAATGCTGGTCGCCGGTCTCCGGGGCGTAAACATGGATGCCCGCGGTGGTCGCAGCGACCAGCCTGGCGCGGTAAGTACGCCGTTTGATCTTGCCCAGATACTGGGTGCGGGCGACTATTTCCTGGCCGGGATAGCAGCCCTTGCTGAAACTCACTCCCGCCACCGCCGGCAGTTCCATATTCAGCATCTGCGGCACGAAGGCCTCTTGGGTGGCGGCCACCACGCGTGGTTGTCCGGCAGCGATTTCCAGCCATTGCCAGGCGGCGAGGCCCACAGGTTTCGCACTCGCGGCCAGTTCGGCCCAGCGGACGGTTGCCGCCCCCGGGTTCAGCGCAAGCAGCGCACGTTTGTCGTCGATGCGAACCGTCTGGCCGCCTGCGATGCCTGCCACGCCGAAACGCGGCAGGCCGGCGGCGAAAGTCGGCGCCGGCGAGACGCCGATCAGCGTCCGCTCCGCCGTTGCATCGCTGAGCTTGACCTTGGAGCGCAGTACGTACATCGAGAGCTTCTTCAGGATTCCCGGCAGAATGTCGCGCGGCAGCATCAGCAGAAGGTCGTCGCCATCGCGCCAAATCAGCAGCAGCGCCAGCAAGCGTCCCTTGGGCGTGCAAAGACCGGCAAAGCGCGCGCTGTCGAGCCCCAGGCCGTTGATGTCGTTGGTCAGCAGATTGTGCAGGAAACCGGCGGCATCGGCACCGCTGGCGCGGATCAGGCCCAGATCGATCAAAGGCGTAACGACCGATCCACTACTGGCCGCGACAAGCTCACCGGCGACATCGCCAAAGCTGCTGCCATCCGCCGTCAATCCTTGGGAGGCCAGCGAGGAAATCCATTCTTGAGTCATGAGGTGCGTCCGAGTTGAGGGGTTGGGGAATGTTATTATCGCGGCAACGCTCCAGATTGCGTCCGTCCGGTCCTTATTCAAGCATTCATGCGTACGTTCAAACTAATCCTGCTGGTGCTGATTCTCGCATTTCTCGCGGTGATCTCGGGCGCCAGTTGGCTTACGGTTCGCCACCTGCCGATGCGCAGCGACCCCACCGCTTTCTCCATACCGCCAGGCGCCAGCTTGCGCGCGGCAGCCCAGGTGATCGAGGCGGCGGGGATCGACCTGCCGGCTTGGCAACTGGAATTGATGGGACGCCTCCTCGGGCGCTCGGCCAAGATCAAGGCCGGCAGTTATGAGGTGGATGAGGGATTGACGGCCCTCGCCCTGCTCGACAAGCTGACGCGCGGCGACGTCACGCAGGGTGAACTCGTACTGGTTGAAGGCAAAACCTTTCGCCAGTTGCGCGCTGCCTTGAACGAACATCCCGATCTCGCTCACGACTCGGCGAAGTTGAGCGACGCGAAGATCCTGGCGATGCTAGGCGCAAAGGAAAATCATCCCGAAGGATTGTTTTTCCCCGATACCTACCTCTTCCATAAGGGCAGCAGCGATCTGGACGTGTTGCGCCGCGCCTACAAAGCCATGCAGCCCCGCCTAGCCGCTGCCTGGGACCGGCGCGAGAGTACGCTGCCGCTGAAATCGCCGTATGAGTTGTTGATCCTCGCCTCGATCGTCGAAAAGGAAACCGGAACATCCGCCGATCGACCTCAAGTCGCCGCAGTGTTCGTCAATCGGCTGCGCCGCGGCATGTTGCTGCAGACCGACCCGACGGTGATCTACGGCCTTGGCGAACGCTTCGATGGCAATCTGCGCAAGGTGGATTTACAGACCGACACTCCCTGGAATACCTATAAGCGGCCGGGTCTGCCGCCGACTCCGATTGCGATGCCAGGATTGGCATCGCTGCAAGCCGCCGCAAAGCCGCCCCCCAGCGACATGTTGTATTTCGTCGCTCGCGGCGACGGATCGAGCCAGTTCTCGGCCTCGCTGGACGAGCACAACAGCGCCGTCGCCAAATACCATAAGCAGTAGGCGAGCATGACACGCGGGCGTTTCATCAGCTTCGAAGGCATCGACGGCGCGGGCAAGAGCACCCAGCACGCCTGGTTGGTGAATTACCTGCGCGATCAGGGGCGAACCGTGGTCGCCACCCGCGAGCCGGGAGGAACGCCGCTGGGAGAGAAACTGCGGGCCTTGCTGCTGGCCGAACCCATGCATTTGGAAACCGAGGCGCTGCTGATGTTTGCGGCCCGCCGCGAACACGTGGCGCAGGTCATCGAACCGGCGTTGATGCGCGGCGAATGGGTGATCTGCGACCGCTTCGTCGACGCCTCTTTTGCCTATCAAGGGGGAGGGCGCGGCCTTAACTGGAAGAAACTCGAAGTGCTGGCGGATTGGGTGCTGGGCGATCTGCAACCGGATTTGACGCTGATCTTCGACGCCCCGGTAGCGATTGCTCAGCAACGCCTGCATGCGGCGACATCTCAACCCGATCGTTTCGAACAGGAACAAGCCGATTTTTTCGAGCGGGTACGATCTGCCTACTTGCGCATAGCAAACGAACATCCTGATCGGGTAAGGTTGATCGATGCCACTCAGACGCCGAATTCAATTAATAAAGTACTTGAGAATATAGTTGCAACACTTTGATCTAACACAGTTACAGTGGAACTCATCAATAAGGGAACAACTCCTCGGGCAGGGGCTGGCCCGGCTTCCGCATGCGATGCTTCTGGTCGGCCCACCCGGAGTCGGTAAGACCGCCTTTTCCGAACAACTCGCTACACTTCTGCTGTGCGAATCGATCACCGCGGAAATGACGGCTTGCGGCAACTGCCAGGCATGCCGTTGGCTCGACGCCGGGAATCATCCCGACTTCCGACGCGTTGCGCCGGATGGCGATGACGAAGCTGAAGAAGGCGTTAACGAAAAAGCCAAAAAGCGCGGTCCTGGAACCATTCGCATCGACCAGATTCGCGAACTCGAATCCTTTGTTTTCGTTGGCAGCCATCGCCACGGCAACCGCGTTGTACTCGTGACCGAAGCCGAGGCAATGAATGGCGCGGCGGCAAATTCACTTCTTAAGATACTTGAAGAACCACCTACAAATGTTTATTTTATATTGGTTTCATCTCGTACGAAATCGCTTCTTCCGACAATCCGCAGCCGCTGCCGGGTGATCGCGTTTGGTCCGCCGGATGCTGCGGCGGCGGCAGCCTGGCTGGCAAGTGCGGGACTCGAAAAACAGGCGGAGCGATACCTCAACTTGGCCGGCGGAGCCCCAATGCGCGTCGCTCAATGGAAAGCCCAGGGTCAGTTGGCGCCTCTGGATGCCGTGGTGGATTCCCTGCTGGCGCCGCCCTCCGACCCCATTGCCCTTGCCGCCCGTTGGGACGGTCTGCTCAAGGGTGATGGCCAATTTCGCATGGAACACTTGGTCGAGGAGGTCCAGCGCTGGTTGTTCGATCTGGCTCAAGAGCGCATGACCGGAGTCGTGCGCTATCACGGGGGCTGGCCGCGGCCCATCGGAGTGCAAAATCTGAATCCAACTTCCTTGCTGGCCGCCTGGCGTGAAATCAATCAGTTCCGGCGCAGCGCCCGCCACCCCTTGAATCAATTGCTGTTTCTTGAAAACCTCGCAGCTCACTTCTTGCGCGCCCTGCGCCCGGCCACCTCATGAGCGCCTTGCTGGTCGATTCGCACTGCCACCTCGATTTCCCGGATTTCTCGGGTAGGGAAGAGGAGTTGCTGGCGGCCATGAAGACCAACGACGTGGGCTGGGCACTGGTCGCCGGGGTGACACTGGAACGCTTTCCGGCCGTCTTGGCGCTGGCCACCCGGTTTCCCAATCTGTATGCAGCGGTGGGCGTTCACCCGGACACCGAAGGAGATGCGAAGGAACCGGATCAAGACACTCTGGTTCGGCTCGCTCAGCATCCGAAAGTGGTGGCCATTGGCGAAACCGGACTGGATTACTACCGACTGGAAGGCGATCTGGAGTGGCAGCGCGAGCGCTTCCGTACCCATATCCGGGCCGCACGTCGGGGCCGCAAGCCATTGATTATTCACACCCGAGAAGCCACTGCGGATACTTTGCGGATCCTCACAGAGGAGGGCGCCGGCGAAGTCGGAGGGGTGTTCCACTGCTTCACAGAAACCCGTGCTGTAGCCGAGGCAGCACTCGAACTCGGCTTCCATATTTCCTTCTCGGGCATTGTTACCTTCAAGAACGCGATTCAAATCAAGGAGGTTGCGCGTCTCATCCCGCTCGACAGAATACTCATAGAAACCGACGCACCCTATCTTGCCCCGGTGCCCCATCGCGGCAAATTGAATCACCCGGCGTTAGTACGCCATGTCGCCGAAGAAGTCGCCACTCTGAAGGGAATCGGCATCGACGACTTGGCACAAGCGACGACTGACAACTTCTTTCGTCTGTTTGGAACTGCCAGCCGTGCGTAAGCTATTGATAGGAATTGTCTTATCTATTGCCATGAGCTTGGCGCAGGCAGGCGCCTACGAAGAAATCATCAAGGCAGCAAACGGCGGCGACACCGAAGCGGTTGAGAATCTGCTGAAGCGAGGAATGGACGTCAATACCGCGGATCGCAGCGGATCAACCTTGCTCATGATTGCCGCCCGCAACGGCAACCAGCCGCTGCTTGAGACGCTACTGGTCAATCGGGCGAGCGTCAATCGACGCAACCAATTTGGCGATACGGCTTTGCACCTGGCGACATTAAATGCCAGGATCGAGTCGGTACAAGCCCTGATCGAGAAAGGTGCAGATATCAACCCGTCCGGATGGACACCGCTGCACTATGCGGTGTTCAGCGGCAGCAGCGAGGTCGCAACGCTATTGATGGCCAAAGGGGCCAAGCTTGACGCTCGTGCGCCAAACGGTCAAACGCCGCTGATGCTAGCGGTGAAGCATGGGAACCTGGATCTGGTGCGCCAACTAGTGGACGCCGATGCCGATATGGACCTGACTGACTTCGAAGGTATTTCAGCCCTGAAGCTAGCTATCCGGCTGGGAAACGAAGAAATCATCGAATATCTGCGGAAGGTCGGGGCAATCGAATGATCGTTAGGTCGCGCTGATTTTGAAGCCCCAAAACAGCTCCGAAGCTGTTTCATTACTTCGCATAATCGGCGTTATGTCAAGTGGCGGCTACATGGTTCAGGCGAATAATTGCAGTGCGCCGCAGTAATTGTTCGACCGTTCCCCTCTTCAAATCTACCGAATCGGCAGATTTTGGCCAAAGAACCCTTTGGTTCAAGAATTAGTGACCGACGAAAACGCCAACGAGCCAAGCGGTACAAATTACTGCAATCCAAATAGCTCCGGTCTCCCGCGATGGTGTGTTGCACCCTGAGCCCCCGAAGCCCAGAGCTAAGGGTTCCCGTACCTTTCGTGCTGAATTTGGCGGTTGCTCCGAAATTCCGCTCAACCACACGGTTTTAGCGCCCACCCGCTGATGGCGCTTGATCCGTTGGCCCGGGCTTCTGGGTCATCCACGCCTGGATCCGCTCGGCCAGTTGGTCTTGCGTCTCCGCGGCGGCTCGGGCCTCCGCCAGTTCAATCTGAAGCTCGTGGATCCGATTCCTATCCTCCGTCTGGTCGGCCTGGAGTTTTGCATTCAACGTATTCCCGGCAGCAACTTGCGCCTCCAGTTCCACGACCTGACGCCCCAGCCGATCCATTTGCTGTTGAGCCGCGATCAATTCGGCCTTCGCATCCTTCAACGTCCTCAGTTCTGCCTTCGTGTCATGAAGCGAACGCTCGGATCGGGCTAGCTCGGATGTCAATCGAGCGTTTTCCTGATGACTCGTCGCGGCTTCTTGCCGCGCCTTAACGAGGCTGTTCCCGAGCGTCTTGATTTCGCTTTGCAGGTATTGGACCTGCTGCTCATGCTGACGCTGGTCTTGCTCGCGCTGCTCCTTGGTGGCCGCGCGGAAATGTTCCAGTGCCTCGCGTGCATGAGCATGCTTTTCCTCGAGCGATCGGCGGTGCTGTTCTTCCACCCGCAGTCGATCCTCAAGGTCGGTCACCTGCTGGCTGGCCATGGCATGAGTCGTAATCTCCTGCTGCAGCCGCTCGCCCGTGCGTTGATGGCGGGTTTGTTCTTCGGCTAAATCGGCCTGGGCCTTTTCGAGCGTCTTGCGAAGACCTGCTACTTCGCCCTCAACGGCCTCGCGCGCCTGGCGCTGCTCGACCAGTTCGCCAGCGTGCTTGGCCGTCATTTCGGCGATGCGGGTATCAGCCTCCATCTGGATGCGTTCCGCTAGGCGTGCCACAAGGTCCTGCAGCGCCTCGCTGATGGCCACCTTAGTGCCGGTCTTTCCGCCTTCCTCTTCCGCGATCTCCTTGAGGTACCGCTGAATCGTCGTTTTTGATCCGGTGTTTCCGAGTTCCTGTCTGACAGCATCCACCGACGGATACCGCCCTATCGCCAGGAGCTTGTCCCGGGCTCTGATGACCTCGGACTTGTAGATACCGCCTCGCGCCATGGTCGCCTCCTCGTATTTCGTAACATAGTACGTAATACGATATTACATACTATTAAGCGTGTCAAGCATGGCGACAAAACGCCAAAATATCAGGCGTGATAATGGTAGATTATCGAGTGTGAGTTGCAAAATGCCGGGCAGGATTGCGCCGTGCCGACGCAATCCTGCCATCCTGCATGTTTCGATTTCGGCGCGGTCCGCTTAGACCTCGACCAAAGACTGCGAGGCGACCGCGTAACCGTGTCCCGCAATGCAGTCGAATTGCGCTTCGGTTACGCGGCGTAGCGTCGTCGGGAAACTGGCTGGCTCGGCTCCATCGATGCGGTGCTCAGTTGCTGCCGGTATCCCGATGTAGACGTAGGCTCCCTTGGCCCGACTCTGGCCGAGATAGCTCATGAATGCCCGTACTCGCAAGGCCCGCGACTGATCCGAGGTGATGTCTGCAACCCTTTTCAGTCGCCAGGGATTGATCGAGAAACGCGGAAACCCCGGTTTCAACGGTGCACCGGCGTCCGACACAAGAATGAAATCGACCTCAGGCTTGGGAACGCCGCGTCCGGCGTCGAAGAAGGGCTCGAGTCCCAAGTTATCATAGACGCCGCCGTCGTACAGGTGCAGTCGCCGGTAACCGACTTCGACGTTGGCCGATATCTCCAAGGGCGCACCCCATGCCGGTCGCTTCTTCCACTGAAAGCTGGCGGCCTCGAACGACAGCGGACCAAATCCTCCCGGAAACGCGGCCGACACGGCAAGGGCGTTGGCCAACAGGAAATCGCCGGGTGCCGAATAGCCCAGCATGTAATCGCCGAGGGAATCGCGCTTGAACCGAAACCTCTTGCCGGTCTCCGCCGTGGTCCCGTTGATCGACCATTCCGGCGCTTCCGGCAAACGAGACAGTTCGGCCGTTACGCCCCACTCATGCTCCAAGGTCTTGGCCAGCAGGTTTGAGCGAGATAGCAAGTATCGCCAATTGCCTGGGCGCACCAGTTGTCTTGCGGCGCCCCATTGCAAGCTCTTGGCGCACAACCGGCCGCGTAGCACCGGATAGACTTGGGAAAGGAACTGGTGGGAGCTCGGCCAAACGTAATCACACTCCTTGAACACGAGTCCCAATAAGAGGCTGCCACCGGAGACGGTGGAAATGCGAGAAATCCTTTCGAGCACCCCATTTTCGGCAAGATGACGAAGCACGCCGAGATGGAAGATCATGGCGCGAATGCCGCCGCCGGACAGCGCCAGCGCAACCTGCCCGCCGTTCACTTCACGAATCCTTGCAAAGCGCATAGCTCGTCGTCGCCGACAATAAGCATGACGGCGGGCAAGCCCTCCAAGGCGAGGCCGAGCGTCAGGTAAGCCAGTTGGAACTTGTCGTCGCCGCTGGGAAGCGCACCGTACCCGCGGGGATGGCTATGCCACTCGCCGATATAGCCGACGACTCCCGCGGTACGGCGGCGCGCTTCAAACACCGCGTCGCTCACGCCTTCGAGGCCCCGTTCAAAAGACCCAGGGCTCGCCTCGCTGTCCATCGGCGCCGGCAGAGCGTCGACGACAACGACGGCATTGACGTTGAAGTCGTGATAGCCCAGCAAGATGCCGCCCGTTTCGTCGGGGAGTTGCTCCTTACGCAACGACTTCATCTTGTCGTACACGCCGGCATCGAGGAACAAGTCCAATCCGCCAAAACGCAGTTGAAGTTCGTCGACGACGTCGATGCGGTGCGCCGAGATTGCACCCGACTCCGCATCGCAAGACCAGATGCGTATTGCCGCTTCGGGCAACTCTGAAAGGCGGGGAACCTGATCCGCGAAAACGGCTGCATGCCGGACAATATCGGAATACGGCATGACCATCGATATATCGCGGCAGCTGGCACCGCTCCAGAAGGTGCCGCGATTCCCATCAAGATGGTCGGTGCCCCAGTCGGAAGTCAGTATCGCCCGGTAGTATTGCGCCTCGAGCGTCCGCAGTCTTTTCTTGCGATCGGTGTCTTCGAGCAGCAATACGCAGCCTCTGCCACTCGGTGTGACGAAGACCGACGCATGCCGGCCGACGTCGTCTCTCATGCTGACCAAACGCGGATAGTCCAATGTCGTCGACGCATCCAGAACCAGTTTGGAGGCGTGCAGCACCTCAATCACCTTGGCGTCGCTCAGATCGCAGGCGTCCGCAGCGACGGCGGTTGCTCTCGTTGCATCCTGCATAACAAACCGGATGTGGCGGACGGCCGCCTCCGCCTTGGGCACCCCAATCAAAAATGCGTCGGCTTGGTGACGGACCAGGTTATGCGGCTTGATATGGTCGTTGTCGATGATTGACCATTCCCCCCAGCCGGCTCTCGTCCACATATCCAGCAGCGTACTTCCCAACGCTCCAGCGCCAATCATGGCTCCCGCAGGCCCCTCGGAAGTCAGCCCAGATTGGGATCTGGCGGCCGGTCGATCGAGGCATCGAAGCACTTCCATCGGGAGAATAGTCTGGCTGCGCCATTCCGTTTTCTCCTGCGGCTGGATGAAGCTCGCCTTCGCCTCCTTGTAGTATTTGCCGTCGTGGGCGGCGTAAATCGTCCCCATCGCGGCACCCAGCTTCAGCATGCCGGTGCTCAGGAAGTAGGCCCGATGGGCGATCTTCGACGGCGGCTCGCCTTCCGCTCTGACGATTGGGACGCGCGTCAGGAGCACAGTAGCTAGTTCGTCCTGGCCGACCTCAATTCCCGCGCCGACGCGCGCTTCGATCTCGCTCGTCAGCTCATTCAGCAAGTGGACACCTCGTGCAGACAGCGCGTCAGCCAGTTGGCCGAGCGTCCCGAAGTCCGTCTCCACCCGTCCGTGGACAACCGCAGGTAGCGTTAAGCTGACCAAGGAGGCCATGCGCTCAGCCTTACGCTCCACGCTTCCCTCCAGGAAGAAGGTGCCGCCTTTCCCCGGCCGCTCCGGCCCGCGCGTCACCCAGAACTTGGCCTTGTTATCGGCCAGGAGCGACTCGCAATTCCAGGGCAAGACCAGTTCGTACGGCGAAACGAAGAAGAGTTGCTCCACGGGCTGATCGGCGGCGTGGAGGGTTCCGCGCGCGGAACCTTCGATCCAAACCTGGATGCGCTTGAGCAACGAAGCCGCCGTCCAGGTTCGGGCTACGGATCGTGGCGGTTCCTGATACAGGCACAAGCTTGGCGGTCTGCCCGGAAGCACTGAATTTTGATGCATCAGCAGCGGAAATCTCACTCTGAGCGCCAACACTTCGACCAAGCTTGATGTATCTTCGGGCACGCACAGCGCGAGGCGCTCGGTGAAATCGATGCCCGCCGCGTTGGACGGCGGGACACCGTCGCAGGAAACATCGACGATTATGATCTCGCCTGCTGATGCCTCGGGAGTGGCCTTTCCCCGGAATGCGCCAACGAGGTCAAAGTCGCAGTGCTGCCTGACGGCATCCTGGAGCGCCTTGGCGCGCGGCAGGGTCAGATCGGCGCCGGCAATTTCCTTCGCATCGTCCAGGGCATGGAACCGAGGTTCCATTACCCCGCCCTAATCGGGCGGCTTTCCAGTCCGGCGCGCGGTGGTTTTGAGGCGAGCACTGCGGGTGCGCCGGGGATCGCCTTGATCCACGCCACGCCGCCGACGGTTACTTCAAATGTCAGCGGTTCCGGCTTGGAGGCGTTCGGCTCCTCCATGGTGACGACCACCCGGCGGCCCTGTACCTTCTTCCGATACGTCTCGTAGGCCTTCTTGGCTTGGATATGGGGCGGCTGATCCGCCTCGTACATGTCCTTGCTGTCGGGAATCGGATCGGAGGAACTGACCAGGTAGGCGTCCTTCTTGCCATACAACAGCAGTTCTTTCACCAGCGGTTTCGGCTCGGTCTCCTGTGCACCCTTTTCGTCGCTCAAGGCCAGGTAGCTGCAATGATGCGGAATGTTGAGGAGATTCCATTTGAGCCGGTCTTCGTTCTTGTGGGCCTTGGTGGTCGAAACAATGTCCTCGAGGACTTCCCAGGTGCTGTCACCAATCTGCAGGAAATCGTAGTCGGCGCCATCGGCGCGCAGACGGACGTTGAAGATCAAGGCCGCCTCGTTGCGCAGTTCGTCGCCTTGGTCACAGTGCTTGATGAAGGGGGAATGGCAGAAGAATTCGGCGCCGTCCGTGCCCAGAGAGAACCCGTCGACCAGCGTTCCGGCATCGACGAAAAGGTGATCTCGTGCAGTCTCGGCCTCGTCGCGGTCTTTCAGCGCCTGGCGCAGCCATTCGTCCATCAGGCGCTTCGGTTTGGAGAAGACCTTGATGCCTTTGCCTTCCAGCACGCGATGGCGGGCTTCACGGCGCAGTATGGCGAATTCGCTGCTCATTTTGTCCCGCTCCACTTCCTCGATCAGCAAGGCGGCGGGAACCCAGAGTTCCTTGATCTTGATACGCCCCTCGCCTTGATACTTGGCCGCGTGACGCAACTCGAAAAATTCGGTGAAGCCGGAAATATGGTCCGTGTCGGCGTGCGTGAAAGCAACAACGTCGAACTCATCGCGGTTGGCCGCGGTCAGCTCATCTTTCAGCTGCTTCTTCAGGTCGATTCGGGGATCGTCGTCATCCTCGGCGGTACGCAGGTGGCAAAAATCGAACAGGATCCGCCGGCCGCCGGCCAGGATAATTTGACAGGTGTCTCCGTTGCCGACCGGGTAGAAGACGATCTTGTGTGTTTGCGCCATTGGCCGGCCCTTTCGCAACGCATTAACCGAAGATAGGGAAATTGTTAGCACTCGATCATAATGAGTGCTAAAGTAGCATGACACAAAGCCAGATACGCTTCAAGTGAATTTAATCGGTTGATTACAAGTGTCTTTCCCCTCTTTTTCCGGTATGGTATTTGGATTGCCCTGCGAAGGCCGCTTTAACGAGGATATGCGGCGAGCAGATCTCCCTTAGGAGTCGTTCGTAAATAACATGAACAATCACTTAGCTCTGGGGCTGATGCGGTAATTCCATTCGCCATGAAACGCA
>MHZX01000065.1:0-57598 GCA_001828935.1 Rhodocyclales bacterium RIFCSPLOWO2_02_FULL_63_24
GGCCTGCAGCGGTTCCAGTACGCCGCCGATGCCGACGCCGCCCGACAGATGCACGTTCTTGCCGATCTGGGCGCAGGAGCCGACGGTGGCCCAGGCATCGACCATGGTGCCTTCATCAACGTAGGCGCCGATATTCACGAAGCTGGGCAGCAGCACCACGTTCTTGGCGATGAAGCTGCCGCGCCGGGCGACGGCCGGGGGCACTACGCGGAAGCCGCCTTTCTGGAATGCGTGCGTGTCGTAGTGGGCGAATTTGGTCGGCACCTTGTCGAAGTAACGCATCGGACCGCCATCCATCAGCACGTTGTCTTCGAGCCGGAAGGACAACAGCACGGCCTTCTTGATCCACTGGTGGGTGGTCCACCGGCCGTCGATTTTTTCCGCGACACGCAGGGTGCCAGAGTCGAGTTCGCCCAGCACATGCGCGACGGCGTCGCCGATGCGCGCCGGCGCGGCGCCGGGACTCAGGTTGGCGCGGTCTTCCCAGGCCTGTTCAATGATCTGCTGCAGTTCGTGCATGGCGGCTTCTTTCAGAGAGATAGACAAAAATCGTTGATGCGGCGCGCCGCTTCGAGGCATTTCTCGTGCGGCGCGACCAGGGCAATGCGAATGAAGTTGGCGCCGGGGTTCACCCCGCCGGACTCGCGCGCGAGGTAGCTGCCCGGCAGCACCACCACATTCTTCTGGCGCAGCAGTTCGCGGGCAAACTCGGTATCGGGCACCGGCGTCCTGGCCCAGAGATAGAAACCGGCATCCGGTATCCGGCAATCGAGGTGATGGGCGACCAGCGGCGTTACCTCGTGAAACTTTTCGGCATACATGCGGCGGTTGTCGCGGACGTGCGCTTCGTCGTTCCAGGCGGCGATGCTGGCCGCCTGCACCGCCGGATTCATGGCGCTGCCGTGGTAGGTGCGATAGAGCAGGAACTTCTTCAGAATCGCGGCGTTGCCGGCGACAAAGCCCGAGCGCAGCCCCGGTACGTTGGAACGCTTGGACAGGCTGGAGAAGCTCACCAGGTTCGGGTAGTCATGACGTCCCAACTGCGCGGCGGCGGTAAGGCCGCCCAGTGGAGGTTTGGCTTCGTCGAAGTAGATTTCCGAGTAGCACTCGTCGGAAGCAATGACAAAGTTGTAGCGGTCGGAAAGCTCGAACAGCGTCTTCCAGGAGTCGAGGCCCATGACCTTGCCGGTTGGGTTGGCCGGGGAGCAGACATACACCAGCTGCACGTCGCGCCAGGTGCTTTCCGGCAGCGCCGCCCAGTCCATCTCGAAACCGTGGTCGGGCAGCGTATTGAGATAGACCGGTTCGGCGCCGGCCAATATCGCGGCGCCTTCGTAGATCTGGTAGAAAGGATTGGGGCAGACCACCTTGGCGCGGCCGCTGCTGCGGTCGATGACGGTCTGGGCGAAGGCGAACAGTGCCTCGCGCGAACCATTGACCGGGATTACCTGCGTCGCAGCATCGGGCGCCGGTACGCCGTAGCGGCGCCCGATCCAGTCCGCTATCGCCTGGCGCAAGGCATCCGAACCCTGGGTAGTTGGATAGTTGGCGAGGCCGGCGAGGTTGTCCGCAAGGGCACGCTGGATGAACGGTGGGGTTGCATGCTGCGGCTCGCCGATGGAAAGCTTGATCTCGCCAAGGGTCGGCGCTGGCGATACGCCGGCAAACAGGTGGCGCAGCTTTTCAAAGGGATAGGGCTGCAGACGGGAAAGATCGGGATTCACGGCATGCGGTTCGACGAGCGGAAAGAAAGCATTATAGGGCAGGGCTCCAGCGCGTCGATCGCCCTGGAATTCCGGTACATTCCCACTTTTGTTGGCCCCGAGGAGACAGGCATGGGACAAATGATCGAATTCAACCGGCCGGACGGCAGCGCGTGCCGCGGTTACCTTGCCGACGCCGCGCAGGATTGTCCGGGCGTGGTCGTAATTCAGGAGTGGTGGGGGCTCAACGATCAGATTTGCGGCGTCGCCGATCGCTTTGCCCGAGCCGGGTACAACGCCTTGGCGCCCGATCTGTTCAAGGGCCGCGTGACGCAGAAGCCCGACGAGGCCAACCACCTGATGAACGGCCTGGATTTTCCCGGCGCCACGCACCAGGACATTCGCGGCGCGGTCGATTACCTGAGCAATCTGCCGGGTGGCGGCAAGGTGGCCGCCGTGGGTTTCTGCATGGGCGGCGCGTTGACCATCGCCGCCGCCGTGCATGTGCCGAAGCTTTCCGCGGGCGTGTGCTTCTATGGCATTCCGCCCCAGGAGTTCGCCGATCCCGCCGAGATTCGCATACCTTTTCAAGGGCACTTTGCGAGTAAGGACGACTGGTGCACGCCGGCTGCCGTTGACGCGCTGGAGGCAGCCATGCGCGCGAAAGGCGCGGCGCCGGAACTGTATCGCTACGATGCCGATCATGCCTTCTTCAACGAGCGGCGCGGTGAGGTCTACGATGCGGCCTGCGCCATTCAGGCGTGGGAGCGGACGCTGGGCTTTCTCGCACGGCACCTTGGCTGATACAGGCCATGGACCTGAGCCCCGCCGACTGGGTCAATATCAGCCTTACCGAGGCGCTGCTCGCGCGCGAGGGGCCGCCGCTGTATGTGGCGGCCAAGCTGGGCTGCGTCGCTGCGGTGCGCGTCATGACCGAGGCCGGCACCAATCTCGAAGTGCTCGGCCCGAAGAAGGACCGCCCGCTGCACGCGGCGGCGGCCGGCGGCCACGCCAGCATTGCAGCGACCCTGGTGAGTGCCGGTTGTGAAATCGATGCCCAGGACGAGGATGGCAACACACCCTTGATTACGGCGGTGCTCCACGGCCAGGCCGGACCAGTGGAACTGCTGCTCGCGGTCGGCGCCGATATAGAAATCGCTAGGCTGGATGGCCTTACGGCGATACACATGGCGCAATTGCCCGGAACACCGAAGGGCATACGGGAACTGATCCTGCTGGGACAGGATGAACCTAATTGTTGAAGGCCGGCGGCATTCAGCCGCCGCTATGAAAGCTGCATCATGAAGCTCTACCTTGCCGGGCCGGACGTGTTTCGGCCGGATGCAATTCAATGGGCTGAACAGGTCCGTGCCCTGTGTCGCGAAGAGGGTCATGAAGCATTGATCCCGCTGGACGGCGACCAGGCCTCCGCGGTGGACATCTACCGCAGCAATCTCAGGTTGATCGGCGCGGCTGATCTCGTGCTGGCCAATCTCAATCCGTTTCGCGGCGCGGAGCCGGATTCGGGAACCTGCGTCGAAATCGGCTATGCCCTGGCGCTCGGCAAGCCGGTGATCGGTTATGCCGATTCGCTGGTTCCGCTACGCCATCGAATGCATGCGGTAGGTCCAGATGCCGATGGTCTTTATCGCGACGCCAAGGGCTGGATCGTCGAAGATTTCGGACTGGCCCTGAACCTCATGCTGTCGGTACCAGTGCAAATGGAGCAGGGGGGCATCGAAGCCGCCCTGCGCGTGTTGCGCCAGAGGCAGCGGGCATGAGCATCAACTCGGTGGGTATCATCGGCGTGGGCAACATAGGCTTGCCGATGCTGAAGACCCTGCGTCGGGCCGGATTCGAAGTGATTGCCCGCGATCTGCGCGGCGATGCCGAAGCGGCGGCGCGCGACGCAGGTGCCCGGATCGCTGCCAGTGCCCGCGAGCTTGCAGCGCAAAGCGACTTGATTCTGATGGTGGTGGTCGACGCCGCCCAGATCGAGGATGCGTTGTTTCGCGAGACCGATCCCGCGGCTGCGGCCTGGCGACCCGGAACCATCGTCGCCTTGTGCAGCACCATTGGCCCGGACGATGCCGAACGCCTTGCCGCGCGCATTGCAGCAACGGGCGCAGCTCCGCTCGATGCGCCGATTTCAGGTGGGCCCCTGCGGGCGGGGGCGGGGCAGCTTTCGCTCATGCTGGCAGGAGCGGAAAATGTTATAGGCCGCGCGGAGCCGGTGCTTGCGGCACTCGGCGACAAGCGCTTTCGCATTTCGAGCCGGCCCGGCGACGGGGCGCGTATGAAACTCGTGAACAATCTGCTGGCCGGCGTCAATCTCGCCGCCGGTGCCGAGGCGCTTGCCATGGGAGAACAGCTCGGAGACTGGATCCGCAACTCATGTTGGCGGTCCTCGGTGCCAGTTCGGGGCAAAGCTGGATTGTCGACGAGCGCATGCCTCGCGCTTTTGCGGGCGACTTCGCACCAAGGGCTCATGCGCGCATCTTGCTGAAGGATGTGAGGCTCGCAGTGGGGATGGCCCAGGCTGCCGGTTGCGATGCGGCACTTGGCGAAGCCGCCTTGCAGCTGTTCCGGGAAACCGATGAACGCGGGTGGGGCGCCGAAGATGATGCCGTGTTGCTCAGAACGGTGCGGGAGAGAAATGCAGCTCGGTTGAAGGCGTGTCGCGACGCGGAATGATTCCGGCCGGTCGCCGCGTCAATCGATGTCGTACTAGCGGACGGGAGGCGCCAACCTGATTTCCGGCGCGATGCGTGTGCTTTCGCCGGCAACGATCAGCCAGAGTTCCGCTTCCTGTAGCGTGCATTGCAGTTGCATGCCACGTTCGGCCAGCGCGCTCAAAGCCCTGGATTCCTCTGCCGAAAGGTTGACGACCGTGAGGTTGTCCTGCCGTTGCAGGGCTGTCTGATTCTGCTGCCACCACATGTCCGCGACGCGACCGCCGTAAGTCAGGACCACGACCTGCCGTGCTCGCCCGCAGGCGCGTCGGATGCGTCGTTCCTCGGGGAGCCCCACCTCGATCCAGAGATCGATGGCACCGGTCATGTCTTTGCGCCACAGGTCGGGCTCATCGTCGGACGACAACCCCTTGCCGAAGACCAGGGCCGGATCTGCATGCATGGCGAATGCCAGGACCCGTACCATCATTCGTTCGTCGGTTTCCGACGGATGTCGGGCGACGGTGAGGGCATGGGTCTGATAGTAGTTTCTATCCAGATCGGCGATCTGGAGTTCAACTTTGAATATGGTGGATTTGAGCGCCATGGTGCCAGGGAAAAATGCGTGACATTAGACTACAGCTTGGCAGTCGCGGCACCGGTCGTGGCCAGAATATTCCCTACGCCTCGCGCCGCGATAATCAGTATCCTGTGCAGCCATGAATGAAAGGATAGTCACTCTTCAACATTGTCCTGCCATGGATGTTCGGCAAAGTGGACGCACGTAGAACGGTTGTCGTCGGTGTTGCTTGCGGCTACGGCGCAGGCGATCCGGCGTGCCAGGACGGACCTGCGGTGCTGCGGGCACTGAGGTTTCTCTCCGACCTTGAACAATCCGGCGACGCTATCAAGTGGGACGAACCGGTTCGACTCGATAGTTTTCGCCCACGCGATCCGATAGAGGCCGTCGAGGGCATTGGCAGGCAACTGGCCGATCGGGTCGATCGGCATTTGCGGGATGGAAATTTTCCTCTTGTCATCGGCGGCGATCACTCCTGTGCGATCGGCACTTGGTCTGGCGCAAGGCGTAGCCTTGGTGCGGAGGCTCGTCTCGGCCTGATCTGGATAGACGCCCACATGGACAGCCACACATTCGGCAGCAGTCCGAGCGGGAACATTCATGGTATGCCGCTGGCGTGCTTGCTGGGTTACGGCGACAGGCGACTGGCCGATATCGCTGGCGCGGGCGCCAAACTGTTGCCGGAGGATATCTGCCTGATCGGCGTACGCAGTTTCGAATCGGAAGAAGCCGCGCTATTGGGAAAATCGGAGGTCCGCATCCAATGGAGGAAATTCGGCGACGCGGCCTGCCGGAGGTCTTCGTCGAAGCTCTTCGTTTGGTTCGCCGGCACACGGCGGGCTATGGCATCAGCATCGATCTGGACGTTCTCGACCCAGCGGAAGACGCAGGTGTCGGAACTCCCGTTCCCTGCGGCCTGTTAAGTGCCGATTTGGCCGGCGCACTGGTGCTGGCGCATGGCGACGACAAGCTTTTGATGCTGGAGATCGTCGAGTACAACCCATATCGGGATGCCCATTTTGTCACGGGTCGCGCGATTCACGACTTGTGTCAGTCGCTTGTTCCGTGATCGCGATGCCGCCACCGGCACATTCGCAAGCCTTGGCGCCGGGGTTTGCTGCTGCTACTTTTTGATCGGTGTGGGAATCGAGGATTTCCCTTGTGCACCGCCAAAAGGCAGTGCCGGAGCGGCTGGCTTGGTCTTGTCCTTTTTCGGCTTTTTCTGCTCGCGATTGCTGCGCATTTGTCCCTTGGCCATTTGCATATTCCTTTGAGTGAGATTATCGGCTGCATGCGCGAATTGGTCTGCAATGCGGACGAGTCGGGGTCGAATATTGCTGTTCCAGTAGGATTGTGGACAGGCCGCGACACGCGACAGAGGGTACTCCTAATTGGCGCGGGGTGGGCTATGGTGTTCGCACGTACCGCCGCGACCGAATTGAATTTGACATTGCTTGCACCGAGGCATAGAGTGAAACTGCGTTCGACTTGAAGGCATTTGCGGGAGGAGCTTAGCGCTGAACAAACGTCCGCGATGTAGCGTTCTACCCTGTGACCAGGAGTCTTTCGGGCTCCAGCCCTGATGGGCAGCGCCGATTTGAGTTTCAGCTTGCGGGCGCACTACAAGTACAGCTAAAGCGGCAAGCGAAAAGCTCTTTTTGGCGGATATGCCGGAATGGGCTTTTCGCCGTTTACCGTTGAATACTTCCTCAGTGGAATTAATCTTGCGGCGTTGGCTGCAAGGTCTTTTTTATTCCTGGCTAAACTGCGCGGCGCGAGTGCGATTGCGAAATTGCTCCGACTCCTGTGCGGGCCCGGGGCGACCGAACAGATAGCCTTGAAAACTCTGACAACCGTTTGCGGCCAGAAAGTTCCGCTGCTCGCCGGTTTCTACACCTTCTGCGATGACCGCAAGCCCGAGGCTTTGCCCCAAGGCAATCACGGTACGCGCAATGGCTGCATCGTTCTGGTCGGTGAGGATGTCGCGCACGAAGGATTGGTCTATCTTCAGTTGATCCAGCGGCAGCCGCTTGAGATAGGACAACGAAGAATAGCCGGTGCCGAAGTCGTCAAGCGAAAAACTGACTCCGGTGGCCTTCAGACGGGCCATTTTGCCGATGGTCTCCTCGATATTGTCCACCAGCAGGCTTTCCGTCAGTTCCAGCTTGAGTCGCTTCGGGTCGGCGCCGGTGTGGTCCAGTATTGCGATCACCTGATCGACGAAGTCCTTGTGACGGAACTGGCGGGCGCTGACGTTTACCGCCACGCTGATGTCGGCCATGTCGTCAAGTTTTGCCCAAGCTACCAGTTGCAGGCAGGCGGCTTCCAATACCCAGTGACCCAGGGGCAGGATCAGCCCCGTGCTTTCGGCAAGCGGAATGAACTCGGCCGGCGATACCAGACCGCGCTGCGGTTGCGACCAACGCACCAAGGCCTCGACGCCCTTCAGGCGGCCTTCGTTGTCCACTTGGGGCTGGTAATACAGGAGGAATTCGTTGTTGCGCAAACCCTGACGCAGGTCCGCTTCCAGGTTCGCGCGCGCACTGACCACGGCCTGCATGTCGGGGTCGAAGAAGCGCAGGGTATTGCGACCGGCTGCTTTGGCCTGATACATGGCAAGGTCCGCTCGCTTGAGCAATTCCTCGACTGTGTCGCGTTGGTTGCCAAACAAGGTGACGCCGATACTTGGAGTGCTATGGTGCTCGCCACCGGCAAGTCGGTAGATGTGATTCAGTGAGTTGAGTATCTTCTCGCCCACGGTTTCCGCCTGAATCGCAGCTTCTTGCGGGTTCTCGCTCAGATCTTCCAGCATCAACACGAATTCGTCGCCGCCCAATCGGGCTACCGTGTCTCCTTCGCGGATACAGGTTACAAGGCGTTGCGCGACCTCCTGCAGCAGGAGGTCGCCGATGTCATGACCGAGAGTATCGTTGAGCGTCTTGAAGTCGTCCAGATCGATAAACAACAACGCGCCTTCGTGTCCACTGCGCGTGCATGTGGCCAGAGCCTGCTGCAGACGGTCCAGCAACAACCGTCGATTGGGCAACTGAGTCAGCGGATCGTAGAAAGCCAGGTGCTGTATTTGCTCCTCGGCTTCCTTGCGCTTGGTAATGTCGGTCAAGGTGCCGACATAGTGAGTCACATCGCCTTCGCCTTCCTTTACCGCTGTAATGGTGAGCCACTCCAGATATATCTCGCCATTCTTGCGCCGATTCCAGATTTCGCCCTGCCATCCTCCTGTACGACGGATGTCCCGCCACATCGCCGCATAGAAATCGGCATCGTGGCGGCCGGACTGGAGCAGGCGTGGTGTTTGTCCAATGGATTCCTCCGCGGAGTAGCCGGTAATGTCGGTAAATGCGCGATTGACCCGCAAGATCTTTGCGTCGGCATCGGTGACAACCATACCTTCCTGCGATTCGAAGGCAGTGGCGGCAATGCGCAGGCTTGCTTCGCTTCGTCTGCGTTCGGTGACGTCGCGAATCGTGCCGCTGACGAATCGCCCCTCGGCAATTTCCCATTTGGCCAATGAAAGCTCCATGGGAAACTCGCTTCCGTCTTTGCGCAAGCCTTCCAATTCGACTGTTTTGCCCAGCAGTCGTGCATCCTCTCCAGAACGCAGGCGATTCATGCCCGCGAGATGCCGCTCCCGATATCTTTCGGGCATGAGCATAGTCAGGGGCCGCAGAATGACTTCGGCCGCGGTGTAGCCGAAGGTAATTTCAGCGCGGCGATTCCAGCCCACGATTTTGCCGGCGCTGTCGGCGGTGACGATGGCGTCGTTGGCCGATTGGGTGACCGCGTGGTAACGCGCCGCGTTCTCCTGCAGCGCGATTTCCGCCCACTTGCTGCGCGTGATGTCCACCATGACGCCGCGCAGCCAGCGCGGCTTGCCATCTTCTGCGACCACAGCAACGATGTTGCGCAACCAGACCGTATGGCCGTCCTTGGCGATGGAGCGGGACTCAAAGTCATGAGGCTCCAGGCGCCCGGCGCACGCCGCAGAATAGGCTGGCGCCCATTCCTGGTCTCCGGGATGCAAGTGCTCTGCCCAGAAGCCCGGCTTGAGCCATTCTTCGACCGGGTAGCCAAGCAGGCGCTCTGCCTGCTTGCTAATGAAGGTAAACGTGAAGCTCGACGCTTCTGCTTCCCACACGATCCCATCCGTTGTATTGACCATATCCCGAAAGCGCTGCTCCGAGGCCTTGAAGGCCTCTTCCGCTTGTTTGCGCGCTGTTATCTCCCGTGACAGGACGATAAATCGGGATGCCGATACGCGAGCGACTCCCTTGCGGGAAACGGAGAGTTCGAACCATCGTTTGGCACGTGAAAGTTCGAGTTCAAACTGCATTCCGTGTGATTGTCCCGTTTCGTCGGCCTCGCGCAGTGCCGACATCACTTTCTCCGCAGCAGCAGGCGGGAGGGTATCGGCCACTGTCTTGCCAATCAGGCTACGGACAGATGCGGCCCGCGGATTGGTGCTTGGTGCATGGCAGTCATGGTAGCGGCCGCTCAGGTCGAGTTCGAACAGCATGTCGGGAATGGCGTCGAGGGTGGCTCGCAGCTGACTTTGCGTGGCGAGTATTTCGCGGGTGCGCTCGCCAATCAGCGTTTCGAGCCCCTGCTGGTGAGCTTTCAGCTGCAGCAGCAGCCTGGCAAGGAAGGACAGCAGCAGGCTGAAGAACAGTCCGAGCGCAACTTTGATTGACAGTCCGAGAGGATCTCCCCAGCCATTGACGGGCGCTACATTGAATGTCCACGTGGCGTTGGGCACCTGCAGAACCATTTCTACCGGATCAATCAGAGCCTGTGGTGTCGAAGCCGCAATGACCTGCTTGTTGCCGGTATCGGGATGAATACGCCAAAGCTCGTAGGCAAAGCCCTGCGCCGCAAGGTGAGTCAATTGGACGCCTTCAAGCACGTCCGGAAACTTGATCAGGACGGTGATGAACCCCCAGAAGCTTCGTCTCCCCTTGGCGTCGTCCAGAAACACGGGCAGGCGACCTGCGGCGCCTTGCCCGCCCTGAATCAGGTTGAATGGTCCGGCTAACGTGAGCTTTCCGGTGTCGCGAGCGAGGAAGGCTTCCTTGGTGCGCAGTGGATCTTGCAACAGGTCGTGGCCAATGGCCTTCTCATTTCCGACCAGAGGGACGCTCTTCCGGATCACGCCACCCGGGGCCAGCTGCAACGCAGCAACTCCGGGATAGTACGGAAGCATCTGGCTGGCGACGTCGTCGAAGTCGGCAATGACGCCTTTCTGGCTGCGAACCAAGGCTGCCAAGGCATACGTAGCAGACAGGGCATGCTCGATATTGCGCTGGAGTTCATGGGCGTGTTCCGCCATGGCCGTCACGCGAGCGCGCTCGACCGCGAGGCGATGCTTTTCCGTGTACGCGATCAAGCTTCCCGCAAGAAGAGAGGCAAGTGCAAAGACTATAAGGGCCGCCAGCCGTGATCGAATCTGAAGACTGGTACGAGACAAAAACATCGCTTTCATCCCGAATTGATCAAACCGGGGTGGCGGTTTTGCGCGTCAAGCACAAGGCCCGCGGGCCGGAGCAACGTGTGTGCGCAATGCGGGGCGCGGAGATCGGTGCCAGCCGAACAAATCACGCTATGGCGCCTCTGGAGCAAAGCGCCCAGAACATATCGCACTATCCTTGTCAGGACAACGTAGGTCATTGCCGCTTGCGCCGCTTCTTTTTTTCTCCTGCGGATCCGAATTGGTCCTGCGCCGCGAAGTATTCGGCAACGGCGGCAAGATCTTCGTTCGAAAGACCTCGATAGGAGTCGTCCATCATGAAGGGAAACTTGCGCACCCCGGACTTGAACAACAATGCTTGCGTGGTCATGAATTCCTTATCCTGCGCAGCGACCAGGGGCGCGTCTTTGTCAGAGTCGCGGCCATCATCGATATGGCAGTCGGCGCATCGATTGCCGTATATTTTTTCGCCTTTGGCCAGGATGGTCCGATCGGCGTCCTGTTTTGGCCGCGCTACATCCTTTTGTTCGCCGTAGAACTGTGCCATGGCCTCGACCTCACTGAGAGGGAACGTTTTGTGCTGTTCGACTGCCGTCGGGCGGCTGCCGTTCGCGTAGGCCTTCATAGCATCGCGCAGGAACGCGGGCAACTGGCCGTTGAGATGTGGCGTTCCAGATTCGCTGGCGATACCGTTGGTACCGTGGCAGGTGCTGCAACTCTGGATAGAGGCAGGAGGTTCCGCCCGACAAGCAAAACTCGCCAGTAGCGCGAGCACAAGCGCGCCACTTCGGTGATTCATGGCAGACCTCGTGTGTTTGCCTGCAACCACAGACTTTTTGTCGAGGGAGTAATCGTGTATGAGTCGCAGGATAGCTGTAGCAATTGGTCTCCTCATCAATATCCACTCGTTTTCAGCTTCTGCCCAGACGCCGCGGACGGAAGACGCAATCCGCTACAGAAGGGCGGCGATGGTCATGGTGAAATGGCATTTTGATCGCTTGTCGGAATTGACGAAAGGCAAAGTTCCATTTACTCGCGAAGAAGCAGAGCGTAACGCTGCTTGGCTCGATGCCTTGAGCAAGAATGCTGCCGAAGGTTTCGTTCCCGGGTCCCACGAAGGCGATACCCGAGCGCTGGCAGCGGTTTGGAGTGATCGATCGAAATTTCGCAACCTTGTCGAGCGATTCCAAAGCGATGCGTCCAAGTTGCGCGAATCAGCTCGTATTGGCGATGCCGCGGCGATCAAATCCCAACTCGACAACATGGCGCACACCTGCAAGTCATGTCACGACGATTTCAAGAAATCCTGAATGAAATTCCCGATATCAGGAAGTTTCGATTGATGCTAGTCCGGAAATCGAGAACTGATTGCTACAGCTAGCATTTAAAAGGTGATGCGCCAGCCTTTCGTTGTTGGTCGAGCAATCAATATCCGAAATTTGGAGGTTGCGATTGGCAAAAAAGAAAAGAGCGCCGAAGCGCTCTTTGTCCTGCCGTGGTCGCGATCAGGCCTTCTTCGACCAGGCAACGCAGTAGCCCTTGGGGGATACTTCCGTATCGCCGGGGAACAACTTGCAGCCGCCCAGATCCGCTGCGGTCTTGCCAGGAACAAACTGCAGGCAGTTTGAGCAATTCTTCTCACCCTCGGGGGAGTCCTTGTATTTCATCGAGCTGCGCATGGCGTCGTTTTTCGCGGCGAACGCGACTACGGGAATTGCGGCCAAGGCGATGCCACCAAGCTTGAGCATGTTGCGACGGGACTGATTCATATTTTCTTCTCCAATGAAGCCCCTATCCTTAGGGGTGGGCTCTCGCTCACGCAATTTGCACGCCATCGCAATGGGTCTTGGTAGCAATGTGCAACAGTATGATATTAAACGGCAAAATATTAATGAATGGCGATGGGAGATGGGTTCTTGAAATTGGGAAAGGCTGATGCGTTGCTGATCATCAGGCAGTGTCCCTTTGTTGTCGAAGGTCCGCACTGCAACCCCCGATTTCAGTATTTACCGACATCAATCAAAGCGACGTTACTGGTACCGTCAATATGGTAAATCCAAAGGCTGTTGCGGATGCCGTATGTGCCATCCTGGCCAAGCGCTATGGCAGCGACCTCGATAGTTTGGTGCATCAAGCCTTTGTCGATATCGAAGATGCCTTCTGGGGCCGTTATCCGGGGTTGCTTTCTTGCGATACGCCCTATCACGACTTGCGCCACTCTCTTGGAACGGCTTTGCTCATGGCCCGTATGGTGGATGGCTACGAGGCAACCCACGGCGTGGATTTGCCTGCGCTTGGGCGCGACAAGGGCACTCTTGCAGTGCTCCTGGCTTTGTTTCACGACATCGGCTTCCTCCGCAGGTACGATGAGCGCACTTGAACGGCGCATGCCTGATCCGAGATCACGAGCAGCGCGGCGTGGAATTTATGCGCGTTTATCTGGCTCGCGGGTTCTTCGCTCGCTTTGCGGAGCAGGCAGTGCTGATCCATTCCACCAATTTTGCACGGCCGATCGTCGATACCCTGAATGGCTTGCCCCATGAGCTATTCATCATAGGCCAGATGCTGGGCACGGCCGATCTGGTAAGCCAGATCGCCGGTCGCTATTACCTTGAGCGTTGCCGGGATTTTCTGTTCCGCGAGTTTGTCGCGGCAGGTGTGGATCGAAGCATTTCACCCACCGGCGACATCATCGTGCTTTACGACACAGCGGAAGATCTCTTGCGCAAGACACCAGACTTCTATGAGCATCTCGTGAAACGACGTCTCGACGAAGATTTCGGACAAGTTTTTCGTTATGTCGCTCCCCATTTTGGCGGCGAAGATCCGTATGCATTGTCTATGCAGCGCAACCTGAACTATTTGCGCGAAATGATTCGACGAGACGATTTTTCCAGTCTGCGCCGGAAACCTGTTCCCTTGATGCCGCTGCCGTTGGCTTAGCCAGGTACTACTTGCCCAGTCTGGTATAGAGGGTAACCAGTTTTTCGAGGTTGGCAAGCATGGATTCACTGCTGTCGGCAACCAGCAATCGATAGGAGAAGGCACCTTCCAGTTCTAGGGCCGTCTGGAACCAGGCCCATTGGGATACTATCAAGTCGAGTTCGTGGCGGATTTCGGGAGTGTTCTCGGATGCTTGGGCCAGCAGCTGCAGTGCTGCGGAAAACTCCAGCCGCGAAGATTCCAGCTCTTCGCCTAGCTGCGGCGAGTCGACGCCCCAAGCGCGCAGCATATACGCCTTGGCAAGCCTCTGGGAAAGCATGCGCTGGCGTCCGGCCACGTTAACCAGGCGTCCAATCGCTAGGCCGGCGTCATTTTCGATAAGTCCCGCCAGTCGATGACAAAGAGTCTGTAACTCGTTGGCTCGCTCCTGTAGCGCGGGCGCCAACTCACGACTTGCCGTTTTGGATGCCAGGCCTTGCACATCAGGCCAGAGACGCTCAATCTCCATTAAGACGAGCTTTTGTTCGGGCTTGGTGATGATTGCGCGCAACTGCGCCAATTGGCTTGAAAACTGGTCAACCGAATCGCCAAGTATCTGTCGCGATTGGTCGGGCGCAACTTTGGTGCCCACTTGTACATATGCTTTGACAATGCGCTGGGACAACATCCGCTGACGTCCCGAGAGGTTGACGAGGTCTGCAGAAGTCAATGGAGCCGCCTCAACCCCCAATGCGCAGACTAGTAGAAACAGATATCCCATACCGCGAATCATGCGAGTTGCTCCCTAATAGACTGGCACGCCCATGATTTGGAGGGCACGATTGAGTTGCGCGGTGGCTTTTTCCATGACCGCCACGGCGCCTTTGTAGTCGCCGCCGTGGGCTTGATCGGCCGCCAGGCCGAGCAGTTGCTTTCCTTCGCGGACGAAGCCATCCACCATGTTGCGACGATCCCCTTCGCCTCTACCTTCGCCGATCATCATGTCGACAAGTATTTCGCTGCTCTGGAAACGCTTGCGTTCGTAGTCATACTCGTCGGCCGGCGTATCGAACTTCAGGCTCATGGTTACCGTCTGTCCCGCTCGCAACCTGCTTATAGACTCGACCGCCAGTTTGTAGGCATCTGCCAGTTTGCGATTCGCGTCTCCAATCTTTCCGATCTCCGCCATTTTCAGCGCTTCGACCTGCAGCAAATTGATGCGAGCCGATACGGACTTGGCTTCGCCATCTCCTTGCTTCGCCAAGTTTTCAATGCCGGTACGGTAGGTCGCAACTTGTTCCGAAAGATTTTTGTAGTTGCTCTGTTGAACACTATTGCTCAGCACACCGCGTTTATTTGACAGGCGGGCGGAAGCTCGCGTGGCACTGCGCAAGGCTTCGTCCAAGGTGGATGTTGCCTCGTCGAATCTATTCGCCGTCAGTGCGTCGCGAACGCGGTCGAGCAATTTGCGGCCGTTAAGTACCAATGCAAACGTTTCAGTTTCGCTCCCATCGGTGGATGCCTGTGCCGCAGGCGAATTCACCAGAGACTCAACCAAGCGCAACTTTTGCTCGATCAAGCGTCTGCGTTGTTCGATCGACGTGCCGCCATCCCCTCCTTGCGCAAGCGCTACCGACGAAAGCATTCCCAATGCAAAAATCTGGACAACGGCCCAACGCGCCATGGATATCTCCTGCTCCGTATGCATTTGTGTTGCGTTTGTCTGCAAAAGTCCGGCCTCTTTTCGTTTTCTCGTTTCCTTGCAGCGCGTTTACTCGCGACAATGGTTTGTCGAACTATCAGTAGTCCTTTTTGTTCTCTTCCCAGAGTGCCTTGGTGAAGCGTACGACTTTATTGCGCCCGGTTTCCTTGGCGTTGTACAGGGCGACGTCGGCAAACTTGACCGCCTGCCAGAAGGTGTCGCTGTCTTCCGGGAAGCTCGCAATGCCGATCGAGATGGTCTTCTGCAACATGCCTCCCGACGTCTGGACTTTCAGTTCGGCAACAGCGGCGCGAATCTTCTCGGCGACCTCGTTGGCTGTAGCGGCATTGGTCTCCTGCAGCAGGATAAGAAACTCCTCGCCGCCATAGCGAATGACAAAATCGGAAGCGCGCACCGACTGCTTCAAGAGTTTTGCCAGCGCCTTCAGCACTGCGTCGCCGGCATCATGGCCATAGGTGTCATTGACCATCTTGAAGTAGTCGAGATCGAGCATCATGAACGCAATCGAGCACTTGCGCCGCTGCGCCTGACCAATCAGGGTATCGACCGACTCTTCGAGGAAGCGGCGGTTGTGCAGGCCTGTCATCGGATCGCGTAGTGTCGATTCGCGCAACGTCTCCATGAGGCGCTTGGCTTCAAGTACCGGCGCCGATTCGCGCAAGTAGACGCCGATGTGTGGCACCCTTGCCGCAACGTGCTCCTGCTGATCGGGCGGAACCACGATTTGCAGCACGCTGCCGACCGCCCCCGATTGCATGATTGGGAAGCAGATATGGCGGTAGTCCCCTTTGTCGGGGGGCGGTGCAAACGCGAAGCAGATGCCTGGGGTGGTCATGCCGTCTACGATGTGGCCGGTGCGGCGGGCACGGCAGGTCTCGTTGCGTACCAGTATTTGCGGATCGCACCAGCGGCAGGCGGCCTGCGGCTCGCCGTCGACGATCATCGGCAACATCTGGTTGCGCGTTGGAAGCACTTCGTAGATCGAATAGTGACGGATGCCGAAGACGTGTTCCATCGATACCGCCAGTCGCAAATAGATTTCAGCCTTGGTCTCGTCCTCCTCGATCGCCTGCTTGAAGTGAGCAGCTTGCGAGAGGGTCTCGACCATCTCAATCGTGGTATTTAACAGGTTGCCGCCGTCCAGGCTGCGGTTGTGGTTGGTCAGGTGCGCGACCAGTCCGCCAATGCGATTGAGACCTTCGTTGAGATAGGTCAGCAGGCGATTCATATCGGCACCGATTTTTCCGATTTCATCGCCGGTTTTGACTTCGACGCGCGAAGTGAAATCGCCATCAATGGCGCGCCGCACAGCGCGCTCGACCTCAACCGCGGTAGACACGATCGGATTTGTCAGACGTCGCAACACCAGCAGCGTTACCAAGGAAAACAAGGCGACGGCACCGATCATCATCGACAGTGTCACCATCGCGTTACGCTTGAGATGCTGGATCGACATCGTGATTGTCACCGCGCCCAATACCGAGCCGTCGACCACTTGGTGGCATTGCAGGCAGTTTGGATTGCCACGTGTGGTGGCGACAAAGGGAATGGTTCCGCGAAAAGTGGCATCAGTATCGTCGTCGAGCAGTTCGAACGCGGCTTCGCCGTCGCCCAAGACTTGACGTTCAAGCGCGTCAGCCACTTGTTCGCGCACCAGTCCCTTGCCGAACTGCTGCTCGACTTGGGGGCCGCGTACGACGCGCACTGATTTCAGTCCCGGGACTTCGACCAGCCGTTGCAGCAGGTTTTCGCGCTTGTCGATGACGCCGTTGATCATGGCTTCGGTGAGATTGACGCGAATTATCTCGGCGGCCGAGCGGATATGTTCGGTGGCCGTTCGGATCGAATATTCGCGAAATGAATACAGGCCTATCGCCAGCACGGCTGCAACCAGGCAAATCACCAGGATGGCAAAAAAGGCGCTGAGCTTGGTCTGGAGAGTCATTGCGCTGATCGCTTTACGGCTGAATGAGGGGGCAGGGTCAAGTCTGCAATTCCGCGGCAACTCGTGCGTCTGCGGCCCGCTTTGCGTTAGCTTCTATGTTTCGCCCGGTACATGGCTTTATCTGCGGCGTCGATCAGCTCATCGACGGTGCGGCCATCCTCCGGATAAAGGCTGATGCCGATGCTGGCTGATATCCGAACATCGACGGTACCCACCTTTGCCTGAATCGGAAAAACACCCAGCAACTTTTGTGCGACGCGATGTGCGTCCTGAATATTGTCTGCGCGCTCAACCAGCACGATGAACTCGTCGCCGCCGAAGCGTGCCACCGTATCCTCGCCACGCAAGACATTGCGCAGTTGGACGGCTGTTTCGCGCAGCACACGGTCGCCGATCTTATGGCCGAGCAGATCGTTGACCGGTTTGAAATTGTCGAGGTCGATGAACAGGATGGCGAGCTTGCTATCTTCGCGGACGCAGCGTTCGAGGCTGTGCTGCGCACGGGCACCAAACAGCAGTCGATTGGGCAGGCCGGTCAGCGCGTCATGGTGCGCGAGGTGCATCAGTTGTCGGCGCGACGATTGTTGCGAGGCGACGTCGTTGAAGACGCCGACCATGCGCGTAATCTTTCCGTCGTCGTCACGAATGGTCGTGATTGAAAGCCACACCGGGAATAGTTCGCCATTGGCGCGGCGATTGACGATTTCACCTTCCCAGTTGCCTTCAGAGAGCACTTTTTGCCACATCGCCTTGTGAAAGTCGTCGTCATGAAAGCCTGAGCGCAGCAGGCTGGCGGGTTGGCCGATGGCCGACGCCGACGGGTAGCCAGTCATCCTGGTAAATGCAGGGTTGACGGCCTCGATGCGACCGCTCGCATCGGTAATCATGATGGCGTCGGTGGCGTGTTCGAACACTGTGGCCGAGACGCGAAGGTTGTCTTCCGCATTCTGGCGTTCGGTGATGTCGAACAAAGTGCACAGATAGCCAAGGAGGTCGCCCGCATCATCAAAGAACGGATGGCCGAAATGGTGTATCCAGCGCCAGTTACCAGTCGCATCGAGCAGACGGTAGTCCGTTGCAAAGGGTGCTTTTTTTTCGAAGTTGCGGCGCCAGCCGTCGACGAAAGAAGTTCGGTCGTCTGGATGCAGGACCTTGACCCAACCGTCGACGCGGGCGTCTTCGAGCTTGAGGCCGGTCAACTTCAGCCAGGTGTGGTTGAACCAGTCGAAATGGCCGTGTGCGTCGGCACGCAACAGCGGAGTCGGAAAGTCCTTGAGCAAGGTAAGGTAGTAATCGCGGGCCTCGGCGATGCGCTCATGATGCTGATTCAGCAATTCGACCATGCGTTTGAAGGTCTGTAGCGCAGGGGTGACCGGTGGTGAAGCCCTTTCATCGCCATTGGTGGCGGCTGTGACAAAACAGAAGCGGTCTTCGTCGAGAAGGTCGACCAGCAGGCAGTGCGAAATTTCGGCAAGTACAGCCGACGAATGCTCGTGGGGATCGTTCGTCAGTTGTTGGCCCAGGGCTTCCAGCATTTGGAGCGACTCGGCGTGGTGAATGCCATGGGCCTTAAGGATATCCGGCGGCGTGCCGAGGCGGCGCAGGGCACTCTCCTCGAACGTAAAGTGGTTGCGCAGGGCCTGCTTGAAAGAGTCGAATTGCGCAATGTCGGAGCCTTCTCCGCTTTGTATTTCGGCAGCAAAGCGGTTGAGCAGCGCTACCAACTCCTGGTGCTGGGCGTCGATCTGGGCATGCCCGGTATTGAAGCGGGCATTCCAAGTGATCAGCGGTGAAGGGCTCTGCTTCATTTCATCATCTTTTCGATGACGCGCCTATTCGGTGCCGCCGGTCGGCCTCGCGATGAAGGTCTTGGTGTTGGAGAAATAGCGGCCGTATTCTTTGTCGCTGACGGCAATGTGGTCCTGCAACCAGTTGCGCAGGAACTCGACGATCTCGTTCTCCGTGATGTCGTTGTGGGTAATCGAGCGGCGCTCCAGCTCAGAAAGGAAATTGACGAACCGGGCGTGTTCCTGAACATGGTTGGCACGCCCCGGATAGCCGAGTATTTCCATCAAACATTCCTCGATCGAAAAATGAATTCGAGTGTAATCGCGCAATTGCACGATTGCGTAATGAATGGCCGACCAGCGTTGCCTGTCATCCGGGTTTTCGACCGAGTTTTCGAGATCGGCGATATAGCCGAAGAGGGTCTTGTGTTGCGCATCGATTTGCTCGATGCCTACGGAGAAACCGTTATTCCATTTTGTCTCGCTCATCATGCTGGTTTCCTCCATTGTTCTCTTTTTTGAGTTCGCAGGCTGTCATTCGGCGAATTTCGGTGGAACTCCTCCAAGCGATCAGCAAGGTTCATGCCGATTTGTGAGAATCGTAAGTTTCGTCAATGCCGAATGCTCACGTTTGCTTGGTGCCGTGTCGTCAGCGCCGACTTTGCGTCGAAGCAGCACCCCATGCTACTGGGGCAGGGCGATTCCGCCTGGCTGAGGAACGCTGTGGCAACGCTGGCACGAGAAAAAAGTGATGAAGGCGACTCGGTCGTGACACATGCCGCAGTATTTGCCGCGAAAGACGTCGGCCATCGTGATCGAGGTGGATCCGGACTTGGCATCGAAGGGCACGGGATGACAGTTACTGCAGTCGAGCCAGAGCGTATGCGCGTAGTGCGGAAAACGAACGAAGGGCATTTCCTTGGTGTTCTTCATGATGACATCCAGATCGAGGATGTTCATCGTGGCGTTGGGCTGCAGCCCGGCTCGTGGCTGTATGGTCGAGTCACGCAGGGCGCGCATCCAGTCGGGGAATCCGTTCGCGTCCACCGGCAACTTGGCCACTGCTTCGTCGTAGTTCTGTAATTGCTTGAGGTCGGGATTCTTCGGGTCGTAGAAATCGCTTTTCTCTAGAGACTGGCGTGCCGTATGTTCAGGTGCGTGGGGCGGTGAAGGTGTGCGCTCCTCGCCTTTATTGACCTGAGGCACGGCACGAAAGAAGGCCAACTGCTGGGCAGGTTGCGTGGCGCCGACACAGAATCCGGCTAGCGTCGGCAGCGCCAGCAAGATTCTGCGCCATGCTCCACGGTTCATTTTTTCGAGCGTAGGAATGCCACTCCTCCAAAGCTGCCCACCCAGAGATCCCCCCCTGTTGCGGTCGCCATGGCGAAGACGTTGTTGGCAAACAGGCCGTCTTCGACGGTCAGAGGTTTGGAAAACTTGCCATCCAGCCACCTTACGAGGCCATTATTGGTGCCGATCCAGAGTTGTCCCCGGCGATCTTCGTGCAGCATGAAGATGTGGTTTCCCGGCAGACCTTCCACGGTCGTGTAGCTGGTCCAGCGTTTGCCGTCATAGGAGGACAGGCCGCCGCCCCAGGTACCGGCCCATACACGGCCCTTGCGATCCACCTTGAGCGAAATCACGTAGTTCGGGTTGTAGGCGACATCGACCCCGGTAAGGCCCATTTCCTCCTTCTGCTTGGCATGGTGCGTGGAGGCGCGCCCGGGATCATTCTTGAAGGCAATGTTGCTTTTGACCTTTTCGTACGGAGCGCCAAGTCCCCTGGCGTGGTTCCAGTTTTCCCAGCGGCCACCGCTGAAACGCGCCATACCTCCTTCGGTGGCGAGCCAGATGTCGCCGTTCTTGCCTTCGGCAAGGCCATAGACCCAGTCGTTCGGCAGCCCGCCTTTGGTATTTTCGACCGTGAACAGGTCCCACTTGCTGCGATCGTCCAGATTGCCACCCCGGATGCGGTTGGCGCCCGACCATGTGGCGATCCAGATGTCGCCGTTGGCGGCGGTAAGGACGCCATAGACAAATGCGTCACCCAGGCCTTCCGGAATGTTATAGGTCTTCCACTTGCCGCTGGTCTCGTCCAGCAAAGAGAGGCCTCCGCCGTAGGTGCCGACCGCCAACTGGCCCTTGAGGCGACCGACATAGAAGATGCCATTCGAGAGCAGACCGCTCTTGACGTCGAACAACTTGTAACTGTCGTCGCGCGTGTCGTAGCGCACGACGCCACCCGAGGTACCGACCCAGACCAGCTTGTCGTCGACGAATATCGACTTGACGTTCTTGTTGCCGACGCGGAAATGGGTGAACTTGGCCGTCGGGTCCACGGTGACCTTGCCCTCGCGCTGCTGTTGTAGCGGTTTGGCTCCCTGTGGCAGGGCGTGTGGCGCCGGCGCTTGCGCCATGGCGAGAATGGAGAAGAGAGTGCCGCCGACTGCGGCCAATTTCCGGGAGATGCTGCGTGGTTCGATTGTCACTTGGCTTACCTCGTCTGCGGTTCGACGCCGATGCGAACCACACCTTTCTTTGTTCCGGCCCATACATCGCCGTTGGGGGTGATCGCCACCGCATACACGTGGTTATCCAGCAAGCCGTCGTGGCGGCCAAAATTTTTCCACGATTTGCCGTCATAGCGCGACACGCCATTGTCGGTGCCAAACCAGAACACGCCTGTCGCCTCACGGGCGATGGCGTAGACGATGTTTCCAGCCAGTCCATCCTTGGTGGTGAGGTTGCTCCAGGATTTGCCGTCATAACGGCTGACGCCTGCACCCCAGGTGCCGACCCAGATGCTCTTGTCCGGGGCTGCCAGGACCGAAAATACGTAGTTCGGGTTGTAGCTGTTCATGCCGGCGACCTCGGTGGTCAGGTCGTGGCGCGAACGCGTGCCAAGTCCGGTATTCGGGCTCACCGGAAGGGCAGAAACATTGGCGGCCCCGACGCCATCCTTGTGGCTCCATGACTTCCAGCGCTTGCCGTCGTACATCGAGACACCGCCTTCGGTGCCGAACCAGACTCGCCCGTCTGCGTCGACAGCCAGACCATAGACCCACTCGTTGATGAGTTCCTTGACGTAGGTTTTGAATTTTCCGGTCTTCACATTGAAGAGGTTGGCACCAGCCCAGGTGCCGATCCACAGGTTGCCGTCACGATCGTTGGCAAACGCATAGATCCAGTAGTCGGCAAGACCATGCATTGGAAAGTAGGTCTTCCACTTGCCGTTCTTGAAGCGCGATGCGCCGCCGGCGTTGGTGCCGAACCACTTGTAGCCCTGGCTGTCGATGCCGACTGCAAACACATACTCGTTGGCCAGGCCGTGCTCGCGCGTATAGGTTTTGCGCAGCTTGCGGGTCTGGAGGTCGATTTCCATTACTCCGGTCGAGGTGCCTACCCACAGGGCGCCGCCAGCAGGATCGACGGTGAGGGCGCGAGCAAAAACGTTGCTGCCTACTTCGAATGATTCGAGCACGCGTTCGCCGCCTCCCGGGGCGGCGCTGGCCAGCATCGGCAGGACGATCAGCAGGGCTGTCAGGAATTTTGATTTCATAGGCATCAGCGCAGGGTGCGGGTGTATTGGATGACGTCCAGGAGTTCCTGGTCATTGAGGCGGCCGAAGAAGGGGGGTTTGTTCTTCTTTCCCATTTTCAGCGATTGCATGATGACCACGTCCGGCTGGCTCATACCCTCGCGCATCGAGAGATTGGGCGTTTCCGGCATGATCGGTATCCCTGTGATGCCGTGGCATGAGGCGCAGTGCAGGTTGTACAGTCGCTGGCCGCGTGCCAGGTCGGCGGCCAAGGCAGGGTAAGCACCGGCAAGCAAGAGCACGGTTGCCGCAGTACGGATAAACATGGTCATTGCTGATTACTCCTTTTTGGCGCGGCGTTTCTTCGGGGCGCCGCGTATCTTGCGGATCTTTTCGACCCACTGGTCGGCCGCCTTGATATCGATCCCCAGGCCCAGATCTCCGGTGCGGTAGGCAGCAGCCAATTTATCCATGGCTGTCAGGTAGCCGTTGTCTGCCGCGGCGCGAATCCAGCGCAGCGCTTCGGCACTCTGCCGCTTATCGTCGGGAATGTCCAGGCCACCTATGATGTAGGCTTGTGCCAGTTCGTTGATTGCTATTTTGTGCCCCTGTTCGGCCGCCAGCACGATCCATTTGCGTGCCCCGGCGAGGTCTTTCGGGGCCCCTTCACCGACCGCCAGCATCGTGGCGAGTCCGAACTGGCCGTCGGCATTACCCTGAGTGGCCGACTTGCGGAAATATTCGATGGCCTCGGGATCCGAATCGGCGTGATCGAGAATTTCACCCATTGCCGCCTGAGCCGCGGCGTGGCCGGCATCTGCGGCGCGGCGCAGCAGCGGCATGGCCGCAATAAGATCGCCAACGGCATAACGCTGCTTGGTACCCTCGGCATAGTCCTCGGCCGGTCCGGCTTGGGCTGGCGCGGCATGGAGAGCGGCGAGGAAGGAAATCAGGCTGATGCCCGATGTCAACGAGTAGCGTATATATTTCATCGTAGGTATGCCCTTGTCGTTAATTGCGAATTGGGGTGATTCCCAACGCGCTGAATTCCTCAAGTTTCCTGTAAAGGCTGGATAGCCCAATTTCAAGTCGCTGTGCCGCCAATCGGCGGTCGTCGTTGCATTCCTCCAGCGCTCGGAAAATCACATCAGCCTCAATGCGGCGCATCTGGTCGCGCAAGCTGCCGCCAGGGATGCGGACGCTGCCACCGTTATCTTGGGCGGGAGCCTGGCGGGCGATGTCGGGCGGCAAGTCGGACAGTGTAATACGGCCTCCATCGGCCAAAATGTAAGCCCGGTTAATTACGTTTTCCAACTCACGCACGTTGCCTGGCCAGGGATATTCAGAGAGTATTTCCTCGGCGACTGGGTCAATTCCCAGAGGTGTTTTCCCTGCGCCGGCAATGTTCTGCATGACATAGCGAATCAGGCGCGGGATATCTTCTTGCCGCTCGCGCAGCGGCGGGATGGCGATTACGAACTTGGACAGTCGGAAATACAAATCTTCACGGAACGTCCCCTGCCTGATCATGTCGAGCAGGTCGCGGTTGGTGGCGGCGACGATACGTGTGTCAATGCGCCGCGCTTGCTCGCCGCCTACCGGGCGTACCTCCTTGTCCTCAATGACGTGAAGAATCTTCGCTTGCATGTGCAACGGCATTTCGCCGATCTCGTCAAGGAAAAGAGTGCCGCGGTCGGCCTGGGTGAACAGTCCCTTGCGTGCACGGTCAGCGCCAGAAAAAGCCCCTTTGGTGTGGCCGAAGAGTTCACTTTCGAGCAGGTTCTCTGGGATCGCACTGCAGTTGATGGGGATGAAGGGGGCTTCCGACCGCGGGCTTTGCTCGTGGATGGAGCGAGCTATGACTCCCTTGCCGGTGCCGCTCTCGCCGGTAATCAGGACCGTGCTGTCGGTCACCGCGACGCGGGCGACCAGGCGCTCCACATCTGCCATTTTGGGTGCGTCGAAGCGGAATACGCCTTGTTCGCCGCCGACGAGACGACGCAGAGCGCGATTCTCCGCTTTCAGGCCGCGCAACGCATCGATGTTGGCGAGTCGATGCAACAGATCTTCCTTGTTGACCGGTTTCACCATGTAGTCGGTCGCGCCGGCACGCAGCGCCTCGACCGCAGTTTCCATCGAAGCGAAGGCGGTCACCATGAGGAACTGGGTATCGATACCGGCTGCGCGCATGCTGCGCACCAATTCGACACCGTCTCCATCCGGCATCCGGATGTCGCACAGTGCCACGTCGACATCGCCACGTACCAGCTTCCCGGCTGCATCGCGCACACAATCAGCGGTATCGGCCGTGTAGCCGGCGCGCGTCACGATGGTGACCAGTATCTGGCGCAGTGCGGCTTCGTCGTCGATGATCAGGACATGCATTGTTGTTCCTCTCCCGTTACTCCGTTACTGTTGCCACCAAGCAATGGCTGTGGCAGGGTAATTTCGACGGTCGTTCCTTTGCCGACGTGTGAATCGATCTTGATGTCGCCGCCGGCGCTGCAGATCAGCGAGCGGCACAGCGCCAAGCCGAGTCCGGAGCCACGCCCCGGGGCCTTGGTTGTGAAATGTTCGATGAACACCTTGTCCATGTTCTCTGGCGTAATGCCGCAGCCGTTGTCGCTTACTGCAATTCGTACTGCGCCATCGCGCATCTGTGTCGTGACCGTGATCAGGGGTTGTCGATCCAGATAGTTCTCGAGGGAGTCGGCGGCATTGATCAGGAGGTTCATCAGTACCTGCACGACGTGGTCGGCTACGGCATGCACCGCTGGCAGATTGTGATCGAGCTGTTGCACGAGTTCCAGGCGGCGGAAGCGGCGGTCGAATCCGACAAAGTTGCAGGTGCTGCGTACCAAGCCGTTTATGTCGATAAGTTCTGGCTCCGGCGACTGCGGAACGGAAAATTCTCCGATCTGACGCGTAATCTGCATCACCCGTCCGGCCTGTTCCATTATCAGTTTCGGATGGCAGCCCTGCCTGCCGCAGCCGGGTTCGCATTCGCCATCGATCATGGCTTGCGCCACCCCAACAATGGCCGACAGCGGATTATTGATTTCGTGGGCTACGGCGGCGGCCAGGGAGCCGACCGCCGCCATCTTGTCTTTATGGAACTTTTGCTGGCGGCCTAACTCGATCTGCGTTTCGCGTTTACGTAGTTCGTCCTGCATGTTGTTTACGGCATCGATGAGGTTGCCCAATTCGTCGTGACGCGTGACGGATAGAGGGGTGCCGCGGTAGCCGCGTACGATTTCGGTGGCCCGTTCCTGCGCGCGCAGGATATCCGCGGCGAGGCGGCGAAAAAACCACATCATCAATCCACTCAGAAAGCCAAGGCCGATTACGACGCATAGGATCCACTCGACGGTCAGGCGATTGTGGGTGTTTTCGTAATCCTCGAGCAACCATTGCTTACGGCTGCGGATGTCGCTGGTGATGGCATCAAGATCTATGACGATGCGGTGGAAAATACCACGGATGTCAGCAACAACCGTTCGGTTGGGGCGCTCAAGCAACTGCGTCATGCTCTTCTTCAGGAGCGAAGCATGTTCGGCAATCGGCGCGTAATGCTGTTCTAGTTTGCTCAAACCACTCAGTACCGCCTCGATTTCCAGGCCCAGAATTTTCGAGGAGACGTCGACATTGGGCGAAAAGTAGTTCTCGTTGACCGTCAAGATAGCGCGGGCCACCAGTATATTGAGTGCGACTACGCGTTCCTCTCGCTGATGAATTTCGTTGAGTAACTGGACCGAGTCGATCAAGGAATGCCGCTCGTAGGCAACCACGATTGATACCAGAACAAAATAAACTACCATAACCGCCAGGGTCACCAAACCTTTATAGGCGAGGGAAGTCCTTGACTTGCGCGGGCTTAAGGCCCGCGCCATTGACCATTTTTCGAGGCCTGCTTTTTGCTCTATGCCTTCGGCCATACTTGCAAATTCCTGCATTGGAGTCATCATAGTGCCTGAACAGCTACGGAGCCTAAACAAGGAATCCTTTCATACAATGTTTCAGCTTCTCCTTTTGGCCGGCCTATTGGCGTTTGCGCATCCTGCACTTGCCGATGCTCTTGGCGACGGAATGCAGGCATACGAGTCTGGACGGTACGGCCAGGCAATTCAATTACTCACACCGCTCGCAAATCAAAGCAATTCCCAAGCCCAATTTCATTTGGGAATGATGCATTATCATGGGCAGGGTTTTCCCGAAGACGAGAAACTGGCAGTCTATTGGCTTCGAAAAGCAGCTTTGCAAGGTCATGCCAAGGCAATGTTCGAGTTGGGCAATGCCTATTTGTTGGGTCACGAGGCGGCAAAACTCGTTCCCGATCCTGATCGGGAGGCGGCCCTTTGGTACTTCCAGGCAGCGAGCGCCGGTCATGCCGAAGCTCAATATCATCTCGGCCTGCTTTTTCTTGCGGGAAAAGGCGTTATTGAGAGCCGCAAGGAGGCTATGAACTGGTTCAGGAAGGCTGCCGCGCAAGGCCATCCAGAAGCGAAACGAGCTGTAGGTCGCGTCGATAGCGGCAAGTAGTCAGTATTTGAGGCCCACGCTGGATGCGATTGCGCTCTGTAACGCCGGGTCAGTCCAGGCGCGTGGACCCACCCAAGCTTCGCGAATGACGCCGTCGCCACCGACCAGGTATGTCGTCGGAAATCCTGGTAACTGGAGAGCCGTTGCTGACCATTGCTGGGCGTCATCGATTAGCACAGTGAAGCTAAGCCGTTCATGCAGCAGGTATTCCCTGACTAGATTTCGATCCGTATCGACGCTGATGGCCAATAGTTCGAGTCCCTTTGGCCCGAGTTTTCCATAGAGAGCGTTGAGGTCCCCCATTTCCTTGCGACAGGGCGGGCACCAGGTCGCCCAGAAGTTTATCAGCAGCGGCAGCCCCAGATACTGGTCGATGTCATGCACTACGCCGTCAAGAGTGGGCAGCGCAAACTTAGGGAAGAGTGAACCTTTCCAGGGGCGATCAGGTTCTTGGCTGCAGCCGTTCAACCAAAGCGCTGAGTGACAGGCGCATGCGGCGATTGTTCCGACTACGCGTCGTCGCGACCGGGACCGCAGTTCTGAGCGGCTAGTTGATGGGGACTGCATCCCGGATTTGGTCGGCGACGTAGTCGGCTGCCTTGTCATTGGGATATTCCTGGGCGAGCATGGTCTACGAGGGCTGACATAGGAGGTGGCTGAAGCTAGTCGCGAATCTCAAGCGAAGCGGTATGGGTCTTCGTGCGGTCGATGTGGCGTCCCGTTGGCAATTGTGTCGCATCAGAGTACTTCAAGTCGGCAACTTTCTCGCCCTTGGAAAAATTTTCTCAAAATAAAGAATAACTCATTCTTCCCAAGCATCGGTCTCTCCGATTGCGCGGCAGTGGGGATTGGTGGTCACTTCCATTTACCGTTAACCCGCCGACTTCGGCTGTGTTTGCGGCAGAACCGGAGAGGCAACCATGAAGATGAATCCAAGCAGGTTGTCCTCAATGCTTCGCATCGGGCTCCCCCTGACCCGCCGCAGTCATCGCACAGGCTTGGAGATGGTCACTCGAACGGCATCGCTGCCAGTTGATACCTGCTCGACGTAGCCTTCCAAGTCGCCCTTGCTCGGCGTCGCGCTGCCGCTTTTCGATATCCGAGCACCGACGGTCACCTGGGCGTGGTCCGTGAGCTTGGGGCCGCCGGCCATGCCCATGCTGTCATCCAGCGTGAAGCGTGCAGGCAGATCGCCGACAGTCATGCGCTGGATTGCGAGCGGCATGCGTGGTCCAGACACGGCACGTGCGAAAACGAAGACGGTATCTGTATTTGCCACTTGGCCACGCAAGACTGAATCCAGGGACACGATGCCTCGAATCGACTTGGCCGACACCACGGAGTTGGTTTGGACTGGGGTTTGCCCCGACCGGGCTTCGGCATCGGCAATGCTGTTCTTAATGCGCGTCGCGACGGTTGAATCGGCAGGCACCACTGTCAATACCTTGCGCCATTCGCCTATGGCACCAGCGTAGTCCTGGCGCTCGAAGGCTGATGAGCCGGAAAGCGCCAATGCCTTTATGTTGCGCGGATCCGCCGCGAGTGCGCGCTTGATGATTTTCTCGGGTTCGCCCTGCAGGCTGCGCCCCTGGGCCATCGCCAAGGTGTCGGCATAGTCCGACAACAGTTGGGCATCCTCCGGCAGCAGGCTCGTGGCACGCCCGAATGCGGCTGATGCTTCTGGGAAACGGCCCAGTGCTCCGTAGGATCGTGCCAGCATCAGCCAACCCTCGCCATCTGCCGGGTTTTCCTGCAGGCGTTCGGCGAGCTTCGCCGCCATCGCCTCGATCTGCTGTGGGGTCACGGCGTGGGTGTTGGATTGCTGCGCGCTTTGGATCGAGGTCGACTGCAGGACTGCCGGTGCGCCGAGCACCAAGTACAGCCCGGCAGACAAGGCGACGACTGCCGTGCCAACTGTTGCTGCAAGCCGCACGGGGCGCTTGTCGACCGGGGTATGGAGATCAGTCGGGCGGCCGTCTTCTATGGCGCGGCGTTCGATTTCGGCTCGCTCTGTTTCATACTGGGCGGGATCCAGTGTTCCGGCGCGACGTTCACTATCCAGTTCCAATAGTTGCTCGCGCAACACTTGCAGGCTTAGCGTCGAGGAGTCCGTAGCGCCGGAATTCCTAGAGGGTTTCAGGAGTGGCAGCAGCACGGCCGCAAGAGCCGCGGCGACGAGAAGTGCTGCCAGGATCAGGAAGGTAGTCATTGCTGTATTCCTTCGCCGCGCAGCAGGGCTGCGGCAGCCGCATGCTCGGCTGCCGTCAGCGGCGCATTCGGTGGCCTTCGGCGCAGTTTGATGACAAAAGCCGCGAGAGCGGCGACCAACAACAGAAAAGGCCCAGCCCAGAGCAGCCAGGTGGTGTTTTTCACAGGCGGCCGATAGAGGACGAAATCGCCATAGCGCTGAACGAGGAAATCGACTACCTGCTTGTCGCTCATGCCCTGTTTGAGCATTTCACGTACTTGGTTTTTGAGGTCGATGGCCAGTTCCGCATGGGAATCGGCGATGCTCTGGTTTTGGCAGACGAGACAGCGCAATTCTTCGGCAAGCTTGTTGACGCGTGCCTCCAGTACGGGGTCGGCGGCGGCGGGGGCTGCTTCGCTGCCGATCGCGGCGGCCATCCAGCAGCAGGTCGCGATGAATGCAATCAGGACGTTACGCACCGTTGAGATCCTTTGCCATGGGCAGGATTTTTTCGTCCAGGACTTTCGGTGTCAGCGGGCCGATGTGTTTGTAGCGGATCGCACCGTTCTTGTCGATGAGAAACGATTCGGGTACGCCATAAACGCCGTAATCGATGCCGACTCGGCCGTCTCGATCATACGCCGACAGCATGTAGGGGTCGCCGTGTTCGCGTAGCCATGCGATGCCGGCTTCGCGATCATCCTTGTAGTCGAGTCCGATGACCGGCAAAGTTCCCCGTTTGGCGAGATCGAGCAGCACTGGATGTTCTTGGCGGCAGGAGACGCACCACGACGCCCAGACGTTGAACAGCCAGACCTTACCCTTCATGTCTGTGGGGTTGATGCTTGCCTGTATGGCATGGAGTTGAGGCAGGTTGAACGCAGGCGCAGGCTTGTTGATCAGCGGTGAAGGGACTTCGCGCGGATTGAGCCGCAGACCGGCGGCGAGAAAGCCGACGAGGACTAGAAAAACCGCCAGTGGCCAAATAAAGCGTCGCATTTTGTTCTATTCCTCAGGCTGGCATGGCGACGATTGTTGGCGCCTTGCGTTCGGCAAGGCGGTAGCGGCGATCGCTGGCGGCGACAAGGCCGCCTAAGGCCATCATCAGGCACCCGATCCAAACCCATGCAATCAAAGGCTTGTGCTGGACACGCACGATCCAGGTTTGCTGGTCGACCGCTTCGCCCAGCGACACATAGATGTCGCGGAATAGCCCGGCGTCGATCGCCGCTTCGGTCATTGGCATGCGTTGGACCATGTAGAGTCGCTTTTCCGGCAGCATGGTAGCGAGTATGCGTCCGTCGCGGCTGACTTCCATTCGCGCGCGCGCGGCCATGTAGTTCGGGCCGCGCATTTCCTCGACATCGAGCAGCTTGAAGCCATATCCGGCCACGCTGGTGGTGTCGCCAGGGGCCATGCGCACTTCGTTGGAACTTTCGTAGCCCTTCACTAACGTTACGCCGATGATGAAGATGCCGATACCGGCATGGGCGAGTGCCATGCCCCAATGGGCACGCGGCACCGCGGCGATTTGGGCGCCAAGACCATCGCCGTTCCGGAGGCGGAAGGCGATGTGGACCGCGCTCGCTCCGATTGCCCAGCCGCCCAGTGATAGCCCGAGCATTACGAACAGCGACCAGCGCCCAAATAGGAAGGGGGTGGCGGCAGCCAGCACAAGGACGGCAAGCCCTACCCACTTCAGTCGCGACACGAGATCGAGAAATCGAGTGCGTTTCCACCGTGCGAAAGGACCCACGCCCAGTAACAGGATCACCGGAACCATCAGCGGCACAAATACGGCCTCGAAGTAGGGCGGGCCGACGGAAATCTTGCCCAGGCCCAGCGCGTCAAGAAATAGCGGGTACAGCGTCCCGAGCAGGATTGCGCCGGCAACGACGACCAGCAGGATGTTGTTGACCAGTAGCAGCGATTCGCGCGAAACGAGCTCGAAATCGCCACCCAAGCCCACCTTCGGGGCACGCCACGCATACAGCGTCAGGGAGATTCCGACGGTCAGGGCTAAGAAAGCGAGCACGAAGACGCCTCGCTTGGGGTCTGTAGCAAACGCGTGGACCGAAGTCAGCACGCCGGAACGGACCAGAAAGGTTCCCATCAGCGACAGCGAAAAGGTAAGGATCGCCAGCAGTACTGTCCAGTTCTTGAAGCTGCCTCGTTTTTCGGTTACCGCAAGAGAATGCATCAGCGCCGTACCTACGAGCCAAGGCATGAAGGAGGCGTTCTCGACGGGATCCCAGAACCACCATCCTCCCCAGCCCAGTTCGTAATACGCCCACCAGGATCCGAGCGCGATGCCCAGCGTTAGAAACATCCAGGCTACCGTCGTCCAAGGTCGCGACCAACGTGCCCAAGCGGCGTCGAGGCGGCCCCGGATCAATGCCGCTATGGCGAAGGCGAAGGCCACCGAAAATCCCACGTAACCCATATAAAGCATCGGCGGATGGATCGCCATGCCCGGGTCTTGCAGCAGGGGGTTCAGATCGTGCCCATCTTGGGCCGCTGGCAGCAGCCGCTCGAAAGGGTTGGAGGTCAGCAACAGGAACAACAGGAAACCGACGTTGACCAGTCCCATCACGCCCAATACCGACGCGACCATGTCTTTGGGTAAGCGTCTGCTGAAGGTGGTCACCGCCATCGACCACAATGCCAGGATCAGCACCCACAGCAACATCGAACCCTCGTGGCCGCCCCAGACCGCTGTTACCTTGTAGAACATCGGCAGCAGCGTATTCGAATGGCCGGCTACATAGCGCACGGAGAAATCATTGCTGACAAAAGCTTGGGTCAGGCAGCCGTATGCGACGATGACCAGAATGGAGCCGACCGCCGCCGTCGGCCTTGCCAGGGCAATCAATCGCCGGTCGTCGCGGACTGCGCCGGCAATCGAGCCGAAACCCTGAATCACGGCTAGTGCAAGAGCGAGAATCAGGGCGAAATGACCAATTTCAGGAATCATTCCTATCTCCGGGAAAAATTATGGGCTTTCCGAACCGGATACAAGAATCAGGCCAGCTCGCATTGCTTCGTGGTGGGGTTCCGTTCGAAACGCAACCCGACGTGCTCAGTATTTGCGAACGACAGTGACGCCGTTGGGTGGGTTGCTGCTGATGTAGCCCACCGCGCCCGGTGTCCGGCGTACGAACTCGATGACGTCGTTGTTGCCGGACTTCACGGTCGGAGGAATTATGCCTTCGCGAAAGGATTTCTTAGTCCAGATCGTGTTGTAGCGGGGAGCGTCCATGCGGAGCGCAGTGTCGAGGAAGGCCTCCTGCACCGGGCCGTTGTCCACCGGAACCAGCTTGACTGAACCGGCTATCTGTTTTTCCCCCGTGAATATTTCCTTGATTTCACTGGCGGTGATCTGCGTGGCGGGGTTAGCAATGACGAATAGATCGGCGTGAGCGACGGCACTGCCAGCAAGGCCGATAGTAGCGGCCAGTATCCGCAGCGAAAATTTCTGGTAACGCATTATTCTTATCCTTCCCTTGTCCGCAGATCAGAAATGGATCGCGTACTGGATACGCAGCTCGGGGAATCTGTCGGTCAGACCAGGGCCGAGATCTTCCTTGCGCGTGCTGTTGAACTCGACCTTTAGCGCCGCCTTGGGATCGACGTCATAGCGTAGGCCGGCAGCTATTCGTTGATAGGAGCGGCCGCTCGCCTGGACGCCGAAGTAATTGTCGGTCTGGTCGAGACGGCTGCGCTCGACCCGGGCGAAGGGTGTCCATCTGCGCATGTTGTAGCCGATTTGCGCATAAGCGGCCCAACTGCCATGTGTGCCGGTGGCGCCGCTACGGTCATTGTTGCGGAAGCGGTAGTACTCTCCCATTGCTTCCCAAGGATCGCTCATGTACGCCAAATAGCCGCCAAGCATCTGCACCAGGGTTTGGTTGGTAACCGGCGCATTGTCGACGATCTCGGCACGCAGGCCATGCAGTCCGCCACGCAGACCGTGCACTGCGGTTGGCTCAAACCATGCATTGAATCCGATCGAGGTACGCTGTGTCGTACCCCCGGCGTGAAGGGGGTCGAGTCGGCCCGAACCGGCATAGGTGCCGGCATTCACCGCAGGGCTGAAGCCGGTACGGTTGGCTGCCGCCAGATTTGATCCCGCCGCGACGCGGGTGATCTGCGGAGCATTGCCGGCGAATACGTCATAGCCAATCCTGCCGCGATCGATGCCCTGAGTGCCCGTCAGCCAGATGCCCGTGGTATGGGCGGGCAGAATGCCGCCGTCGTGTTCGAAGTCGAGAAAGCGTGGCCGCAGAATAGAAGTCTGGAGTTGGGCGCCGTGATGGAAGGCCGTGTTCCAGTAGCCGTAGGGGGTATGGAAACGGCCGAGCCACCCAGTGGCGGCGTCGCTGAAGATATAGCCGACTTGCAGGCGTTCCAAATCGGCCGCGGTTCCGCCGTTCTCTTCGGCTTCGAAAACCAATTCGATCAGAGCCTTCACGCGGTCGCCGAAGCGCGGTGTCAGGTAGAGGTCCAAGGCGCCGAGGGATGTGCCTAGCACGGCGCCCTTGCGGCCTTTGAAGCTCGGGTTGTCCTCTCTGCTCATGACGAGGCCGACATCGGCAAATCCGTGGATCGGCAAGCCGCTCTCCTCGGCGCGACGCGACAGGCTGCCACCGATTTCGGAAACATGTTTTTCGATCGCCTCAATCTTTTCTGCGTGTTGCGCAGTCTTTGTCTGGGCGTCGCGGTTATTGGCACTGGCTTGCTCGATCTTGCGTATTTTTTCCGACAACTGATTGATCAGTTCGAGGCTGCGTTCAAGCTTCTTTTCCAATTCGCTGATCTTCGCGGCATCCGACGACTGGGCATACGCCGGGGGCGCCAGAGCGACCGCTAGCGCGATGACACCAGCTGGGATTATTCGGCGTGTCAGATTCATGGCCAGATTCCTTTGAATTAACAATAGATTTTTGTTTCCGATTAAAGCAATTCCCATACCTTAATAATGGGATCTATGCTTCAAATTGAGCGTAGTTGATCCGTGTCAAGAAGGTGCCAGCCGCTACCTTGGTCTTTTTCACGGGTGCCAAGCATTACGACGACATCTCGGCCAGGATGCTGCCGAGCCAAGCACGCGCGTAGATGCCTTCGAGTTCCGACCATTCGCTCGACACGCCACCGCCTTTGTCCACGCGGACTGACTTGCGGCCCTCACTGCGATAGAACGTGACCGCTGAAGCGCCGTGTTTATCGTCGAGCAGGCTGTACAACACGTTCGAATAAAAATGCGGTTGATGTCCCCGCTGCGCAATTGCCCCGGCAATATGCATGGCACACGCCTTACCTTGCGCGTTGGCCGCGGATGCCGACTTTTGCTGGTCGTCGCCGAGGCAGGCGTCTCCGAGGACGTAAATACCGCCGGCTACCGTGGATTCGTAACTACTGTGATCGACGGCGCACCAGTGATTGTCTTCGCCGATCAGGCCTGATCTGTGGGCAAGCGTGCCGGCCATTTGTGGTGGAATAAGGTTGACAACATCAGCTGTGAGCGTCTCGCTGGTTGTTCGGAGCGACGACCGGGGCGCGTCGATTTGTAAGACCTGCTGACTGCTGCGGTATTCGATCATATCGCCGTAGCTTCGGCGCCAGCCGGTGAGGAAAAGATCCGCCAGATCACTGCTGCTCTTGCTTGCATCGAGAACCAGGATTTTCGAACGTGGCTTGGCTTGCTTGAGGTAATAGGCAATCTGACTGACGCGCTCGTAAGCCGCTTGTGGGCAGCGATAAGGCGGAGTCGGCAGGGAGACCACGACAAGGCCGCCGTTCTTCATTTCCTCGATGCGTCGTTTCAGCACAACGATTTCCTCACCGCTGGTCCAGGCATGCGGGAACAGGTCCGGTGTTTCCGCTGCGGCATATCCTTCGATTTCGTCAACGCGGAAGCCTATGCCTGGCGCCACGATGGCAAAGTCGTAGCTAAGCGTTCCTGCTTCAAGCACTACTGTCTTTGCGGCAGCGTCAACAACCTGCGCTTCGCCGTAAATCAACCTGACGCCATGGTTTCCTTCGAGTCGGTCATAGGTCAGGCGGTTTTCACCGATGCGACGGCTACCGCCAATCGTCCAATTTGCGCCCGGCAGTGCGGAATAGGAGCGGTTGCGTTCGATAAGAATAACTTCAATCTTTGGGTTGATCAGACGCAGGGTTTTTGCCGCAATCGCGCCGCCGAAGCCTCCGCCGACCACTACAACACGAGTTCCTGTTCGCGGCAGCAGTTCCGTCGCGCGCACAAGCGGGGTAAGCAGCGGAAGGCCTGCCACGCCACATGCTATTTTTAGAAAGCCTCGGCGGGTGGAAGAATTCAATGCAACTCTCCGTGCTGGGCCGCGTAGAAATGCAATGTCGCTTCGACTTCCTCGCGCGTGATTTCCCTTAGCGCCGCATCCATTTTGATCTCGACGGAACGCTTGCCGGTGAGGATTTCCTCCATGTTGCGCCGGAGATACTGGAGTTTCTGCCCGGCCAGCAGCGGGCTGTCGGTGTCGATGGCGTCCCGGCCGTTATGCAGATGGCACTTCTTGCATTTCCTGGCGTGAACGGATTGGCCGCGCGTCACCTTTTCCGGGTCGGTCTCCTGCAATGGCCGCAGGAAGGGTTGGGTCGAGAAGTAAGCGGCAAGAGCTTCGATTTCCTTCGTCGAATAGCCCTTGGCAATCCGTTCCATGATCGTCGAAGGCCGCGTGCCATCGCGGTAGGCCTTCATGCTGAGACTGATGAAAACGTCGTTTTGTCCGCCAATGATGGGGATTGCCTGCTCGGTACTGGCGCCGCGCGTGCCGTGACAGGCCATGCATGACTGCCCGAGAGCCTCTCCCAGTTCAATGCTCCTGGCCTTCTTGTCGCTCCTCTGCGCCCAAGCTGTGGCAGCCACCGTCAAGGTCAGCGTGATACAGCCGATCATTCTCCAGCAGCGAAGCATCGACATTGCCCGTGTATCCAATGCATGTATCTTGCTATTGTAACGATGTGGGCTGGCGACGAGCAAAAGGGTAGAATTTACTCGCGGCAAATCGCGGCGGAGTTGGGCATCATCCGCCGCTCCAACAGGAGCTGGGAGGCCAAGCGTGCTACATTTTCGCGGAATTGTTGTTCCGCTCGCCATGTTGTTTGGATCCATGCTGGCGGGGTGTTCGCCAGTAGTGTCGGAACTCAAGGCGGCTCGCAACCCTCATGTCGAGGCACTCCACGAGCAGATTTCGCAATCGATCCATTCATTTGGCTTCAGTCATGGTATCCGCAGTGTGCGTGAAGACAATCGCACCATCGATACGATCTTGGTATCCATCCCGCTCGACAGCCTCAAGCGCCAGCACATCACTCTGCATCACATGCTGTTCAATGTCGCGCGGATTTGCGCACGACCCGAATATTCCAGGACGTCGATCCAGATCGAGCTGAACGCAGGCGACGAATCCGATCGCGCCTATATGCGTGGCATCGTCGAGCCAATCGTTGCCGAGGCTCGAAATGTGAAAGTGGTATCGCAACGTGATGCCACCAACGACTTTGTGATAACTCTGTCATACGATCCGGTGAAGCCGGCAACGAGTGGAACGGGAGTTGCACGCTAGCCATGACGCCGGGTCATTGGGCGGGGCGCCGGCGGACTTTCTTGCGGCTTTTCGGCATTCATTCGCTGTTGATCTGGACGGCGGCGCTGCATGCCGAAGCGTTCAGCGTTTACCAGATCAGGATGCCATTTACGGATGACCGCGGTCGCAAGGTCTCGTTGCGGGATTGGTCGGGTCGGCCCGCCATCGTGACCATGGAATATGCCAATTGTCGGTTCATCTGCTCGATTACCTTGCAGCGCCTCAAGGATGTGCAAGCGGCTGCCGATCGCGCCAAGCGACACTTTGAATTCATTGTGCTGAGCCTTGACCCAAAGAACGACACGCCTGAGGCGTGGACGCGCTATCGCAAGACGCGCGAACTCGATCGCGAGAACTGGCGTTTCCTGACTGCGTCGGTGAGCGATACGCCGGGCCTTGCGCGGCAGCTTGGCGTGCGCTATTGGCTATATGACGAACACATTATGCACGACTTTCGGCTATTGCGACTCAACGAGGAAGGTCAAATCGTCAAGGTGATGGATACCTACGATGCCGACCTGAGCACGTTCGTTCGCTGATCTTGGTCGGCGCAATGGAAACTAGCCTATGAACCGCGGCGTGCTCAGTTGGTCCGGTAGGGAAATTCCTGCCGGGTATGCAGGTTGCTGCAAAGCAATGTGCTTGTCGTCGAACGCGGCATGACGGCACCGTTGGCGCGCTATGTTTTTTGGTTTGCCGTAACGATTGCATTGCTCTATGCAGCCGTGATCGCGGTAATCCATCTTGACGGTCGCCGCGATGCGTTACGCGGCGGCACGCCGCTGTATACCGACTTCACGACCTTCTATGCCGCAGCCCTGCAACTGCGTCACGAGCCAGCCGAAAATTTGTACATTCCCGAACGAATGCATCAGGCCGAGCTGGCTGCGGCACGCGCCGCCAGCGACGTGCCGTTGAGCGAAGCGCAGACGCGCGCCATAGGTTACGCCGCCTGGATGTATCCGCCGATTGCGATCTTGCTGGCTGCACCGTTCGGTTTTCTGGGCTACTTATGGGCCTATTTCGGTTGGCTGGCGGCCACGCTGGCGGTCTACCTGGCGGCCATGGGACAGGTGCTCGTTCGTCGCGAGGCATGGGTCTATGCGCTGGCGGCTCCGCCCGTGTTCTACAACGCGATGTATGGTCAAACCGGGTTCCTGACGGCTGGGTTGCTGGGCCTTGGGCTCGCCAATGTGGCGTATCGGCCGACGCTGGCGGGCATCTGCATCGGCTTGGCGAGTTTCAAGCCACATTTTGGCATTCTGATTCCGCTCGCCTTGGTGGCCGGCGGCCACTGGAAACCGTTTGGCGTAGCGACGATCACTGTCGTCGGTGCCGTTGTCGCCAGCATTGCCGTGTATGGCGCCGATCCTTGGTACGCCTATATCGGCACTCTCGGCCATCATTTCGGCGGCTTCGAGGCGGGCGCTTTCGAGTGGCGGGCGATGGTCAGCATCCTTGCGGCACTTCAGATGAGCGGGATCGCGCTGGAGCAGGCGTGGACGCTTCAGTATCTTGCGGCTGCTGCGGCCGCACTGGCGACGGTTTGGGCTTGGCACGGCGCTGTCACTGATGACGACTGCCGTTTGGCCGCTGCCGTCGTGTGCGCGGCGACCTTGCTTGCCGTTCCGCTCGCCTATACCTACGATTTGGTGCTGGCGGTGCCGGCAGCCGGATGGATTTGGCGCGATTTGCGCGAACGAGGCGGAGCCTCGGCCGAGTATGCTTTACTGGGAGTCACCGCGGTGCTGGCACTTGTGCTCAAGCCCCTCTCCTACAAACTCGGACTCCAACTGGGACCCTGCATTTCCTTGGTTCTTCTAGGCCTGGCAATTTGGCGGCTCGGCCGGCGCCGGCGCCTCGCGGTCTGATACCGCCTTGCGCAGCAGAAATGAGACGTGCGCTGCGCTTTGCAAGAGAGCCTGCGGAGTCAGGTAGTGACGCCAGGATCGCGCCAGGTGGCGGGCGAAGTAGGCGGAGTCAAGATAGAAACGGCGATAAAACGCGCCTTGCATTTTCGGTAAGTCGGCGGCGGCGATACGGCTCGGCGACTCGGAGCGAATGCCATAGTGATAAGTCCCGCTACCGTTGCGTTGCGCAGGGCTCAACTCGGCCCAAATCGCCGTGTCCGGGTAGGGCGTGTAGATCTGCACTTGGACATAGTCGGGGCGCAGCCGCCGTGCCAGCTTGATCGAGGCCTCGACATCCGTTGCCTGTTCGTCGGGTAGCCCGACCATGAACAGCGCGACCGAGCCAATGTTCGCCTCATCGAGGTAGCCGAACGCGTTCTCGGCAGCGGCGATCCAGGCAAGGCCGTCGCGTGCCTTGGCGATGCGTTCAATCAGGCGTGGTGCCGCGCAATCGACGCCGACCTTGAACAATGCCGCGCCGCTGGCCGCAGCTGCCGCGACTCGTTCGCGATCCAGTTCGTCCGGTCGGGCGTTGGCGATCCAGGGCAGCGTCAAGCGCCGCCTTATCAGTGCATCGCACAGACCGAGAAAGCGGCGCCGGTCGATGCATAGCGAATCGTCTTCGAACAGTATTCCCTGCGCGCCTTGGTCGGCGAGCCGTGCAACTTCGTCGACGACGAGTTCGATCGAGCGGGCGCGCAGCGTTGCCGTCGCCGACTTGCGCACGACGACGGAGCAGTGACGGCAAGCGCGAGGGCAGCCCCAGGCGGTGAGGACATAGCCCCAGTGGTGCACGGGGCGACGCCGCAAAGGAAAGGGGAAAGGATAGGCGGCAAGTTCGCTGGTGTCGAAATGCGGTATCGGCAGGCTATCTGGATCGTCGATCTCCAACAGGCGTCCCGTCGCCATGCGCTCGGTGTAGCTGGCAGCCAGCGCCGCAGGCTTTTCTCCGGACAGCAGGCGCGTCACCAGACGCGGCGCTTCGGCTTCGGCATCGCCAGGCAAAGCGATATCGTAGGCGTCCTGCCAGCCGGTGACCGGACTGCGTGCAGCATGGAGCACTTGCTGGCCTACGGCAATGGTGACAACCCCCGCTGCACGCAGGCGGCGGGCGCAGCGGATTGCCGTGTCGAGGTTCCAGCTCTGCGCCTTGACGATGGCGATGCGTGGGCGGCAGGCAAGCACCCGGTCGGCGAGCTGCTCCGCTGACAATCCTGAGGCGAGCGTGTGGTCGATCAGCGGCGGCAGGAAACCGTTACGGTCGCGGACCGCCGACTGGATGTACTTGAGGTCAAGCGCCGGATGGCGATGGCGCGGATGCGTGTTCGCCGCTAGGGAGTCGGCGTCTACCCGCAGCAGCGCCAGTGGCGACGTCAGCGGCATTGGCAGGCCGCCGCGGCGAGTTTTTTTGCAACGCGGCGCGGGCCGTCCGCCCCAAGTCCGTCGTGCAGCGGCACCTGCACGATTTTGGCATAGGCGGCGGCGGCTTCCGGGCAATCGGCCTGGCCGAGCAAGACGGCGCAGTCGTCCATCACTTCGCCACGAATGGCGAGGTCGAGTCCCTGAGTTTGCGCCGCGCGTCGCAGGCGGACAATGTCGCCGTCGTAGCGGGCAGCAAAGTTATAGAAGGCCGGGCTGCCGTGACGGTCGCGCAACGGTGCCGCGAAGCCCGGCGGCAGATCGTCTGCCAGTTCCAGCCACATGGCATTGAAGCGGCGATTGCGTTCATCAAGCGCGCCGAGCCGACGCAAACCGATACGCGCCTGCATGCCGCTATAGCCAACCGAGGGCTGGCGCAGTTGGTCATGGGCACGACGGTAGGCGCGCTCGAAACCGTTGCCGCGGCCGCCGAACATCAGGCGCGCCGCCAGGGCATAGAGCGGGCTGCGCACCGCCATTTCCTCGACGTACTTGAGAGCCGCCTTGCGCACGGCCGGGCCCGGGTGGCGCAGTCGGTCGGCGACGGCCTGCCTGGCGTGTTCGGCGATCTGCCGGTTCGACGTGGTCAGCATGCCGCCGCCAAAGGTGGCGACGCCTTTGCTGACTTCGAGGCTGAACAGCGCGGCGTCGCCAAAGCTGCCGACCGGTTTGCCGTCTGCATAAGCGCCGACGGCATGGGCGCAGTCTTCTATCAGCGGCAAGCCGTGGCGTGCCGCGAGTTGCATCAGGGCGCCGATCTCGCAGGGAGCGCCGAACAGGTGGTCGACGAGGATGGCGCGGGTTTTCGGCGTGATGCGGGCGCCGACTCTTGCGGCCGTGACGTTCAGCGTCGCGGGATCGATGTCGGCTGCGACACAGCGTATGCCCCGCGCCGCGATCAGCGGCAGCAGTTCGCCCAGCGTATAGGCGGGCACAATCATTTCGTCGCCGGGACCGAGGCGCAAGGCGTCGACGATCAGCAGCAGGGCTTCGCGACCGCTGGCCGTGGCGACCGCATAGGCACAGCCGACGCGCTGACGGAAGGCTTCCTCAAACGCCGCTATGTCGGCGGCGTCCTGGGTCCGAGGCACAAACGGGGCGGTGAATACGTCGCGCAGGTCGCGGCCGGCAATCGGGATGCGGCGGCGCGGGATCATGCGGTCGCTGCCCGTTCTGCCGGCGCCAGCGCGTCGCGCATCGCGCCGAGCACTGTCTCGACCTCGATCGCCTGCATGCAGCGTGGATCGCGGCAACTGCTTGCGCGCTGGTTGTGCGCCGACAGACACGGCGAGCAAGGCAGGCCGGCATAGAGCGTCACCGTGGCGCCGAGTGGCCGATAGCGCTGCGGTGTTTCCGGACCGAACAGCGCCACGACCGGCAAACCGGCATGGGCGGCGAAATGCGCGGGTCCGGAATCGCTGCTGACCAGTATGGTTGCCAAGGCAAACAGCGTCGGTAGTTCACCGATCGAAAACAAGCCGGCAACGCTTCCGCAGCGGGAATCGTCGATCTCGGCGCAAAGTGCGGTGGCGGCGTTTTCTTCGGCCGCGGCGCCGATAAGCAGGACAAAGATGTCTGGCCATTCGGCGAGCATCCGTTGGCACAGCTCGATATAGCGCTGTTGCGGCCAGCGCCGTTGTGGCACGGGATCGCTGCGATTGGCGTGGATCAGGACGATGCGTCGCCGGCCGGGGTCGCAGTACGGAATTCTCTGACGCAGCCGATGTAGAACGCTGCCGGATTCGGCAGTCTGCGTCGATGCAGCCGCTGGAATAAACAGATCGACGACGGTTGTCGTGCTACTTTCAATTTCGCTGAACGGCGCCTCTACCAGGGCGGCGAAGTTCTCGCTCATGTGCCTTCCGAGCGGACAATCGACCGTGTGCGTGTACAGGCTGCCGCGGTAGGGTTGAGCCATACCCTCAAAGCCGCTTCGCCGCCGAGCGCCGGATAGTAAGGTGACGAGGGCGGAAAAACGCGATCCCGGATCGAGATCGACGGCGACGGCGATGCCGCCGCGGCGCATGCGCCGGCAGAACGACCAGAGATCGGCGCACAACGCAGTGAGGCTGGTGGTGCGCAGGACACAAACCTCGCGGTTGAACTCACCGCCGAGGAAATCGAAGACCCCACGGGTTTGCGCCAAGGTCACGAAGGTCGGCATCACCCCATGCGTTCGAGCGCATTGCCGAATGGCCGGGGCCGCCAGAACAATGCTGCCCATCTCCGCCAGTGCAACGTACAGCACCCTGCGGGGGGGCGCGAAGGTCCGCTGTGGAACAAGGCCGGATAGCCGAAGCGCCAGGCTGGCGAGAACACAGAGGGGCAAGCCGATCCAGCGGTCAAGGCGCCGCATGGTCCGCGGGCTGAGGGTTCCGCCGCGCCGCCGCTCCGTGGTGCCGGTGTGTTCAGGGCTTGTCACGCAGCGCCTCGCGCCATTCCCAAATCGCTGCTTCCGCCTTGCGCCGGTAGGGATCGTCGGCCTTGGTCAGATGCAGGTAGGTTTCCATTGCGGCTATCGCGGCAGGCAACTCGTGCATGCCTTCCAGTGCGATGGCGAGTCCGTAATAGGCATTGACCTGTCGTACGCGCAGGGCGGTTGCTCCCTCGAAGAAATCGTGCGCTTCGCGGAAGCGCTTCATGCCTATCAGCGCGAAACCGGCATTCACGTAGGCCTCGGGCATGGCTGGAGACAACTGCAGGACACGGTGAAATGCGGTGAGGGCATGGTCGTACTGTCGGGCGTGGAGCATGACCAGCCCCTGCTGGAAACGAGTATTGATTTCTTTGAGCTTCATTTCCTGGACATGGGCTTCGGTGGCGAGCTTCTCGTTGTTACCGCCAGGCATGCGGTCGAGCAGGAGTCCGCCGCCGATGACCAGGGTCAGGGCCAGGACGATTGCCGGCAGGCGCAGGTCGCGCCGCGCTCCGGGTTTGCGCGGGCTCAGTGCTTCGAGCAGGCCGGCGGCGGTCAGCACCGCGTAGCCGGCGACCGCGACAAGGGCGAGGAAGCCGCCTATGCCGGCGGCACCCATGGTGGCGAAGTAGGCGGTGCTGTCCACGCCGAGGTCAGCATGGGTGGCTTTGCGTGGTACGCCCAGTTCGCCGGCAACGGCCAGTCCGGCGACCAGGCAGATTATGCCCAGACCATAGATGGAGGGAAGGCGCAAGCTGCGTGCGTCGGATGCAACGCCGAGGTCGACGCCAATGCGCCGCAGCCACAGCATATAGGCGAGCGTGATGGCGCCAACGGTACCGTGGTAATGGGCCGGCACGGCGAGCGATTCGCCACGGATATTGGCGCCCAGCAGACAGCCGGCCGCAAACAGGAACAGCGACAGCGCAAGGCCCAGTTCGTCGGCGTTCAGCCGACGATGGCGACCGACCCGCAGCAGACCGATCGCGAGGCCCGCCGCAAAGAGGAGCGGTGCCGGCCAGGAACCCCAGCGCATCAATTCCGTAAAGCCGTTGCGGTATTCGACCGTCCCGGGCCCATGCATCATTGCCAGTAAGGCACCGCCGGCAGCGGGCAGCAGCGTGCCGAGGATCAGCCAGGGCAGCAAGCGGCGCAGCCGCGGCGTGGTCTCCAGGGCCGCTTCGCCGAGCGCCGTCCAGGCTCCCATCAGCAGCAGCACATGCACGAACTGCAGGCTATGGCCGACGCCCCAGAGACGGTCATCGATGCCGATCTGGACGCCCGTGGGTGTCGCTGTTCCCGCCATGAAGCCCGTCACCAGTACGACAGCAGCAACGGCAAGGGCCATCATGGCCGCACCAGCGGCAAGATGCAGCGTCGTCGGTGGCCGTCGGTGCCAGACCGCCAGTCCGGCTGCCGCGGCGATTCCGATGCCGAGCGCGAATGAAGCCAGCCCGGCCATGAACAATTCGTGGTCAAGCAGCGGTACGTAGTTGGCGAGCAGCGGCAGCGCCTGCTGCGAAAACCCGGATGCCACCATCGCCGCGCTGCCCAGGGCTGCCAGCCAGAAGGCCGGCCATCCAACATTGCCCCGGATGTCCCCGGAAAGTATCCAGATCGCCGCCGCCATCGATAGGAACCAGACCAGTACCGCCAGGTTCACATGCAATACGAGGGCGGTACGGAACAAGCCGGCGCCCTGGCCGAGGAAAGGAGTACGCGCGACGACCAGGATCACCGCGAACATCGCGGACAACCCGAGGGCGGTCAGCCCGAGCGAGAACCAAGCCAATGCCAGGCGGCGGGTAACAGTCGGCGCTGGCAGCACGGCGCTCATACGGCACCTTTGTGCGGCGTCGTCGAAATGAAAGGCACGCCGAAGAACGTCAGGAAGGCGACGATGAAAACTCCGACCACCAGCATGGCGCCGGTGCGCGGCGAGAGCTTGTAGGTCACGCGCGCATGCAGGGCGATGCCGAGTACCAGCCAGGTCAGGAACGCCCAGGTTTCCAGCGGGTCCCAGGCCCAGTAGCGACCCCATGCGTCCTGGGCCCAAATGGCGCCGGCGACCAGCATCAGCGACTCGAAGATGAAGCCGATCGCCATGCAGCGGTAAGCGAGATCGTCCAGACGCACATCCTCAGGCAGTCTTTCAAACCATCTCAGCCCGAGCGCAGTTCGCCGCGACAGTATGACGCCGGCGAGTCCGACGGCGACCAGTGTAGCGCCGAGGAACACTTTGCCGAAACCGATATGGATGAAGAGCCAGACCGTGTGATAGCTGGAGGGCAGGCTGCCGTCGCCGGGGTCGGCCATCATGATCCAGCCCATCATGATGAACAGGATGGGCATCACTACCGCGGCGCTACCGCGTATCGCCGGCAAGCGCCAGAAGGCGATGGCGAAGGCCAGCATCAGGCTCCAGATATTGCTGGAAAGAATCTCGAACATCGTCACGTAGGGGCCGTGACCGAGGCGTTCCCAGCGTGTGGCGATGGACGCCGTGTGCAGCGCGAGGCCCGCTGCCATCAGCGTGAGCACCAGGCGTTCCGGCCGGCGGCGCCAGACCACCGAGAAGATCGCGGCAGAGCCGGCGACGACGTAAAGCACCAGGGCCGTCCAGAGCAGTTGCAGTTCAATCATCTTGGTCTATGCATTCCAGGGTTTGTTCGCGAATTTGCTCCAAAAGTGCGCTCCGAGTGCCCCGATGGCGACAAGACAGGCGGCCAGCAGCCAGGGTATGGTCCAGTCGTAGAACACCGTGTAGCCCATCCAGCCACGCAGTCCCCGATATTCGAGACGGCCTTCGGGCAGATCGACAATGCCACCCGGCACCAGTTCCCAGCGCTGCGCGCCGATACGCAGCACGATCCTATGCTCCTTGGGCGGTCGAAATTCCGACCACCGGTCGGGGGCGAGGATGGTCTCCTTAAATTCCAGCATTGTCCAGATGCGCAGCGCGGTTCCCGGTGGCGTCCACTCACGCGCCTGGCCGTGTTCATGCAAGGGGTAGGAAGGCAGGTGCACCGTGCCGATGCGTGCCTCGCCGCCACCGGTCGGCTGCCAATTGAAAGACGGTGCAAAGCCTTTATTGCCTGTCGGATAGAAGCGATAGCCGGAAAGTATCAGTGGCTTTTGGTCGGTGATCTCTATGCGGTGTGGCACTGCGCCGGGTCCGCGGATTTCGATCTGGTTGCGGATGCCCTGGCGCAATGGACCTGGCGCGTAGTCGATGCGAAAGCCAAGGTTGCCGAAGCGCAAGGCCCGCAATGTGTCGATCGGGTGGAAAGGCCCAGCGTCGGATTCCAGCAGCGTTCCGGTGAATTCCTCGCCTTCCGTGAGCTCCAGGCTGCCTTTTAAATAGCTGAGTCGGCTGGCGGCCAGCAGCAGGACCAGCGTCAGCAAGGCGAGATGAAAGACCAGCAACGCCGCCTGTCGGCGGAAACTGCGATTGCCGAGAATCGCGGCCAGCAGATTGGCTGACAGCAGTCCCAAGGGCGCTGCGAGCAGGGCACTCGGCAGATCGTCGCGGACATAGATAAGGACGACCAGGGCCGCGAACAGGACCAGTGCGACCAGGGTCAGCTTGAGCGAAGCCAGCGACTCCAATAGCGACGTCAGTTGCTCGGGTTGCTGCACGTGTTGGTCATCCAGTTCTTGCCGGTGCCCGTCGTGTTCGAACCCGAGGCTCCGTCGGTACTGGTGATCAGGTTGGCGCCCGTCTTGCTACGCGAGCCGCAACTGGTGTCCGACCAACCACCGCTGGTGGCGAAGGACGAAATCTTGTTCTTGGCATAGAGGTAGTAGGGCGGTTTGAGGTAGTGCGCGGCGTTGCCGTTGGTGGCGACTTCCTTGCTACTGCCGGCCCCGTGCCCGGCCTCCTCGCCGACGTCGTTCAGGTTGACCAGCAACGAACGGTTCTTCCAGCCGTGGGGAACGGCGACATGGCACCAGACGCAGTTGATCTTGCCGATGCGGTCGATGTGGTAGGCATGCAGGTTGCCTTTGCCGCCGCCGGAAAAACCGGAACTGCTGGTCGGGTTGTGACACTTGAGACAGAGCAGGTTGGCGGTGCCTGTATTCATGCCGGCACCCCAGACGCCTTTGAGAATGAACGGGTTCCCCGAGCCGTGCGGACCCCAGGCCTTGCCAGTTTCAGGAATGACGTTGTTTGCGGACGTGGTGACGGCGGAACCGTGGCAATCGCTGCAATACATGGTCTGGGTACCGACCGCATTGCTCCACGGCAACTTGAATGCGTTGGTGGCCGTGATATTGCGTTTCGTGGCCGTGCGGCCGGTGGGACCCATGACCGGATGCCAGGAACGGTGGTTCTTGTTGTTGGCGTTGGCATCGACCGCGCCGCCGTCGGCGCCCATGTTGAAGGTGGACGATTCGTCGGCATGGGAGGCAGGCGCCTGGAATTCCTTGGCCTGGTCGGTGTACTGGGTCAGCGCATTGGTGCCCGACGGCGTGAGGCCCTTGGTGTTGTTGGCGTCGAGGTTGGGCGGGGTGCTGCCGTAGCCGTAGCCCGAATGGCATTTCAAGCAGACCTGATACTCGCGCGTGACGTAGGTTTTGGTATCGGCATTGGAGTCGTTGGGTACGCTGTCGGTACCCGGATCGCCGCGCCGCACGGTGTAACTGGTCGCGGCCGTGTGGAACGAACAGCACGTGTAGCCGGGCTCGACGCCCCAGCTGCCGCGCAGCGCGCCCGAGGCGACGTTGGTGTGGGTATAGCCCGAGGCGTTGGTGTGCTTGTGCGCGGCCGAGGCGTCCGGCGTTCCGCTGATGCTGCCGGCGTTGCCGTAGAACAGCTGGAACTTCGCCACCCGGTGCGGGTTGTGGCAATCCGAGCATTCGACGTGGCGGTTGTTGGCATTGCCATTACCGAGTTGCGTACGGCTTTCAATCAGGTCGGCGCCGCACTTGTTGGCGGCGCCGGTGCAGTCGTTGTAGGTGTCGTTGAAGTTGCCGCCAACATCGTGTACTTCAGTGCCGCCGGCCGGCTGGTCCACGTTGCGGATGCGCATGCGGTAGGTCAGTGCGAAATCCTGTTTGACGTTCGGCGGGTTGCTGGATGCGGAGTTGAGGATGCTGTTGGTCGTGTCGTTGTGACACTGGTAGCAGGTCTCTTCCAGCGCCGCGGAGCCGCCGGCCTTGAAGCCGCCCAGGTAGAGCGAGGTTGCCGGGCTGGCATCAGTACCTTCGCGCAGCAGCCGGCGCGAACCCGAGACTGTATGGGTGTCGTGGCAGTTGAGACAGGCGGCCTGCCACACGGCGATACCGCTAGGGAATTCGCGCGTGTCGGCAGCCGCGGTCTTGTAGGTCTGGGTCGCGACGTTCGAGTTGGCGTGCGCGGAATAGGCCCACGAGTTGCCGCCCACCCCTTGCATGCCCTTGTCGTGGCAGGACAGGCAAACGATGTCGTTGCCGGCGACGTAGGTGCTGGTCGGTTGCGCCTTCTGGACGCGATTGCCGCGCAGGAACTTGATGTTGCGTTCGGCTGTGAGATCGGTCTCGCGGATGTGCGGGTCATGGCAGGTCGTGCATTGAACCTGTCCGGCACTGCCTGAGCCTGTCGGTTCCAGCGGCAGCAATGGCTTGTAGGAGTCCTGAGCGGAGCGCACACCGAACACCGTGCCCCATCGGTTGAGCGGACTGGCGCTCGGTCGACGCAACTCGCCGTCGCGGTCGGACAAGGCCTGGTCGAAGGTGACCGAGATCGGGTGGTCGTTGGTAAGGTCGGTGCCCAGCAAACGCGTATAGCCGGTACTTGAGCCGCTGCCCGCCGGCATGGTGACCTGGGTGCCGCCGCCTATGGTGACGTTCTGCTGTCCCTGCAACACGCGAACGCTGCCTAGCGCCATGACGCCGTCGTGGCAGGACAGGCAAAGCTTGGAACTGCCCAGCGGTTGACCGGCCGAGACCCCCTGGATGGTGGCGGCATCGAGCGAGGACGACGTATAGGCCGTATAGGTGGTATTGGCGAGCGTTTTGTTCCACAGCGGCGCGCTTTGCGAAGTATCCGAGCCGTGCGGCGTGTGGCAAAAGACGCAAATTTGACTCTCGGTGGTCGAATGGGTCGTACCGGTGCCCGAAGATGAGAGGTTGTGCTTGGTTGCGCTGATCCTGGATTCGCGTGCGGCCTGGCTCTCGCTCGCCAGCAGCATCGCCATCAGCATCAGCGAAGCGCCAAGGAGCCTACCAGTCTTCATTGTCATTGTCCCCTCCCAGGAACTGGAATACCGCGACGCGTCCGTTCAGCATGTCCGCCACGAATACGCGGTTGCGTGCATCCACCCAGATGCCGGCAGGCAGGTGAAAGTTCCCCGCACCTTGGCCGACTCCTCCGATGGGGAGCAGAAACTCGCCTCTACGGTTATATACGAGCAGATAGTCATGATAGGACTCGATCACGTAGACATTGTGCTCGCTGTCCGTGGCGACCCCCTTGGGACGCACCAGATTGCCCATTTGCAGCCCGCGCTTGCCGAGCGAGCCGAGATAGCGTCCGGTCGGCGTCGACATCACTTGGACCCTTGCGTTGAGCGTATCGCTGACATAGAGTTTTTCATGGCGCACGGCGATATGGGTGGGATAGTTGAATTGTCCCGGTCCTTCACCCTGTTCGCCCAGTGTTGAAAGCAATTTTCCTTCCAGATCGAATATCTTGATCTGGTGTGCCTGTGTGTCGGCGACGAACAGGCGCTTGGTTTTTGGCTCATAGGCCAGTCCGGTTGGCCGCCGCAACATCCCTTTGCCAATGGGTTCCTTGGTGTTGCCATCTCGGTCGAAATGGGCAATCAGGGCAAGTTCGGCATCGGCGACGAAAACATGTCCCTCGGGACCGATGGCGATTCCGACCGGGGCAATTAAGTCGATGGTCCCGGTTGCCTTGCGCCAAACTGATAGTGTTCCTTGCTTTTCGTCGAAGGCAAAGACGCCGGCATTTCCCATGTCGGTGACCAGAATACGGCCCGACTCGTCTACGGCACCTGCCTGCGGCCTGTCCAGCAGCATGGGGCGTTCTTCGCCAATGATGATGTCGAAGAAGCGGGCAATGATGCTTTTCGCCGCGTCGGATTTGCGCTCGGGCCTGACGAAGTTGTTTTCTCCCGTGAGTTCGCCAACGTAGAAGTAGCGGGGTATCTCACCATCTTTCTCTGGCGGCCACATCAGGCGCTTGCTCTCGGTGCTGCGATCAAGCCCGAGTCGGAAAACAGCTCTTTCCGGCTCCCCGGCACAGCCGCCGAGCACCAGAACGAGCGACAACACGACCGCGAGACGGCTGCTTCGGCTCACCGCGCTCGCCTCGATTTGACTCGGAATGCTGAGACCCGATGTCCGGCTCCGTCGGCGATCAGGATCATGCCGCCTGTTGCCGCAAGGCTTTCTGGCGTCACCATACCCAATGCGGCGGCGGACATCGCTTCGATACCTTCCTCATGGACGAGCGCAATGCTGCGGTCGAATCCGTCCAGCACGAAGACGTTCGGTCCGTCGACGCCAAGCGAAAGCGGCTGGCGCAGCTTGCCGGAGCCAAAGCGCCGCCCCTGGCGGCCTTGTATCCATTCGACGACGCAGCCGCAACGGGTGCTGGCGACGAATAGCCCTCGGCCGTCGGTGGCAATCGGGCCAGCTTCGTCCAGACGCATGAAATCTATGGCAAATTGGCCCAAGGGCTGAATCTCGTCGATCACAAGGTGGGCAGAGTCTACCGCGTAGCCCTTGCCGGTCAAGGAATCGACTGTGAAGTTGTCGTAACGGCTGGTCGCTTGGCGCGGACGCACCGCGGGCAGTTGTTTGCCGCTACGTGCGTAGCGGCGAATTTCCGAGGCGAACGGATCGAGGACGTAGATCGAACCATCGGGGCCGACTTGCAGCTTGGTGGCTCGGCTGATGTTGGCTACCGGCATCACGGCCATGGCGTCCAGGGTGCGGTCGTAGCGATAAAGGCGCGAGGTGCCGGCGTCAGCGATATAGATGTCGTTGAAGCTCGCCGCTACGGCAACCGGAAATACCAGCGGGACATAGGCGCCGATGGCGTCCGCTGTAGACCCACCGGCGATGTCCACGCGTGTGACAAGACGTGCGCCGGCAATGCTGAACAGCGGTTCGAGGATGGATTCACGACGACGCTCGGCCCCTGTCGCGCAGCCCGCACACAGGGCTACGAGCAGGCAGACGGCGGCCTTTAGCAGGCCGCGCCGGCTACCAGCGCCCAGGGCCACTCGTCTCATGACCGCCGACAATGCCGGTCGGCAAGCCTGGCTTGCCAGAGTGGCAGAGGTCGCAACGGTCGGGACTCCAGGCGATATCGCCATTGTGGCAGGCACCGCAGAATTTTCCGTCGGCGATATCGTTCATGGTGACGTCGTTCGATCCTACGCGCATTTTGAAACCCAGTTCGGCGTGACAGACGCGGCACTGGAAGCGGATGCGATGGAACCAGTGCGGGAAGACCACCGGCCGCATGCCTTCTTTTTCCGCTCGCCGATTTAGCACGACATCGGCATACTCGGCTGCGGCCGGTACCGCGGTGAAGACCACGGCAATAGCGCAGAGCATACCGATGGAAAATTTCATTTTGTTTCCGGAATCCCATGCGCCGGAGGCATTCCGGGCGGAATCACAGGCTTGGCCTGGCCTGGCCGCATGACGCTATGGCAACGGCCGCACTCCGTCAGCGGGAAGGATACCGCGCCGTGGCAAATTCCGCATTGTTCGCCGGCCAGAATCTGGAACATGGACAGCTTTGTTGCTCCGGTCCGCTTTTCGAACACGCCATCGTGGCAGTTCGAGCAATCAAGCCATTCAGTATGTCGTTTGTGCGGGAACAGGACGATGGGCATGCTGCCCTTGAGGTCGAGAAGAATGTCCTGGTCGAGAATGTTTGGCTGCACGCCCGGCTTTAGGCTGGGGCGGGGCTTGATTATTCCGGTTTGAATGGCCTCGATCCAACGCACCATATTGCCGGTCGTGTCGCGCGGCAGTTTGGAGAGCGCCTCCCGTGGCTCCTGAAGCTGTTTGATGGCCGGCCCCTTGCGGTCGTGGATGCCATCCTTGCGCAATGTGCTCCATTCGGCCTGGGCAAACGCAACGCCGGCACAGCAGAGCAGCGCGGCCAGCGCTGCCAAGCCATGCCGAAACTTAGCCAGGAATGTAAATCCCTGCGCCCCGAATTGCACGTACCAGTGCAGTAGTCGATTCCTCAAGCAGCTTCACCCCGGTCGTGTAGTCCTTGCCATTGGCCGCAGCCTCGGCTTGGGCGCGCAACTCCTTGGCCTTGGCGATGAATCCCTGCACCATGCTATCCGCCCGTTTCTCGGACAGTAGCACTTCGATCAACATCTGGTGGGTATTGTTGCGGTCGATCTCATACTGATACTCCTCTTCCTTGCTGGCGAAGTTGAGCGAGCGTACCAGAGTGTCGCCGCTGCGCAGGCCACTTATGCCGGCTTTGGCGACCAGATAGGCGCGATCAAGTGCGCTGCGACCTTCCTTGTAGCGGCCTGTCTGGGCGAGACTCGCACCTTCTGCGACGCCTTTCTCGATCTGGGCGACTGTTTCGCTCACTCCTCTGGCGGCAGTGCCTTTTTCGTTGGCAACTCGCTTGTACGCGCCGAGCAGGGCATTTACGCTGTCGAGGCGAGCGCGGTAGTCATTCTCCAGCTTCTTTGCCGTGACTTCCTCCGGGGCAGCCAGACGTACTGCGTCGAAGAACATCGCGCGGACGTCGGTAAGCAGTTGCGAGGCCTTTGGCAAATCGCCGGCGGTAAGCGCCGCCTGGGCAGACTTGTAGAGTTCACGCGCCTTCTGGCGCTTGTCCTGCGCTTCAGGAGCCTTGCTCGAATCGATCTGGCGCGCCGCTGAGGAGGTCTCGATCAACTTGCCAACCGACTCCATGTTGAAGCTCAGCGATTCCTTGTCGATTTTCGCTGCCTGCAAGCGGGTAGCCGCACTGCTTTGTTCGCCCTGTGGCACCTGAGCCTGTGCGGAGTTGCCGATGGCGACGATGGCGGCGGCTATCAATACATTCCTGAACATAGTTGTTTCCTTACTTGGCCACACTGGCCGCAGCTTGTGCCGGGCGAGCGAGATCCTTTTTCTTGGAATGGCACAACCGGCATTCCGAAACCGGGAACGCGACTTTGCCGTGACAGACGCCGCATTTCTCGCCGAGCAGAATTGCGGCCATGCTGATCGCGTTGGCGCCTTTCTGGGGCACAAAGATGGCCGGATGGCAGTTCGAGCAGTCGAGCCATTCGGTGTGCTGTTTGTGCGGATAGACCACGTCAGGCATGGAGCCCTTCACTTCGCGCACGATGTTGAGGTCCATGACCACCGGCTCGGCTTTCGGGTCGGTTCGGTCCCAGCGAGGATTGATTTTCTTCGTGCCAATCGCCTCGACCCAGTTCACACGATTGCCGGCGAGACTCTTGGGCAATCCGGCATAGGCGGTGAGGGGGGGCAGCAAAGCGTGCGTGCCATCGTTGGCGGGGTCATGAATGCCATCCTCGGGCGGCGGCGGGTTGCGTTTGCCCAATGGCTTGAGGAGCCGGTTGAAAGCGTTTACGTCGCCAACTGGCACGGCTTCCGCCATGGCGGCCGCCGCCGTTGGCGTCGGTTCCGCCTTGTCGACCTTGGGCGTGGACGTTGCAACCTTGGGCTCAGGCTTCGGCTCTTCCTTGGCTACGGGATTTTGTGGCGGAGTGGCGGTCGGCTTGGCTGCGGTCTTTACGGCGGCAAGCATGTAGTCCACCGCTGCTTTGACCTCGGCGTCGGAGTAGCTTGGATTTCCGCCTTTGGCCGGCATGCCCTTGGGTGTGCCTTTAAGCGCACTGCCGTAGAGGCGGCCGGTACCGCCAGCGATGCGTGGGCTCCAGTCGCCGGCATTGCCGTATTTGGGTGCGCCGGCGATACCGGTAGCGTGGCAGACGGCGCAGGTCTTGCCATAAACATCCTTGCCCGACTTTTGCGCCAAGGCCGGAGTCACGAGTACCGATACGGCGAGCGACAGGGTAATGAGGCTATGCAGTTTCATGTCGGCCTCCTCACTTATTCGCCGGCGTGGTTGCCGGTCGCGCAAGTTTCTGGATCGTGCTCTCATGTACCTGGGTCTTGGTACCGGGCTTGGCTGAGTGGCACAAGTTGCAATTCTCGACCGACCACGCTATCTCGCCGTTGTGGCAGGCGCCACAATATTGGCCGTCGATGATTTTCACCATGTTGATCTCGTTTCCGCCGGCCTGGAACTTGAAGCCGATATCGGCGTGGCAGACTTTGCAACGGAAGCGGACGCGATGAAACCAGTGCGGGAAGATCACAGGGCGCATGCCGGCGCCGTCGGAGTAGTTGTTGATTACGACGTCGCCGTACTCAGCGTGTGCTTCAGGCAGGTCAACAAAAAGCATGGCCAAGACAGCCATCAGGCAGGCCATCAAGCGGCCGCCTTTCCTCATTCCGTAGAGTTTTTCCATTACCGGTTCCTTGAAGGGGCAAATTTGCCGTGGAGTCGTGGCTTCATATGCTGCTCGATCAGAAGTCGCCAAGCTCGCGGCCCATTGTAAAAAACAATGAAGCATTTTCCTTGCCATTCTGCGTCGCAAACGAGCCGGTGCCTCTGAATATCAGCCGTCCCAGTCGATAATCTATGTTTTGCTGCAGAACATTGCCCGTTTGCCAAGCCAGCGCATTCGGGTCGCCGCTAATCAGCCTGAGGTTGGTCTGGCTAGCGTTGGCTTGAAAAGTGGCAGTGTAAATCAGGTTGGCAATGTCAAAGGGACTGCGGTGCACATAGCTCACCTGGCCCGATCCGCTCAGCGTACTGCTACCGTTGCCGGTGGTCTCGCCGGCCACTGGACTGGCTGACTGCGGTGCCTGCGGAGTCGCCAGTTGTTGGCTATAGACCACATTCACGCTGGCCGTCAGCGCTGAGCGGCGGCCGAGTTGAGTTTGCAGATTACCTTGGGTCGACAGGCTGCGGAAATGGCTGGAGAAGCTGCCGGTACTCAGCGAGTCGGATGCTGTGGCGCTCAATGTGCCCAATGTGCGTTCGCCCAGGCCAAGGCGCCATGAGGCCCCTCCAGTATGGGTAAGAACCCCGTTTTGCCCTGACGAACTGTTGTTGGAAAGCGAGAAGCTTTGTCCTGCCGTGAGAGTGAGCGCATTGATGTCGCTAAACGTAATGTTGCGCAGCAGCGAGTGGTTGGCTTGCCCGGAGATGCTGCGGTTCGCTGCACCGCCGCTTATGACTTGATTGGTAATCCCGCCGCCAGTCCCCCAGTTATAGGAATAATCACCAAAAATGAGAGGGTTTCCCAAATACGAGACAGATGCGTTTTGTGTGGACGATATCTGGCTTGTACCGCTGTTTGCGCTTTGGGTCAGGGTCAGGCCAGCCAGTCCCGTGAGGTTTTGGGAGAAGCGGTAACTGGCATTGGCGTGGCCGTTAAGGTTGGTCAGGTCGGCTTTGGCTGTCTCGGTCGTCGTGTTCGAGTGCAGGAATGAGCCGCCGCCGACGATGGTCAGCGGCAAATCCTCATCCGGTATCCAGGTGGCCGACGAAGTGGCCTGCATGACCTGATTGTTGTTCATGGAGAGGCCGCCTCCAGTCTGCAGGCGAATCTGGTTGTTCGAGTAGGTGACCGACGACGCCACGGACAGTTCTTCATCGGCGCGCCATGTGTGCGCGGCGTTCAGACTGAACAGGTTTGATCCTTGTCCGCCAATGTCGCCGAGATTGCGCGAATAACGGGCATTTGCGCTGAGTCCGTGATCGGCAATGGTGGTCGAGAAGTTTCCCTGGAACGCATCGACGACACTTCGGAGAGTTTTGGTGGTGACAATGCTGCGGTCTGCGCTGCCCGAATAATTTTCCCGTCCGACCTCTGGACGATAGCTCTGCCGGGCGCCCATGCGCAGTGAGGTGTTCTGCTCGCTCTGGGCGTTGGCGCTGGCGCGACTGTCGCTGGTCTGGATGTAGGCCTGGAAAGGGAAGCGGCTCTGGGGAAACAGGCTGAGGTTGCCGCCATAGGTCATCGAGGTACTGCGTCCTGCGCTGGTGCTGGAGTCGCCGCCGCTTTGCTTCGATGTCCCGGTGAGCAGGCCGATATCGCCGGACACCTGTGCGTACCAGGGCTGGTAGATGTAGCTTGAGGCACGCAGAGTTAAAGTCTGGGTTTCGCTGAAGGTGCTGTTGCCTCCCGGACTGCCGTTCCAGTTGTAGTTGCTGGTGGTGCTGCCGCCCCAGCGAATCGGTGGAATCGTCCAACCGCCGATGACCGATGTCAGGTCGGGCAGGGTCTCCGGCACCGATGCCGCCGTCTTGGATCCGGTGGGCGCAGGGCCGGGGCGTACGGCTTCGAAAGCGACGGGCGCCTCGGGTTGCGCGCGTCCTGGCGTTTCCGGTGCTGGCGCTGCGGGTCGTGCGCCTGTCCCCACGGTGGAAAAAGTTACCGGTTCTTCGGGGCCTTCGATCCTTTGCCGGGCCGGTGTCGTTGGTGTCGGGCGCGAGGGCCGCTTGTTTGGCTGTGGCTCATCGTTGGTTGCCACGGACAAGCGGGAAGTCATGCGCAGGCGGGAAGATTCCTCGGCAAGTCTGGATTGAGCCGTGCGTCCGCGCGGACGCGGTTTGGGCTTTGACAACGATCGAGCGGGACGCAACAGTGGGGGAGGCAAGTCGTCGGTTGCGGCCACGCTTGACAATTCCCGAGTCAGGCCGCGCAATTCCGCTTTGGACGCTGATTTCGCGGGGCGTTTCTTGGGGGCGGACAAGAACTGCGCAGGGCGCAAGATGCTTGGTACAACATCGCTGTTCGGGGGGTGGCCACCTTCCTCGCGCGCAAGCGCGATTTCGGCGGCGCAGGCCGTCCCGATCAACAGCGTAAGGCGGCGAAACTTCCTGTCCTGCAGGCGGCGGGGGTATTCAAAATACCTCATGCCGGATCGGTACAGGGCTCATGATTTCCGGAGGTCTTCGCCTTTATCATACCTGCCGTTATAGCCCGCCGAAGGCTTCGGCGAAGTGAGGAACAGAACTCGATTCTGGGGGTTCCTAAAACCTGAGACCTGTCCTCATTTGGTGGCTGCGGCTGGGGCCGGCGGAACTTGTTCGACCAGCTTGATTACGGCGGTCTTGCGCAGGCCGGAGAGGAAGCTTTGCCAAGCCTGATTGCTGAGGTCGCGCTTGAGCAGTTCGCGTGCGCGCGTTGCCACATCTTGATAGGCCATTACCTGAGGTGGGACGCGCTCGTCGAGGCGAAAAATGGCCACGCCTTCCAGGACGTCGATCGCATCGCCGACGGCGCCGAGCGGGCGCTGATCGAGCTGGGCCTGGACGGGTTCGGGAATCATGCCGCGATGCAGGTAGCCCATATCGCCGCCTTGCTCGGCACTGCGGTCATGCGAGTGCAAGCGGGCCAGTTCCTCGAATTTGCCTCCGTCGGCGCGCAAGTTGGTGACGATACGGGCGGCTTCCGCACGAGCCGCGTCGCGCACGGTTTTCGGTGCCGACGGGTCGACTTTGAGCAGAATGGTGTGCAGGCGCAGCTTTTCCGGCTGGGTGAAAAGCTCGATGCGTGTCTTATAGAACTCGCGTACGGCTTCGTCGCCGGGTTCGGCAATCGTATGGCCGATCGCTTCCATCTGGCGCAGCAGATCCTGTTCCGTAAGCTGCTGCTTGAGCCCCGGCAGCATGGCTTCGCGGCTCTTCTGCCACGCTGCGCTCGTAGCGTAGCGCGCTTCGTATTCGGCGATGGTCTGGGCAATGCGCGGCTCATCGGCGGCAAGCCCGCGCCGTTTGGCTTCGTCGAGCAGGAGCACGCGGTCCACCAGACGGTCGCTGACTTCCTTCTTGGCTGGGGCGAGTTGATCGTCGGGAATTTGTCCATGGTAGAACTTCTGTCGCAGGTAGCCGTTGTAGGCACCGTAAAATTCCTTTTGAGTGATCGGCTTGCCATTGACCGTGGCGTAAAGTGGTTCGGGTGCGCTCGTTGGCGTGCCTTCGGCGCCGGCTGCCAAGGTCGGGACGAGGAAGCCCGAGATGGCTGAAACGAGGACAACGATGGTCTTGTTCATGGTAGCTGGCTCCAGGATGGTGGTGCGGTGCAGACTTAAAAGCGAAAAACGGGCCAGATGCAAAGCAT
>MHZX01000065.1:57625-75944 GCA_001828935.1 Rhodocyclales bacterium RIFCSPLOWO2_02_FULL_63_24
GGCTGCCGATACGCGCATGAACGAAACCAGCGGTGCAGCGAGTTCAACGTGCGGATCATGGCAGCTGCCGCATTCAACGTGAGGCGTTCCGCCCCTGTTGTACAGCGGAATATCTGTCTTCTGGCGGCCAGCGCTTCCTGTATCGACCCAGAACGCCTGGCTGGAACCAATCTGTGCAGTCGAGACGCCATTGAAGTCAGAATCGTTGCAGGAGCCGCTGGTACTGCTCACACCGAGAGCGGCCGTCAAACCGCCACCGCAATACGGAATGGTGATCGGGTGGTCGTTGCTAAGATCCTTGCCAAGCAGGGCGACCGTGGCGGAATTCATCTTGCCGGCGGTTTGGTTGGCGCCAGTCCAGTTGCCGGTCGCACCGATGTAACCAGATCCCAAACCTTGTCCCGGCGCATTGACGGTGCTGTCCATTGCCTGGGTGCCGTCATGACAGGAGAGACAGGCCAGGGAAGGTGAGCCGGAAAGTCCCAACGCCGTGCCCTGCATCGAGTCGGTCGAGTACATCGTGAATCCGGTAGTTACGGGCATGCCCTTGTTCCACAAGGGAGGCGCGCCCGCACTGGTAACGTCAGCCGCGTGTGGCGTGTGGCAGAACACACAGATCTGGTCGGTGGAAGTAGTTGAGTTGACGCCGGTACCGGAGCTAGACAAATTGTGTTTGGTATTTGCGATACCAGCCAGCGCCGAGCCCGTGACTCCAATGGTCAGCATCGCCGCAGCCAGCCAGCGCAAGAGGCGTTTGCCGGTCGGCCCCGTATTCAAGTTTGCGTTCATGGTTGTCCCCTTCTCCGCAAGAAAGTTATCAGTGGTGCCAAGTGTTAAGCAGCAAGCGTGCCATTGGTGCCGCCCGGCCCTGAGGGGGCTGAATCCCGCGCCAGTACTGGGGTGCTGGATTTGTGCTCGCAATAATGGGTGTCAGTCATTGTTTCGGTTCCGAGATATTGGAAGAGGTTCTTCCCATAAACAGGAAATACGTGGCTTACTTGCCCGCAGGTTTAGCGTCCTTGGGCTTGAAGACCAGATGGCCGGTGTCAGGTTTCAGCGCATAGGGACGGAAGATGTCGACCTTGCGGAACCATTGATCAACAAAATAGACCCGTCCGTCCTCATCGACGGTAATGCCGGAGGGCAGCATGTATTTTCCTGGGCCTTCGGTTTCCGAACGGTCGCCGACGAACATCAGCAGTTCGCCTTCGGCGCTGAATATCTGGAAGTTGCCGAACGCGGTATCGACCACATAGACATTGCCTTCGCGGTCGGTCGCGACTTCTTTCGGGCGCGCGAAATTGCCCAGCTGTCGGCCGATGGCACCAAAGCTTTGCAGGTATTTGCCGTTGCGGTCGAATACCTGAACGCGAAAATTGCCGCCATCCACCACGTAGAGTTGTCCGTTCTTGCCGATGGCGACGTCGCGCGGCAGGTTGAACTCGCCGGGACCGCTGCCGCGCTTGCCGATGTCGTACAAATGTTCGCCGCTGCGGGCATTGAAGACTCGCACGCGGTGATGTTCCGATGCGATGCCACCGATGTCGACCACATAAAGGCGCTCGCCCGCCGGATCGACCGTGACGCTCGACAAGCGATCGAAGAGCTTGGGACCGGCAATCTTGCGTAGGAACTTGCCGTCCTTGTCGAAGACGACGATGGCTTTGGCCGTGGCATCGGCGACGTACAGAGTGCCTGTGCCATCGACATCCAGACCCAATGGCTTCATCAATTGGCCTGCGCCGTCCTGGTCGCCGATCTTGGAGTACTTGCCTTGGGGCACGTCGAAGACGGTGACGAAGTTGTCCGTCGAGTCGGAAACAAAAATACGTCCGCGATAGACAGCGATCGCGTAGGGTTTGCCGAGCGACTCGCTGGTGAGCGAACCGCCGGTCAGAGCGCGTTTAAGGATGGACTCTTCCTTATCGGGAACCACATCGGCGCTGCCGCGGATGCTGCGTTCAAAGACGAAACGCGGGCTATCCGGCGGGGCCGGATACACCGGGGGTCCCTTTGGGGCTGCCGTTTCGCCAACCTGACTGACCGGGGCGCAGGCGGACAACATGACCACTGCCATGGCGGCAGATGCGCAGATCAGAGTTCTTGCAGTATGGAATTTGGTCAGTTGCATGATTTTCATCTCTCGATCCCCAAGTTTGTTGCCGCCAATTAACGGCTTGTTGTGCATTTACTCGCCGTCGCGCCAGCGCCGACTCCTTGCCCCGGATTTGTCGCTGCCAGTAGCTTAGAGGCAAAGGCTGGCACTAGTCCAGGGCTTACTTCATGTGACACGTCAAGCACAGCCGGCTGCCTTCATTCGACACGCGCAGGAACAGGTTGTTGTTGGAATGCGGGTCGTGGCAGCTGCTGCATTCGATGAACGGCACCTCCTGATTGCTGTCCGCGTCCATGCGTCGATACAGCGGCAGGTCATTGCGGGTGCGTCGCGCCGTGCCGGTCATCGATACCCACCAGACGGTGCGGTCCTCGACAACGCCTTGGCTGGCGTCGCGGAAGTCGTCCAGTGCTACCAGTTTGGTGGCCCAGATGACCGGATTGTCCGGATCGAAAAAGGGCTTGTTCGACGGACGGGGCAAAGGCTGCATTTGGTTCTTGATAGCCCCTCGGTAAGGCACTCCGAATGGGTGGTCGCCGGAGGTTTTGCTGATGGCGCGGGCCTGGTTGGCATCGTGGCAGGAAAGGCAGGCAATCGACTGCGAACCCACCGAGGCCTTGCCCTGACCCAGACGGCCGATGTCGTCATATATGGTGAACATGGGGGTAGTGCCTATCGAATGCTGCCACAGCGGCGCTTTCAGGGGCGGCGTGCCGCTCACGTTCGGTGTGTGGCAGAAGACGCAAACGTCCGAAGCGTCTGGCTTGACGGACTTGTACACCAAGCTGTGAGGTGTTGTGCGGATATCCGCGAATGCCGTGTCCGTGACGCGAACGGCCAGCGCCAGGCAAATCCACAGGATCAGTTTCCACCATCGCACGAATGTCTTTCCACGGCTTCTATTTACGGCGCCCGACATTTCCAGGTCGATAGAAAGGCTGCAGTTCGCTAGCGCGGACTGCAGCAGCAAACGCTGTCGTAGGAGGAAAATGAAACGACTTACGACAGTGGTGCGGAATTCCTGCAATCTCCATGCCAGATATGCTGGATTTTTCATGAATTTGCCGGCCTGTTTCTTGCGTCCGCCGGCTACAATCCAATTGCCGCCTTCTTTACTTCCACCATGGCCATGAATCGTTCCGTTCCCATACGCCTTCCAATTTGTGTTCGCTTTGCACTGGTCTGTGTCCTGGGCTTTCTAGGGGTTGCTCTCAGCTACGGTGGCGAGCGGCCGGCAAAGGGCGGGGAGATCAAGCCGGCTGTCATCTACCATAATTATTGTTCGGTCTGCCACGGCGACCGTGGCGATGGCCGCAGCCGCGCGCGCGGCAGCCTCAATCCGGCACCGCGCGATTTTACCGTGGCGGGAGAACTGACTCGCAGCACAATGGTAACTATTGTCACCCACGGTAAACCCGGCACCGCCATGGTGGGCTGGAAAACGCAATTGACGGACAAGGAAATCGAGGCCGTGGTCGATTACATCCGTCAGTCTTTCATGATCGTTGCACTGGATCCGCGTCTGCAACGTGGAAAAATCGTCTACGCGCAAAATTGTATTGTTTGCCATGGCGAGCGAGGTCAGGGGTCGACGCATCCGGTCGGCGGGCCGGTGCCACCGCGAGACTTGGCGTCGCCGCAGGCGCGCGCCGAACTCTTGCGTGAGCGCATGGTTGCTTCTGTGACCAATGGTCGTCCCGGGACGGCAATGGCGGCCTTTTCCAGCCGCTTGTCGCAGCAGGACATTGAATCTGTTGTCGATTATGTGCGGGCTGCGCTCATGGTGCCGGCAGCGGAAACCATTTCCGGTACGCGAGCGCATGGCGGTCGGGGCAACGACGTTTCCACGGTACCGAAGCCGAATCCGGTGGCCACGGCCGACATGAAGCAACCCATGCCCAATGGCTTGCGCGGCGACGTGCAGAAAGGCGGGCGTTTCTACAACGCCAATTGCGCAACCTGTCACGGTGTCAAGGGAGACGGCAAGGGTCCTCGTGCCTATTTCATCAATCCCAAACCGCGTAACTTCGTCGATGCCAGGTCGCGCGCGACCTTGAACCGTCCGGCTATCTATGCGGCGACCTCGGTGGGGAGGCTGGGCACCGAGATGCCGGCCTGGAACAAGGTACTGACCGAGCAGGAGATCGCCGATGTCGCCGAATACGTCTTCAGCAGGTTCATTCGGCCCGGCGGCAAGGCGGCAAGCAAGTAGCCGAGCACGATGGGTGTTTGCCGCCGCTGGCTGCTATGCTGGATGGTGCTCGCAGCCGGGCCCGCATCGGCAGCAGGCGCGTTGGCGCAAGCCCATGAGCAAGGTCGCAGCCTGTACAACTTCCGCTGTTATTTCTGTCACGGCTATTCGGGTGACGCGCGCACATTGGCGGCCACCTACCTGGTGCCGCCACCGACCGACTTTACCCGAGCCGACCCTTCTCGACTGACACCGCAGGCGATTGTTGCCGTGCTCGAGGCCGGACGGCCGGGTACGGCAATGAAATCCTTCAAGGGAATTCTCAATAGAGAGGAAATGGCCGGTCTGGCAGAGTTCGTTTCGGCCGAATTCATAGTGCGCAAGGCCGTCAATACGCGATATCACATTCCTGAAAATGGGTGGAACGACCATGCCCGGTATCAAACTGCCTTCCCATTTGCCAAGGGTGAGATTCCGCTTTCTCGTCCGTGGGAATTTTTGTCGCCCGAACAAGCCGAAGGCAAGCGGCTCTACCTTTCCACCTGCATCAGTTGCCACGACCGTGGCGCAAATACGGCAGACACCGTGGATTGGGATGCGCGACCGCTTTCCTATCCACGCAACAATTATTCGCCGACGACCCCACCGCTCGATGCGATTGCCAGTGCCAGTCCATACGCCAAGCACGATGTGCCAAAGAAGATTCGCGGCCTGAGCGGGCTGGAGAAGCGCGGTGAACGTTTGTTTCTCGCCAACTGCGCTTTCTGCCACGGCGCCGATGGTACCGGCAAGAACTGGATTGGCAGCTTCCTGGAACCGCATCCGCGCAATCTTACCGATACCGCGATTATGTCAAGGATGAGCCGGACCCGACTTATCACGGCAATTCGCGAGGGCATACCCGGTACCTCGATGCCTGCTTGGAAATCAGTTCTAAGCGAGAAGGATATTCGCGCGATCAGCGCCTACGTCAATCGCGCTTTTCACTCTCTGGCAAAGGATTGACCTCACTGGCTTCGTACTTGCTTTTGTGGTTGTCTATCCAGACAACACGCATTCGCAAGCCACCATGCCGAGTCGTCTTTCCCGTTTTTCCCGATTCATCCGCAAGACGCGCGCGGGGGCTGCTCTAGTATCGGTCGTCGTTGTCCTGCTATTTTCAGCGGTGCCAGTTTATTTTGCGTTGGACTACAGCGATAGTCGTCAGCGGCACCTCTCCAGCGAAGCCGAACGTCACTTGACCGGGCGTATGCGCCATGCCCAGACCTTGCTTGACCAAGCTACGAAGTTGCCAAGAATCGTCGCCCTGACGATCTCGCAGGCGGGAAGTCCGGCACGTTTCGAGGAGACGATCCGGAATCTTCTCACCATGAGCGGCATTGTCGAGTCGGTCAATATTGCCTCAACCCGTGGTCCGGCGACTGTAATTCACCGCGACCCCAGAGACCAGAAAGGCCCAGTTTCCATCCTGTTTCGCCCGACCGCCACGCTGGTCATGGATAGAAAGCCCTTTGTCGGTTTCGGCGACGGCAGCCTGCTGATCAGGGAAGCGCTCTCGGAGGCGGATGGTCGAGGCAATGACCGGTTCTGGGGTTATCTGACGACCGAGGCTTCCTTTGCCTATCTGATTCAGGAATTGCAGCTGCTGGCTTTGGTCAACGATGGTTTCGGTGTGAACTTTCGCGTCCAGTGGCAGTCCGGGGCAGAAGAAACCGTGATCTTTACTGGAGGCGACCTCACCGACGCGGGCATGTCTCGTTCTCTCGCCCTTCCTGGCAGTGCCTTGCTGACGCTGTCCGTGGTGCCGCCGCCGGTGTCTTTTGCCGGTTTCCACGGACTTGCCTGGGTGGGACTGCTGTTTGTCGATCTGTTGCTTTTTCTGCTGACCTTCCATCTACTGCGGCGCCCGCAACTTCTCGAGCATGAAGTGGAGGCGCGGACGCAGGAGATTGCCGCCGAGAAAGCGGCGCTGAAAAACGAAATAGAGGCTCGCATCAAGGCGGAGTCTTTCCTCGAACGTTCGCATGGATTGCTCGATTCGATTTTCGAACACATCCCGGGAATGATCGTTCTCAAACGTGTTTCCGACATGCGGATCGCTCGAATCAACCGTTCGGCGGAACGCATTCTCGGTCGAACACGAGATCTGTTGACCGGGCGCAGTAATGAAGAAATCTACGCGCCCGAATTGGCTGATTTCCTGACTCAGGGAGACATTCGTGCGTTGGCGCAACCCGGGCTGGTGGAGTTGCCCGTCAAGCGGGTCAGCATGCCTGCCGCCACGCCGCGCTGGATCGGTTACAGCAAAACGGTACTGCGCGACCGCGATGGTGCGCCCCAGTACATTCTGGAATTCGGTGAGGATCTGACCGAACGCGAAGATCTCGACCGTCGTCTGATGGAGCAGCTTCATTTTCTCGAGCAGTTGATCGAGGCGTTTCCTGGCCCGGTGTTCTCCAAGGATGTTGCCGGGCGTTATCTGGCGGTCAATGCTCCGTTTGAGGAATTCATCGGCAAGCCGCGCAGCGATCTGATCGGCAAGACCGTGTTCGACATCGCGCCGGAAGAGTTGGCGCGCAACTACGATGCTGCCGACCGGGCCTTGCTGGATGCCGGGGGCAAGCAAGTCTACGAGTCGCAGGTCAAGGTGGCTGACGGCAGCGTCACCGAGACCATGTTCCACAAGGCGGTGTTTCATTCCAGCGACGGCAGCAAGGCGGGCATTGTCGGCATCGCGCTGGACATTTCCGCGCGCAAGCAGGCGGAGCGGCGCGTGGCCAACCTGAATCGGGTCCTGATGGTGCTGAGCGAAATCAACCATCTCATCATCCACACGCGAGATCGCGATCGACTGCTTGCGGAGGCACGTCGCATCCTGCAGGAGAAAGGCGGCTTTCCGGCAGTCTGGATCCATGTCAGGCAGGACAGCCGCTCCCAGTTCATTGCCGACGCTTCGATTCAGCAATACGCGGCGCGCATCTGCGACGAAATCGAGAATCCGGAACGTAGATGTTGGCCGAAGCGTCGTTTGCATTGCAAGGCGCTCGACTGCTGCAACCGCGACCTGTCAAACGAGCTAAACAAGCTCGGCCTGCAATCGTTGATGCACCTGCCGCTGCGATCCGGCGACATCGAATGGGGCGATATCGGCATTTTGGGTGCCGCCGGACAGTCGTTTTCGGAGGAAGAGCAGTCTCTGCTGGAGGAGTTGGCCGGAAATCTCTCGTTCGCTCTGGATGCCTTAAGCCAGGAGGAAAGGCGACGTGCCGCGGAGAACAAGTTCGAATTGTCGGCACGCGTATTCGAGAACAACTCGGAAGGCATCATTATCACCGATAATGACAATAAGATAGTAATGGTGAATAAGGCATTCACCACCGTGACCGGCTACGAGCCCGACGAAGTGATCGGCAAGACTCCCGCGCTGCTGAATTCCGGCCGCCACAACGCCGAGTTCTTCCAGCAGATGTCGCTTGCGCTGGAACAACGGGGCGAATGGTGTGGCGAAATCATCAATCGGCGCAAGAATGGCGAGGAATTTCCCGAGTGGATGACCATCAGTCTGGTGCGCAACGACGAAGGCGAGGTGACCAACCATGTCACGGTATTCTCCGACTTGACGGCGCGGCGCAAGATAGAAGCGCGCGTCGAATTTCTCGCCCACTACGATTCACTGACGGCGCTACCTAACCGGGAGCATTTCAGCAATCGCTTGGTCGAGGCGCTGGCCGATGCAACGGATCAGGGCAAGCGTGTGGCAGTCATCTATTTCGACCTTGATCGTTTCAAGCTGATCAACGAGACGGTCGGGCATCTGGCAGCGGACAATCTCCTGATAGAAGTCTCGAACCGTTTGATATTGGAGGCAAGGAGCAAACTCGACGTCGCGCGCCTCGGTGGGGATCAGTTTGCGGTGCTGATTCCGAACGTCGATTCGGTAGCGCAGGCCACACAGTTTGTGCAGCGTCTCCAGGAAAGACTCGGTCAGCCGTTCCTCAATTTTCTTGAACAGGAAATCCATATCTCCGCCAGTGTCGGCATCAGCGTCTTTCCTGAAGACGGCGGCGATGCGGAGACCCTGATCCGCAATGCCGACTCAGCGATGTACGGGGCGATCGAGGACGGCGGCAATACCTATCGTTTCTTCCGGCAGGAAATGAATGAGCGCGCCGCGGAAAGGGTGCAACTGGAAAGCAGGCTGCATCACGCCTTGGAGCGTGGGGAATTGGCGGTACATTTCCAGCCCTTCATTTCTACTTCCAGCGGCCGGATAGCAGGTGCCGAGGCATTGTTGCGCTGGCACTGTCCCGAACTCGGTGGTTATGTGAATCCATCGATATTTATTCCTTTGCTGGAAGAGATTGGCCTCATCAAGCAAGTTGGTGAATGGGTGTTGCACCAAGCCTGCGCCGAGATTCGCAGCTGGCGGCCGCTATGCGCCGAAGCGCTGTTCGTCGCGGTGAACATCTCGGCGCTGCAACTGAATTCCGATTTGCCGCGCCAGGTCGCGAAGGCAATTGCCGATCACGGCATATCTCCCCACCAACTCGAGATCGAGTTGACGGAAAGCGCCATCATGCGCGATACCGATCATGGCATCCGGATGCTTCATGAATTGAAGGCCTTGGGCGTACAGCTGTCGATCGACGATTTTGGTACCGGCTATTCCAGTCTCTCCTATCTCAAGCGTTTGCCGATGAGTACGCTCAAGATCGATCGTTCCTTTGTTATGGATACACCGGACGATGCGGAAGCCGTCTCGATCACGCGGGCGATCCTGGGACTCGGCCATGCGCTACACCTGAAAATCATTGCGGAGGGCGTCGAAACGGCCGGGCAAGCTGAGTTCCTTTGCCACAACGGCTGCGACCTGCTGCAGGGCTACTACTTTTCAAGACCCATCAACGCCGTTGAATTTGCCCGTCTGTTGGCAGAGACGCCGACTTTCAAATTACCGGCCAGCAGCCAGCGGACGCTGCAACTGCTGAGAGGCAACCGGCTCTACGGCTAAGGACAATGGCCGTGTACGGCGCGGAGGCTGCGCTGGCCGACCAAAGAGCGGCTAGTTGCGTTCCTTGAGCAGCGCGCGAATGCCAAAGTATTGGGCCAGGGTGACAATCGAGGCGGCGATAAGGCTGTAGCCCAATATCTTCACGTAATCGACAAGCGTGATCCATCCTTCCGTCGGCGCCAGCGACAATATCCAGCGCCCGTTGTAAACAGTGATCACATATTCCACTGGTGCGACCAGCGACTGCTCGCTGCTGCGCGCAAACACCTGTCGCTGATCAGTATCCGGATGAAGGCGCCACAACTCGTAGTTGTAGCCGGCCTTGGCTAGGCCGCCGAGGCCGGCTTCGTTGAGCAGGTTTGGAAGCAGGATAAGCGCGTTGGCAAATCCCCAGAAATGGCTTTCATTTCGCTCGTTTACGAGAAAGATCGGCAAGCGGCCGACTGCGCCGACTCCGCCCTGGATAAGGTTGAAGGGACCGGCCAGCGTAAGTTGTTGCATGGTGATTGCGGCGGCTGCCTCGCGGTTGCGGTTGCGGTCAGCCAGCAAATCGTGGCCGATCGCCGCTTGATTCCCATCGATGGGATAGATTTCCCGGATAACTCCGTCGGGTGCCAACTGCAACGCGCTTACGCTCGGGAACAGGGTGATAAGTTCGGCGGCAACGGCGTCGAAGTTTGGCAGACGCCCTCCCGACTGCTTTACGACCGACGCCAGCACATAGGTGGACACCAGCGCGGTCTGCAAGCGTTCCTGTATCCGTTGGGCATATCCTTGAGCCAGTATCTTGGTTGCGAGACGGCGGCTGGCATCGTTGTTTTCGTTGATCTGAATGCTGATGAAGGCAGCCAGTATGTAGGCAATGCAAAAGGTGCCGATCAGCAGCCATTTCGGTCGCTGCGCCAGCGACCTCGGTGCTACGGCTGGCGGTGGAATACTGTCGTTGCTTTCGGCAGGCATGAGGCGCGCTCGGTGACCCAATGGATTCATTCTAATGCTATTGATGCTTGGTTGGCGCGGCATGCGCGCTCATGACGGGCTTACGATGGACACCTGCAACCCATGCGATGGAGTCTTGGGGGCGCTTATCCGGTTCAGGTAGGTTGGCCAAATTCCTTAGGCTCTTTCCTCTACAGGAGGGCAAAAAAGGGTCTAGCCCAACGGGCTAGACCCAAATGAATACTCGGCCTGGGATCTGACTGGGAATCTGGCGACCTAAACCTTCTTTACAAATTCCGACTTCAAGGACATCGCGCCGATGCCGTCGATCTTGCAGTCGATATCGTGATCGCCCTCGACCAGCCGGATGTTCTTTACCTTGGTCCCCACCTTGACTACCGATGACGAGCCCTTGATCTTCAGGTCCTTGATCACGGTCACGGTGTCGCCGTCCTGCAGCACGTTGCCATTGGCATCGCATACGACACGTCGCTCATCGATGCTTACCTCTGCCTGCTTCGGCCACTCATGCGCGCATTCCGGGCAGATGTAGTTGTCGCCGTCCTCGTACGTGAATTCGGAGCTGCATTGCGGACATTTGGGCAGGGGACTCATGGACATTTCCTGTGGTGGCGGGACGCTTGATGGAGGGGAAGTCGGCTGGCTCGAGCAAGAAGAATCTGGATTGTTCTCATGGAATCAACAGAATGCCAATGCGAGCAGTGCCGGGTCATCCAGTATGGTCAGCGTGAAATACGTGGCGAGTCTGTAGATCAAGGGCGCGGAGAATTCGACAAACGGCTTTACCAGGTCTGCGAATACTTCGCTCACGCAAAAGGTTCCGGTAGATCCTATCCCGCAGCCAACAAGCGTTCGGCATTTTGCCTGGCCTTGATGCGCGCCTGATTTTCCGACTTGTTGATCGTGGTGACGGTCTTGCCGAAGGCATCGCGCTGGGTCACGTTGCGCTTGGTCGCTTCAATCGACTTGATGCAGCGCCACTTCTTTCCACCCTTTGTTGCAATCTGACGCATTTCGACGCGGGGATGCGATCGTCCGCAGTGGTAGCAGTAGATGGTTTCAGCAATGGACATGGCAGTACTGGGCATGTGAAAGTGTGTGGAAGGGGCCTTCATTCATAGTGACCTGAAATGGTCGGGCTTGTATCGACTCAAAAGAAGAAGGCCCCGAAAGTAACAACCTCCGGGGCCTTGCTGATTCTGGCTCCTCGACCTGGGCTCGAACCAGGGACCTACGGATTAACAGTCCGGCGCTCTACCGACTGAGCTATCGAGGAATAACAAGAGGCGGGATTATAGCCGCGCCTTTTTTCGCTAGCAATAGCTTTGTTACTTTTTCAGCACCGTGGCGATGGCATCGGCGACGTAGTCGATGTTCTTGCTGTTCAGCGCGGCGAGGCAGATGCGGCCGGTGCTGACGGCGTAGATGCCGAAGTCGGCGCGCAGCTTTTCCACCTGTTCGCCGGTGAGGCCGGTGTAGGAAAACATGCCGCGCTGCTTGATGATGAAGCTGAAGTCCTGCGCCACGCCCTTGGCCTTGAGTTTTTCGACCAGGGCTACGCGCATGGCGCGGATGCGCTCGCGCATGCCGGCCAGTTCGTCTTCCCATTGCTGGCGCAGTTGTGGGTTGGAGAGCACCGCGGCAACTATGGCACCACCGTGGGTGGGTGGGTTGGAGTAGTTGGTGCGGATCACGCGCTTGACCTGCGACAGCACGCGCGCGGCTTCGTCCCGGCTTTCGGCGACCATGGTCAGGGCGCCGATGCGCTCGCCATAGAGCGAGAAGGACTTGCTGAAGCTGCTGGAAACGAAGAACTGCAGGCCCGAGGCGGCGAACAGGTCGAGCGCCACGGCGTCGGGTTTGATGCCATCGGCGAAGCCCTGATAGGCCATGTCGATGAAGGCGACGAGGTTCCTGGCGCGGATCGTGTCGACGACTTCGGCCCACTGGGCGGCCGAGATGTCGGCGCCGGTGGGGTTGTGGCAGCAGGCGTGCAGCACGATGATGGAGTTGGCTGGGAGGCCGGCGAGGCAGGCCTTCATCGCGGCGAAATCGACGCCGCGTGTAGCAGCATCGTAGTAGGGATAGTTTTCGACCGTGAAGCCGGCCGATTCGAACAGGGCGCGGTGGTTCTCCCAACTGGGGTCGCTGATGTAGACCTTGGCGGCGGGGTACAGGCGTTTGAGGAAATCGGCGCCGACCTTGAGCGCGCCGGTGCCGCCCAGGGCTTCGATGGTGACCAGACGGCCATCCTTGATCAGCGCGGAATCGGCGCCGAACATCAGCGTCTGTACCGCCTGGTTGTAGGCGGCGAGGCCTTCGATCGGCTGATAGCCGCGCGCTGGTGCGGCTTCCAGGCGAACTTTTTCGGCAGCTTTGACTGCGGTCAGCAGGGGAATCTTGCCATTGTCGTCGTAATACACGCCGACGCCGAGATTGACCTTGTTGGGGTTCTTGTCGGCGTTGAAGCCCTCGGTGAGGCCGAGGATGGGGTCGCGGGGCGCCATTTCTACGGCGGCGAAGATTGAACTCATGAGTACTCCGGATGCGGGATGGTTGAAAGTCGGCGCTGGCACTACGGCAGAATTTCTGCTTAAGCGCGAAGCGCGCAATAATACCCGATTGCCGGAGTGCTTTCGATCAGGTTTTTGCCGGCTTTCCATAAGTAAATAAACAGGTTAGCCAGTGGCCGCGATTCATGAGTTGAAGGGCAGGGTGGTGGAGTTCCCGGGTAGTCCGTGGCGTTTGCACCAGCCGTTTCCGCCGGCGGGCGACCAGCCCGAAGCAATCCGTCTGCTGACCGAGGGCATCGAAGACGGGCTTTCCTTCCAGACCCTGCTTGGCGTGACGGGTTCGGGCAAGACCTACACCATGGCCAACGTCATCGCCCGCCTGGGTCGCCCGGCTTTGGTGCTGGCGCCGAACAAGACGCTGGCGGCGCAGTTGTATTCGGAATTCCGCGAGTTCTTTCCGGAGAACGCGGTCGAGTATTTCGTTTCGTATTACGACTATTACCAGCCCGAGGCCTACGTGCCGTCGCGCGACCTGTTCATCGAGAAGGATTCGTCGATCAACGAGCACATCGAGCAGATGCGCCTGTCGGCGACCAAGAGCCTGCTCGAGCGGCGCGACGTGGTGATCGTGTGCACCGTGTCGGCGATCTACGGCATCGGCGATCCGGTCGATTACCACAGCATGATCCTGCACCTGCGCAGCGGCGAAAAGATCGGCCAGCGCGAGATCATCCGCCGCCTGACTGAAATGCAGTACGAGCGCAACGAGATGGATTTTCGCCGCGGCGTGTATCGCGTGCGCGGCGACGTGATCGATGTCTTTCCGGCCGAGAATGCCGAGAGTGCGGTGCGCATCACGCTGTTCGACGACGAAGTCGAATCGCTGACGCTGTTCGATCCCCTGACCGGGCACACACGGCAGAAGCTGGGGCGCTTTACGGTGTTCCCGTCGAGCCACTACGTCACGCCGCGCGCCACGGTGCTGAAAGCCATCGAGGCGATCAAGAAAGAGCTGCGCGAGCGCATCGAGTTCTTTCAGGCGAACCAGAAACTGGTCGAGTGCCAGCGCATCGAGCAGCGCACCCGCTTCGACCTCGAAATGCTGGATCAACTGGGCTTCTGCAAGGGCATCGAGAACTACTCGCGGCATCTTTCGGGACGTCAGGCCGGCGAGCCGCCGCCGACGCTCTACGACTACCTCCCCCCCGACGCGATCATGTTCGTCGATGAATCGCATGTGACGATCCCGCAGGTGGGCGGCATGTACAAGGGCGACCGATCGCGCAAGGAAAACCTGGCCAATTACGGCTTCCGCCTGCCCTCGGCGCTGGACAACCGGCCGCTGAAATTCGATGAGTTCGAGAAGCTGATGCCGCAGACGGTGTTCGTCTCGGCGACGCCCGCCGACTACGAGGAAAAGCACCAGGGCCAGGTGGTCGAACAACTGGTGCGGCCGACCGGCCTGATCGATCCGGTGGTGGAGGTGCGGGCCGCCAGCTGCCAGGTGGATGATTTGTTGTCGGAGTGCAAGAAACGCATTGCCCTGGGCGAGCGGGTGCTGGTGACGACGCTGACCAAGCGCCTGGCGGAGCAGCTTACCGAGTATCTCAACGACAACGGCATCAAGGTGCGCTACCTGCACTCGGACATCGACACCGTGGAACGGGTCGAGATCATCCGTGACTTGCGCCTGGGCGAGTTCGATGTGCTGGTCGGCATCAACCTGCTGCGCGAGGGACTGGACATTCCCGAGGTGTCGCTGGTGGCCATCCTGGACGCCGACAAGGAAGGCTTCCTGCGCTCGACGCGCTCGCTGATCCAGACCATGGGCCGCGCGGCGCGGCATTTGAATGGCACGGCCATCCTCTATGCCGATCGGATCACCGATTCGATGCAGCGCGCGATGGGCGAAACCGCGCGCCGCCGGGCCAAGCAACTGGTGCACAACGAAGCCATGGGCATCACGCCGATCGGCGTCAAGAAACGCATCAAGGACATGATCGATGGCGTGTACGATTCGGAAATCGCGGTGCGAGACCTCAAGGCGGCGCAGGAAGCGGCGCGTTACGAAGTGATGAGCGAGAAGACTCTTTCGCGCGAAATCAAACGGCTGGAGAAGGCTATGCAGGAGCATGCGAAGAACCTGGAATTCGAGGAAGCGGCGGCAGCGCGCGACGAGTTGTTCCGTATCAAGCACCTTGCCTTCGGCGGCGAAGCGCATGACGCGCCGGGGGATGCCGCCTGATGCCGCACAAGATTCTTTTCGTCTGTACCGGGAATATTTGCCGGTCGCCCACGGCCGAAGGCGTAGCGCGTGGGTTGGCGCACAAGCTCAATGCCGCGCATCTGTTCGAATTCGATTCGGCTGGCACCCATGGCTACCACGTCGGCGATCCTCCTGATCCACGCACGATCGCGGCTGCCAGGCGGCGCGGTTACGATTTGTCGTCCTTGCGGGCGCGGCGAGTGACCGAGTTCGACTTCATCCGCTTCGACTTGCTGCTGGCGATGGACGGCGAGCATCTGGAGTTTCTGCGGCGCGCCTGCCCACGGCCCCATCTGCACAAGTTGGGGCTATTGCTCGATTACAGCGAACGCTTCGACCACGATGAAGTTCCCGATCCCTACTATGGCGACGCGCAAGGGTTTGAACTGGTGCTCGATCTGGTCGAGGATGCGGCGATCGAGTTGATCCGCCGCCTCACCACCCGCCACCGGGATTCCTTCCCCGGCGTTCCACACGGGGCATAAGGAACAACGGGCGCCGTACCGAGGTAGGGCGCCCGTTGCTTGTTGCCGATGTCAGTGTCAGCTGTTCTTGGTTTCCACCATTTGCAGCGGCTCGTTGGCGATTACCGCGGCGGGTTTCGGCTTGCGGCCAAGCGGTTGCGGCGGCTCGAAGGTCGCCGCAGGACGCGGAGCGCTGCTGCTGGTTTCGATCATGACGAGGCCGGCCTGCTGCAGCGACCCCGTTAGATCAACTGGCGCCGGGTTCAGCGCTGGCGGGACGATGATGGGATCGGCCACCGGGGGCGGCGTCGGAACCGAAGCCGCCTGGGGTACCGGTGCCACTTCGACTGCAACAACTGGAGCAGGCGCCGCGGCGGGGGCCGGAACAGGCTCCACGGTGGGGCTGACGACAACATCCGGGGCAGCGCTCGCGGCAGGCTCGGCGACCACAACGGGAGTCGGCGCGGGGATGGCAACTGCAATCGGAAGCGTCGCGGCTACGACGGGCACCGGCGCGGCCGGCGCGTCGCTGGCCGAGGGAATCGCGCTTGGCGTCACTTCCGTGCTGGCAGGAATCATCTCGGCAAGCTGAGGCGCTGCTGAAACTTCGCTGCTGCCACCTTCCTCGCCACGACCACGGCCACGACCGCGGCCACGACTTCTGCGTCCGCTGCGGGCTTCGCCATCCTGATTGGGGACTTGAACGTTGTCGTTGGTAAGAGTCGGCGCGGGTGACACGGCGCTTGGTGCTGCATTCGATTCGCCGCGCGGCTGGCGTGGCTCCCGGGGCTCTTTCGGCTCGCGCGGCGGACGCGGTTCGCGCGCTTCTCTGGGCTCGCGCGGTTCTTTCGGTTCGCGTGGTTCATTGCGTGCCTCACGCGGACGGCGGTTGCCGGTTTCGCCTTGCGTTTCGTCGCGTTTTCCCTGAGGACGCGGCTGCTCGCTTCTTTCCTTACGTTCGCCACCATCGCGCCCGTCGCGGCGATTGCCGCGGTCGCGGCCACCACGACTTCCTTCGCGGTTGCCATCGCGGTTGCGGTCGCGTCCGCCTTCGCGGCGCGCGGGCTTGTCGGTTTTTCCTTCGCTCGCGGCAGGCGCCTCGACCTTTTTCTCGCCCGTAAAGAACGAGACGATCTTGGCGAAGAAACCGCTTTCGCTGGAAACTTTTGGCTGGGTGACAGGCTGCGCGACCTTGGGTTCGACGATCGGCGCCGGTTGATCGGGGGTGATGCCTTTCACTGCGGCTTCGATTCTGGCGGGCTTGGCGTCAGCTTGCGCAGACGGGGGCTGGTAGGCTTCTTCAACCGGTTTTTCCGCCATCTGATAGCTGGCGAGAACAATCCCCTCGGCATTCAACTGATCGTGACGCAAGCGAACGATTTCATGCGCGGGCGTCTCCAGGTGGCGGTTGGGCACGATCACCAGATTGACGCGATGGCGCATCTCGATACGGGAGATGTCGACGCGTTTTTCGTTGAGCAGGAAGGTGCCGACATCGACCGGAACCTGGCAGTGCAGGGCGCCGGTATTCTCCTTCATGGCCTCCTCTTCAAGGATGCGCAGAATATGCAGCGCGGCCGACTCGGTGCTGCGGATGTGGCCGGTACCGGTGCAACGAGGGCAGGTGATGTAGCTGGTTTCGGCGAGTGCCGGACGCAGGCGCTGGCGCGAGAGTTCGAGCAGGCCGAAACGGCTGATCTTGCCAGTCTGGACCCGTGCACGGTCGTGACGCAGGGCATCGCGCAGACGGTTCTCGACTTCGCGCTGGTTTTTGGCCGATTCCATGTCGATGAAGTCGATCACGATCAGGCCGCCGAGGTCGCGCAGGCGCAGTTGGCGGGCGATTTCGTCGGCGGCTTCGCAGTTGGTGCGGAATGCCGTTTCCTCGATGTCGCTGCCTTTGGTAGCACGTCCCGAGTTGACGTCGACCGACACCAGCGCTTCGGTATGGTCGATGACGATGGCGCCGCCCGAGGGCAGGGTGACCTGACGCGAGTAAGCCGATTCGATCTGGTGTTCGATCTGGAAGCGCGAGAACAGGGGCACGTCATCGTGATAGCGCTTGACGCGATTCACGGTGCCGGGCATTACATGCGCCATGAACTGCTGCGCCTGTTCGAAGATGTCGTCGGTGTCGATCAGGATTTCGCCGATCTCGGCATGGAAGTAATCGCGAATGGCTCGGATCACCAGGCTGGATTCCTGATAGATGAGGAAGGCGCCGCTTTGCGCCTTGGAGGCGCCGTCGATGGCGTTCCACAGTTGCAATAGGTAGTTGAGATCCCACTGCAGTTCTTCCAGGCTACGACCGATGCCCGCAGTGCGCGCGATCAGGCTGGTGCCATTGGGAACCACCAGTTGGTCCATGATTTCGCGCAGTTCCTGCCGGTCATCGCCTTCGACCCGGCGCGATACGCCGCCGCCACGGGGATTGTTAGGCATCAGCACCAGGTAGCGGCCGGCCAGCGAGACGTAGGTGGTCAGCGCCGCGCCCTTGTTGCCGCGCTCGTCCTTTTCGACCTGGACGATCAATTCCTGGCCGTTACTGAGGACATCCTGAATGCGCGCCTTGCCGGCATCGACGCCAGGCTTGAAATACGTACGGGAAATTTCCTTGAACGGCAGGAAGCCATGGCGCTCCGCGCCATAGTCCACGAAGGCGGCTTCGAGGCTAGGCTCGATGCGGGTGATTACGGCCTTGTAGATGTTGCTCTTGCGTTGTTCCTTGTTGGCTGATTCGATGTCGAGGTCAATCAGTTTCTGACCATCGACGATCGCGACGCGGAGTTCCTCAGCCT
>MHZX01000065.1:75957-95972 GCA_001828935.1 Rhodocyclales bacterium RIFCSPLOWO2_02_FULL_63_24
TGCGTCGCATTGAAAAGCATGCGTTTCATGTGTGCTCCCGCGCGCATTCAAGCCAGGCGGGCACGACAAGTCGCACACTGCGGGCGTCAGGACGCGGGCGGTGTGCCTCGGGTTTGCGGTTGGTTTGGCAGGTTCATGGTGCCTAAGATTTAGCGTGGCAAACGGGGTTGATGACTTGTCTTCGGTAAGGCGGACGCTGACTCTAGATCAACGTCCGGCAATCTGTGCCCAAATCTGTGCGTGTAGTGCGCGCAATCAAGTAGTATCGCTCTTTCGGGCGAGCGAAACACCCTGTGGTTGGCTGGTCGCGCTACCGGTCGGAGTTGTAAAGTCCGGCGGCTGTCTTCTGTTGCTTGCGCGCCCTTATCGCCTCAATGCATCTGATCGCTGTCAAGCGACGTTGCACTGGCGGCAACAACATTCTGGGAACCGTGCCACCGACGCCACTTCGGGCCGCCGGGCACACCGTCACGGGATGGCTAACCAAGTACTCAGTATATTGCAAATGAAGGACTTAAGCAAAGATTCGGTTACGTGGCTTGAGGTCGGCGAGGAGGCTGAAGGCCAGCGCGTCGACAACTTCCTGCTGCGGATCGCCAAGGGAGTACCGAAGAGCCATATCTATCGCATTCTGCGTAGCGGTGAAGTACGGGTTAACAAGGGGCGGATCGCGGCGGAGTATCGGCTGCAGGTGGGTGACCGATTGCGAATTCCGCCCATGCGTACCGCCGAACGGCCGCCGCAAGCGGCCGTACCGGCCCGTGATTTCGATATTTCCTTTGAAGATGAATCGCTTATCGTGGTGGATAAGCCAGCCGGCGTCGCGGTGCATGGCGGCAGCGGCGTTTCATTCGGGGTAATCGAGCAGTTGCGCCGCGCGCGGCCTGCGGCAAAGTTTCTTGAACTCGCCCATAGGCTTGACCGGGATACTTCTGGCCTCCTGATCGTGGCCAAGAAGCGCATGGCCTTGACCAAACTGCATGACATGTTTCGCGGCGGCGGTATCAGTAAGCGCTATCTGGCGCTGGTCAAGGGGCGCTGGCGCAACGAATTGCAGCACGTGCGCCTGCCCTTGCACAAGTATCTGACCGCGGAGGGTGAGCGCCGGGTCAGCGTTCAGCCCGAGGGCAAGCCATCGCATTCGATCGTGCGACTGGTGGCGCGCTGGGAGAACTTCAGCCTGGTGGAAGTGGAGCTAAAAACCGGGCGCACCCACCAGATTCGTGTTCATTTGTCGCATTTGGGGTTCCCGCTCGCCGGCGACGACAAGTATGGCGATTTTTCTTTGAACAAGGACTTGCAGAAAGCCGGACTCAGACGCATGTTCCTGCATGCGGCAAAACTTGCGCTGCCGCACCCGCTCTCGGGTGCGCCTCTGCAACTCGAATCACCGCTGCCCGCGGAATTGCGCAGCTTTACTGAAAAGCTGGATAGAAACGAAAAAAGGGATTATGGCAAAGCGTTTTGAATTGATCGTATTCGATTGGGACGGAACTCTGATGGATTCGACCCGCGCCATCGTGAGCAGCATTCAGGCGGCGGCGCGGGATCTCGATATCGAGCCGCCCTCCGACGAGCGGGCGAGTCATATCATCGGCCTGGGCCTGATCGACGCACTGCGCCATGCCCTGCCCGATTTGCCGAGCGAGCGCTACCCAGCCGTGGCAGAGCGCTATCGCCACCACTACCTGTTACGGGATCATGAACTGTTGCTGTTTGATGGTGCCGTGGAACTGATCGATGAACTGACCGCCGCAGGCCATTATCTGGCGGTGGCGACAGGCAAGACTCGCAAGGGGCTGGATCGGGCTTTCGAGGTCAGCGGCCTGGGCCCGCGCTTCCATGCCTCGCGTTGCGCCGACGAGTGCCATTCCAAGCCGCATCCGCAAATGCTCGAAGAACTGATGAACGAGTTTGGCGTCGAGCCGGGGGAGACGCTGATGATCGGCGACACCACCCATGATTTGCTGATGGCAAGAAATGCGGGTGTGGCGGCGCTGGGGGTGGCTTATGGTGCGCATCCGCGAGAAACTTTGGAGATGGAAGTCCCTCTTTTCTGTGCGGCCAATGTGTCGGAATTGGCGGCGTGGCTCCGACAGCAAGCTTGAAGCAACGCCTGATCTGCGCCAGCGACCAGTTGCTCGACGGCGGGCGCGGCGTACGTTTCTCCGTGGATCGGTACGGCACCAGCGAACCGGCTTTCGTGGTGCGGTTTCGTGGGCGGGTGCACGCCTATTTGAACCGGTGCACCCACGTACCCGTCGAAATGGACTGGCAGCAGGGCGAGTTCTTCGATTATTCAGGCTTATACTTAATTTGCGCTACCCATGGCGCACTTTACGCTCCTGAATCTGGGCGTTGTCTTGGCGGGCGCTGTAATGGCAAAGGACTTGTGGCCTTGTCCGTAGTCGAACGGGACGGGGGAGTTTTCTTGATAGAGGAAGGTAAGGAAAGTGTCGGATAGCAACGAAACGCAGTGGGAACGCAAGGTGTTGGAGAAGCTCGCGCTTGAAGCTCTTGCCGAGCAGCGACGTGGCCGCCGCTGGGGCATCTTTTTCAAACTGCTGGGCTTTGGCTATCTGGCGTTGGTTCTCGGTTTATTGGTGGACTGGGGGCAAGCGGACAAACTGGCAGACGGTGCCAAATTCACCGCGCTGGTGAATCTGAACGGCGTCATCAAGGCCAAGGGGGATGCCAATGCCGAACATGTCATCAGCGGCCTGCAGGCGGCTTTCGAGGACAAGCATACGGCGGGTGTGATCCTGCGCATCAACAGTCCGGGAGGCAGTCCGGTCCAGTCGGGAATCATCAACGACGAAATAAGGCGTTTGCGCGCCGCACATCCAGCCATTCCGTTGCATGTCGTGGTGGAGGATGTCTGCGCGTCCGGCGGCTATTACGTCGCGGCGGCGGCGGACAAGATTTATGTAGACAAGGCCAGTATCGTTGGCTCGATTGGTGTGCTGATGGACGGCTTCGGGTTTACCGGAACCATGGAAAAGCTGGGCGTCGAGCGGAGACTGTTAACGGCTGGCGAGAGCAAGGGCTTTCTCGATCCGTTCTCGCCGCAGAACGAACATCACAAGGATCATGCCAAGCAAATGCTGGACGAAATTCACCAGCAGTTCATCGAGGTGGTGAGAAAAGGTCGCGGCACGCGGCTCAAGGAGACTCCCGAGATGTTTTCCGGCCTCATGTGGAGTGGCGCGAAGAGCATCGAACTGGGACTGGCCGATGGCTACGGCACCGTTGACAGCGTCGCGCGCGACGTCTTCAAGGCTAGCGAGGTACGCGATTTCAGCGTCAGGCAGAATCTTGCCGAGAAATTTGCCAAGCAGTTCGGCGCCGACATGGCCGAGGGCATGGCGAATGCTCTGACACGCTTTACGCTACGTTGATGGCGCCCACCCGCATGTCCGCCAGCAGGAGTTCCTGGGCGCAGATGCGGGCGCGCTTCGTTGGCTTGATCCGGTATTCACCGTTGCCGTTCATTTCCCAGGCCTGACTGTTGTCGGCCAGATAGGGCTTGAGTCCTTCCCTCAGCACCCGCTGCTTAAGTTTCGGCTCCAGCACCGGGAAGCTGATTTCAATGCGGCGGAAGAAGTTGCGTTCCATCCAGTCGGCGCTGGAAAGATAGATGTTTCGCTTGCCATCGGCGTGGAAATAGAAGATGCGGTGATGTTCAAGGAAGCGCCCGATCACAGAGCGCACCCGGATGTTTTCGGAAAGGCCCTTCACTCCCGGGCGCAGCGAGCAGACGCCGCGAACGATGAGGTCTATGGTGACCCCGGCCGCGCTGGCTTCATACAAGGCTTCGATGATTTCGGCCTCGAGCAGGGAATTCATCTTGGCAATGATGCGCGCCGGCCTACCGGCGCGGGCTGCCTCGGTTTCGGCGCGGATTGCGCCCAGCATCTTCGGGTGGAGCGAGAAGGGCGCCTGCCACAGGTGTTTCAGTGCGGTCGCCTTGCCAAGGCCGGTTAGCTGCTTGAAGACTTCATTGACGTCTTCGCCGATTTCCGGATTCGCTGTCAGCAGCCCGAAGTCGGTATAGAAACGCGTCGTGCGCGGGTGGTAGTTGCCGGTGCCGAGGTGGATGTAGCGGCTATAGCCGTGATCCTCGCGCCGCAATACCATCAGCATCTTGGCGTGGGTTTTGTAGCCGACCACGCCGTAGACCACGTGGGCCCCGACCTGTTCCAGGCGCGAAGCGATGGAAAGGTTTGCCTCCTCGTCGAAGCGCGCCATCAATTCGACGACTACCGTGACTTCCTTGCCCTTCTCGGCGGCGCGCAGCAGGTGTTCCATGAGGACCGAGTCGGTTCCGGTGCGATACACGGTCATCTTGATCGCCACCACTTGCGGGTCGTCCGCCGCTTGTTGCAGGAGCTGGATTACCGGGTTGAAGGATTGGAACGGGTGATGCATCAGAATGTCGTGCTTGCGGATGCTGGCAAAGATGTCGTAGCGTTTGGTCAGCACCTTGGGCAGGCCCGGCTGGAAGGAGGCGTACATGAGATCGGGGCGATCCACCTGATCGGGTACCGAATTCAGGCGCACCAGATTGACGATGCCCGGCACGCGATAGAGATCGTCGCGCTCCAGGCCGAACTGCTGCAAGAGGAAGTCGGTCATGGTCTCCGAGCAATTGTCGGCGACTTCCAGTCGCACTGCGTCGCCGAAGTGGCGCTGCGGCAATTCACCTTGCAGGGCGATGCGCAGGTTCTTTACTTCTTCGTCATCGACGAACAAATCCGAGTTGCGCGTCACGCGGAACTGATAGCAGCCGAGTACATTCATGCCGGCGAACAGTTCGCTGACGTAGGCATGGAGCACCGACGACAGAAAGACAAAGCCGTAGTCAACGCCGCAAAGCTCCTTGGGGAGCTGAATCACACGCGGCAGTGCGCGTGGCGCTTGAACGATGGCGGCGCCCGAACTGCGACCAAAGGCGTCGGTTCCTTCCAGTTCAACGGCGAAGTTGAGGCTCTTGTTCAGCACTCTCGGGAACGGGTGCGAGGGATCGAGTCCGATCGGTGTCAGTACCGGCATCACTTCGGCAAAGAAGAAGTCTCTTATCCAGGCGCGCTGGGCGTCGCTCCAAAGGCTGCGGCGGAAGAATGCGATGCCTTCCTTTTCCAGCGCCGGCAGGATGACGTCATTGAGCAGGGCGTACTGTTCGGCGATCAGTTCATGGGCCTGATCCCTGACCCGGCGAAAAACCTCCAGCGGTGGCATGCCGTCGGCGCCAGCGGCATGGCTTCCCAGCTTGATCTGTTCCTTGAGGCCGGCGACGCGAATTTCAAAGAACTCGTCGAGATTGGAAGATACGATGCACAGAAAACGCAGGCGCTCCAGCAAGGGCACCCGATTGTCGGCGGCCTGGGCGAGAACGCGTCGGTTGAAGGCGAGCAAGGACAGTTCGCGGTTGAGGAAGTGTTCGCTGGGAAATTGGCGCGATGACGGCATGACGGCTTTCAGGCAATTCGAATCGCATCATTATGTGTCAGTTTTGTTACCGCGGGATGACGCGAGTCAAACCCGGAGCAGGAGGTAGAATCGCCCAATGGCTTATGAATTGATCGCCGCGGTCGATCTCGGCTCCAACAGCTTTCGCTTGCAAGTGGGGCGGATTGTGGCCAGCCAGATCTATCCCCTGGACGGGCTCAAGGAGCCGGTAAGGCTTGCCGCCGGCTTGACTCCCGACAAGCGACTCGATACGGCGGCCCAGCTGCGCGGCGTCCAGGCCTTGGCACGGTTTGCCGAGCGGCTGCGGGATTTCGATCAGGGCGCGGTGCGTGCCGTAGCGACCAATACCTTGCGTGTAGCGAAAAACGCCGACCAGTTTCTGGAGAAGGCCGAAGTGGCGCTGGGGTTCTCGATTGAAGTGATTGCCGGACGTGAAGAGGCGCGCCTGATTTATCTCGGCGTTGCCCACACCTTGGCCAATCCGCAAACGCGGCAATTGGTTGTCGATATCGGCGGCGGGTCGACCGAATTCATCATCGGCCAGAACATCGATCCGATCCGGCTCGAATCGCTGTACATGGGCTGTGTCAGTTTCAGTCTGCGCTTCTTTCCCGACGGGCGTGTCGACAAGCGAGCCTTCAAAGAGGCGGAACTTGCCGCGCGGCGCGAGTTGCAGACCATCGTGCACGCCTATCGTGAAACAGGCTGGGACGAGGCGATAGGTTCATCCGGCACGGCCAAGGCCATCGTCGATTTGCTGGAGCTCAACGGCTTTTCCGATCATGGCTTGACCCGCGAGGGACTCGAAAAGCTGCGCAGCGAGTTGCTGCATGCGGGCGAGGTCTCGCGCATGCGGTTGCAGGGGCTGCGCGCCGATCGGATTCCGGTGTTGCCCGGCGGCCTGGCCATCATGTCCGCGGTATTCAAGGAGTTCGGACTGGAACGCATGGCGTTCTCGGAGGGGGCGCTGCGTCTCGGCGTGCTTTACGACCAGCTGGGCCGCTTTCACCACGATGATCTGCGCGAAGCGACGGTGAATAGTTTCATGCAGCGTTATGCGGTCGATCGGCGCCAGGCGGCGCGGGTCGCCCATACTGCGCTGGCTCTGCTCAACCAGCTGGTTCCCGCCAGCCAGGAGGAAGGGCATGCAGACGCGCAGTTCCTGGTCTGGGCCGCCCGTTTGCATGAGCTTGGGATTTCAGTGGCGCACTCGAGCTATCACAAGCACAGCGCCTACATCATTGCCAACGCCGACATGCCCGGATTTTCGCGGCGGGACCAGGCGCGTCTGTCGCGGCTGGTGCTGGCTCATCGCGGCAAGCTGGAACGAGCCCAGCCCTTGCGCGGCGAGGCGCCGGAATGGACGCTGATCTTTTGCCTGAGAACAGCCGTCTTGCTGCACCGGTCGCGCGATGACCAGCCGTTGCCGCAGCGCTCTGTCGCGTTCACCCGTAGCGGTTTCCAGCTCAAGCTGGGGGCGTTGGGACTGGATGCCTTGCCGCTCACAGCGGCGGCGCTGGAGGATGAAACGCATCAATGGGAAGGCATTGGCGGCGAACTGAGGATCCAGCGCGAGGCCTGATATCGCCGCACGGGGCGTGGCTATAATCAATCCTCCTCATATTGCCAACGCCAGCACTCGCCCGATGTCCGCCGCGCGCATTGAAGTGATCGTTCGCGAAGGCGGACAGGTTGTCAGGCTTTCGGGGCGCTGGACGTTGGCGACCACCTCCCGGCTCGCAGCCGTGTTGTCGAAGGAACTGGGTCGCGTTTCTGATTTGGCCGGCAGTTGGGACTGCCTCGAACTTGAGGCAATCGACAGCGCCGGCGCCGTATTGCTGTGGCGCGCCTGGAAACGAGCCTGGCCCGCCCGCTTGTCGATTCGGCCGGAACATCGGCGGGTCTTCGAACGCATCGATACCGCCGATCACGAGCCGCGGGCGGCGATGGTGCCGATTTCGCCTTTGCATGGTGCGATGGTGATCGGCGCGGCGACGATCGGCATTGGTCGCCATCTCGGCGATTTCGTGGCGCTGGTCGGGCAATTCGGCTTGAATCTGGCGCATGTCCTGCGGTATCCCGTCGACCTGCCGCGACGGGAAATTTCGGCCAACCTCTACAAGAGCGGGGTGCGCGCGATGCCGGTTACCGCGCTGGTCGGGTTTCTCATCGGCGTCGTGCTTTCCTACCTGTCGGCCTTGCAGCTGAAGCAGTTCGGGGCGGACATCTTCATCGTGAATATCATCGGCCTGGGCCTGGTTCGTGAACTCGGGCCGGTTCTCGTGGCGATCCTGGTGGCGGGGCGTTCCGGCTCGGCGATGACGGCGCAACTGGGCGTGATGCGCGTTACCGAGGAAATCGACGCGCTGGCGACGATGGGCGTGTCGCGCGGCTTGCGGTTGGTATTCCCAAAAGTGGTGGCATTGACCGTCGCCTTGCCCCTGCTGGTTTTGTGGAGCACCGCGATCGCCCTGATCGGCGGCATGGTCTCGGCCCAGTTGCAGCTAGATATCTCCTATGGCTTCTTCTTCCAGACCTTGCCGCGCGTGGTGCCGGTGGCCAACCTGTGGATCGGCCTGGCCAAGGGCGCGATATTCGGCATGTTCATCGCCCTGGTGGCCTGCCACTTCGGGCTGCGGGTGCGACCCAATACGGAAAGTCTGTCGAGCAACACGACGGCCTCGGTGGTCACGGCGATCACGGTGGTCATCGTGATCGACGCGATGTTTGCCGTTGCCACGCGCAGCATAGGTTTGCCGGGATCCGCGTAAGGCCATGACTGCACCTGCCATCCGCATTCGCGACCTCTCCACCCGCTTCGGCGAGGCGTGGATTCATAAGGGACTCAATCTCGAAATTCAGCGCGGCGAACTGGTCTCGCTGGTGGGTGGTTCCGGTAGCGGCAAGACGACACTGCTGCGCATGGTGGTCGGTTTACTGACGCCGAACGGCGGCAGCATCGAAATCTTCGGCGAACCCTTGTTTGGCGGCGGAGTGGCGCGCGAGCGCATGCTGCGGCAGCGCTTTGGCGTGCTGTTCCAGCATGGAGCGCTGTTTTCGGCGTTCAACGTCTATGACAACATCGCCTTTCCCTTGCGTGAATTGAAACGTTACGATGCGGACGCGATCCACGATCTGGTGATGCTCAAGCTGTCCATGGTTGAATTGCTGCCGCGTCATGGCAAGCTGATGCCTGCCGAACTCTCAGGCGGCATGGTCAAGCGCGTCGCCCTGGCGCGTGCGCTGGCATTGGAACCGGAACTGCTGCTGCTTGATGAGCCGACCGCCGGGCTCGATCCCGATCGGTCCGACAGCTTCGTCCGCCTGATTCGGATGCTGGGCGAAGAGCTCGGCCTGACCGTGATGCTGGTCACGCATGACCTCGACACGCTGGCCGCGCTCTCGACCCGGGTTGCAGTGCTGGCCGAGCACCGCATCCTGGCCTATGGCACGACAGAGGAAATCATGCACATCGATCATCCTTTTATACACAATTTCTTCCTTTCCGAGCGGAGCGTGCGGGCCTTGCACAATTCCGGACTCGCCGCCGCACCGCACTGAAAGCGCCAAACCATGGAAAATCGATCTCATGCATTGGCCGCCGGCATCTTCACCATCCTGCTCGGCATCGCTGCGGCCGTTGCCATGTGGTGGCTGGGACAGAGCCGCGATGCTTCGGCGACCTACGTTCTCGAAACACGGCGCAACGTCACCGGACTCAACGTCCAGGCGCAGGTGCGCTATCGCGGCATTCGCGCCGGCAAGGTGGAAAGCATCGAGCCGGATGAAGCGGATCCGCGCCTGATCCTGGTGCGGGTCAACATCGACAGCCGCTTCAAGCTGACGCGGGGAAGCACCGCACAGCTGGGCTATCAGGGCGTTACCGGCTTGGCTTATGTGCAGATCGAGGACGACGGGTCTTCCAGCGAGCCGCTGATGGGCGAGAACGACGAGCCGCCGCGCATCGCGCTGAGGCCGACGGTGTTCGATACCTTGGGCGAGAAGGCGGGCGATATCCTTATCCAGATCAGCGCTGCAAGCCAGCGGTTAGGCAAGTTGCTGGACGACAAAAATGTGCAGAATCTTTCGCGCACGCTGGAGAATGTCGCCGTGGCGTCCGACGGCCTGCGCGAGATGCCGGCCTTGCTGGCGTCGATTCGCGGGGTGCTGTCCGAAAGCAACATGCGCAGCTTGCGGCAGATACTGGTTCATGTCGAAAGGACGGCCGGCGAGAGTGCGCCGCTGACCGCCGAAATGCGGGAGCTGGTGAAGTCGATGAATGTTCTTTCGCGTCGCTTCGACAATCTTACGGGCAGCGCCGGCGATGAGTTGACCACCGCCATGCTGCCACGGGCCAATGCGCTGATGCGCGAGTTGGCGACCAATTCGCGGCAGCTGTCGCGCGTTCTGGACGGTCTTGAAACCAATCCGCAGATGCTGATTTTCGGTCGCGGCCAGGCAGCGCCCGGTCCCGGCGAGGCCGGCTTTTCGGCGCCGGCAAAGCTAGGAGGAGTGCAATGATGAAGTGGCTGGTCTCGATGCTTGGCGGCTTGTTGTTGGCGGCATGTGGCGGCAATGTGCGGACCATGGAGTTGGCGCGCTACGATTTCGGCAGTCTGGCTGGCGCCTGGTCAGGGTCGCGCATTCCCCTTGCGACGCTCAATGTGCAAGCCGCATCGTGGCTTTCCGGGCCCATCATGCATTTCCGTCTCGCCTATGCCGAGCCCCTGCGGCGCCAGAGCTATGCCCAAAGTCGCTGGGCAGCGCCGCCCGCCGAGCTGCTGGAGGCTTTGCTGCGACGGCGCGTGATTTTCGGTCAGTCGGATTTAAGCGGCGCCGGCTGCCGCCTGCATCTCGTCCTGGACGAGTTGGAGCAGCGCTTCGACGATCCGCAACACAGCGCGACGATCCTCGACGTGCGCGCCGTGCTGACCCCGTTCCGCGGGACCGAGATATTGAGCAAACGGGCATTCCCGATCCGCAAGCCGACGCCGACGCCGGATGCCCGTGGCGGTGCGTTGGCGGCGCGCGATGCAGTGCAGACGCTGAGCGACGATCTGGGCGGCTGGTTGGGCGAAATTGCGCGCGAGAAGCCTGCTATTGTCGATCGTTGCCGTAACAACTGAGGGGGAACCCATGAGCAATCCTTATGCGACTGGACTGGACAAGAATGCGGCTAACTATGCTCCGTTGACGCCGCTCACTTTTATCGAGCGTTCGGCCTACATCTATCCCGAGCGCCTGGCGACGATCCATGGCCGGCGCCGCTACACCTGGCGCGAGGCCTACCAGCGCAGCCGGCGGCTGGCGTCTGCGCTGGCCATGCACAGAGTCGGCGCTGGCGATACGGTGGCGGTGATGCTCAACAACACGCCGGAAATGTTCGAGTGCCATTTCGGCGTGCCGATGTGCGGTGCCGTGCTCAATACGCTGAACACCCGCCTCGATGCCGAGTCGATCAGCTTCATGCTCAATCACGGCGAAGCCAAGGTCCTGATCACCGATCGCGAGTATTCGCCCATGGTGAAGAAGGCGCTGGCCGGGCTCGGACGCGAAATCCTCGTCATCGACGTCGACGATCCCGAGTACACCGGCCCCGGCGAACGCCTTGGCAGCATCGACTACGAGGCTCTGCTGGCCGGTGGCCGTGCCGACTATGCGTGGCAAACGCCGGCCGACGAGTGGGATGCAATCTCGCTCAACTACACCTCGGGCACCACGGGCAACCCCAAGGGCGTGGTCTACCATCATCGCGGCGCCTATCTCAATGCCTTGTCCAACATCGTTTCCTGGGGCATGCCGCCGCAATCGATCTATCTGTGGACGCTGCCGATGTTCCATTGCAACGGTTGGTGCTTTCCGTGGACCGTGGCGGCCAATTCCGGCACCAACGTCTGCTTGCGCCGCGTCGATGCGAAACTGATCCTGGACGCGATCCGGGAACACAAGGTCAGCCATTACTGCGGTGCGCCCATCGTGCATTCGATGCTGGTCAACGCTCCGGCCGAGTGGCGCGAAGGCATCAACCACCAGGTCTCGGCGCTGGTGGCCGCTGCGCCGCCGCCGGCCGCGGTGATCGAAGGCATGGGCAGGATCGGCTTCAACATCACCCATGTCTATGGCCTGACCGAAACCTACGGCCCGGCCGCTGTCTGCGCCAAGCACGAGGAGTGGCTGGACTTGCCGCTGGATGAACAGGTGCGCCTCAATGGCCGCCAGGGTGTGCGCTATCACTGCCAGGAAGGGGTCACGGTGATGGACCCGGAAACCATGCAGCCGGTGCCCTGGGACGACCAGACCATGGGCGAGATCATGTTTCGCGGCAACATCGTGATGAAGGGCTACCTGAAGAATCCGACGGCGACCGCCGAGGCCTTCCACGGCGGCTGGTACCACACCGGCGATCTGGCGGTGATGCAGCCCGATGGCTACGTCAAGATCAAGGACCGCAGCAAGGACGTGATCATTTCCGGTGGCGAGAACATCTCGTCGATCGAAGTCGAGGACACCCTGTATCGCCATCCCGCCGTGATGGGAGCCGCCGTGGTCGCCGCGCCCGATCCGAAATGGGGCGAGGTGCCTTGCGCCTTCATCGAACTGCGCGAAGGCTCCAACGTGACGGCGGAAGAGTTGACCGAGTTCTGCAGGGAGCGCATGGCGCGCTTCAAGGTGCCGAAAAAGTTCATTTTCGAGCCGCTGCCGAAAACCTCGACAGGCAAGATCCAAAAGTTCGTCCTGCGCGAAAAGGCCAAGTCGACGGCCTCTTTCGAGTAGGGACCGACAGCCATGGTCTGGATGCCGCGCATTGCCGCCGCACTGCTGGCGCTGCTGATCGCGCTGGCCGCCGTCGTCGTGGCCTGGTGGCAGAAAGTGATGCCGGTGACCGAGGGCCGCCTTGAAGTCGCCGGCCTTGTCGGCGAGGTTGCCATCGAACGCGACGCCGCCGGCATTCCGACCTTGCGCGGCGCGAGTCGCGACGCGGTGCTCTACGGACTGGGCTTCGTCCATGCCCAGGATCGTCTGTGGCAACTCGAAACGCATCGCCGCATCGGTGCCGGAAGACTGGCCGAGGCCTTCGGCCCCGGCGCCGTGGATAACGACAGGTTTCTGCGCGCGCTTGGCGTGCGTCGCGCGGCCAGCGCACAATGGAAGCAACTGGATGCGGATGCGCGCGCTGCCGTCTCGGCCTACACCGCGGGCATCAATGCCTTCATCGGCGACCACCTGTGGGCACGTCCCCCGGAGTTCCTCATCCTCGGCCTTGATCCCGAGCCCTGGACGCCGGAGGACACGCTGGCCTGGGGCATCATGATGGCCTGGGACCTCGGCGGGAACTGGAACAACGAACTGTTGCGGATGCGTCTTGCCATGAGCTTGCCCGTGGCCCGCATCGACCAATTGCTGCCTCCCTATCCGGGCGAGAAGCCGCTGCCGGTACGCGACTATGCCGCGCTGTACCGTGATCTGAAGCTCAGCGGGGAGCTCGGCAGGCAGGCGCTGCTGGATGCACCCGAGTCCGGCATCGATGGCGTGGGTTCCAACAACTGGGTGCTTGCCGGCAGCCATACCGTCTCCGGCAAGCCATTGCTGGCCAACGATCCGCACCTCAAGCTGACGGCGCCGGCACTGTGGTATTTCGCGCGCCTGGAGGCACCCGGCTTCAAGGTCGCCGGAGCGACCATGCCGGGCTTACCGGTGGTGGTGCTCGGGCAGAACGAGCGCATCGCCTGGGGCTTCACCAACACCAACCCGGATGTGCAGGACGTCTATCTGGAGCAGATCAAGCCCGACGATGCAACCCGCTATCGCACGCCGGAAGGGTGGGCGGCGTTTCAATCCTTCAGCGAAACCATTCGCGTCAAGGGGCAGGCTGGCGTCAGCTTGACCACGCGCGCCACGCGGCACGGACCGGTGATCACGGATGCCGGTACGGCGGTTGTCGCCGGCCTTACCGGATCCGCAGCCGCACCGGCCTACGCGCTGGCCTTGCGTTGGACTGCGCTCGACGCCGACGCCAGCAGCATCGCCGCGGGGCTGGCGATCAATCGCGCCGGATCGGTCGCCGAGTTCGTCCACGCCGCGGAAGACCACCAGGCGCCGATGCAGAACATGGTGGTGGCCGACGTGGGCGGGGCTATCGGCATGGTGGCTGCCGGTCGTGTGCCGCTGCGCCGTGCCGACAACGATCTCCGTGGCCTGGTGCCGGCGCCCGGTTGGGACTCCCGCTACGACTGGGCCGGCTTTCTCGATCCAGGCCTGACGCCGCGCGAGATCAATCCGCCGCGCGGCTGGATCGCCACTGCGAATCACCGTATCACCAGCGCCGACTACCCGCATTTCATCACCAGCGAATGGGCTGCGCCCTATCGCCAGCAGCGCATCGAGGCCTTGCTCGGACGCAAAGCCAGGCACGACAAGGAGAGTCTGCGCCAGATCCAGATCGATGTCATGTCGCTGGCCGCGCAGCGCCTGTTGCCTTATCTGCGGCAGGCCAAGCCGACGCACGCGTTGGGCGCCGCGGCGCTGCAGATGCTCGCGACCTTCGATGGCGAGATGCGCGCCACCGACGCGGCACCGCTGATTTTTGCCGCGTGGGCGCGGGAAATGACACGGGCGGTGTTCGCCGATGAAATGGGCGGCGACGATGCCTATCTGCGGCAAGTGGGACGCAGCGATTTTCGCGCCGGACTGGAGGGAGTTCTGCTGCGCAACGATGCCTGGTGGTGCGACGACAAGGCGACGCCGGCGACCGAGACCTGTGCGGCCCTGATCGGCCGCTCGCTGGATCGTGCGCTCGACGAGTTGCAACGCCGGCAGGGCGCGGAGATTGCGCGCTGGCAGTGGGGCGCGGAGCATCAGTCGCGTTCGGAACATCGACCGTTCTCCAAGGTCAAGGCGCTCGCCCCGTGGTTCGAGATTCGCGTCGCCACCGCAGGCGACAACTACACCGTCAACGTCGCCCGCTACCACCTCAAGGGCGACGAGCCCTATCTCAACGAACATGCGGCAAGCCTGCGCGCCATCTACGACCTGAATGATGCGGCCAATTCCAGCGTGATGCATTCCAGCGGTCAGTCCGGCCTGTTCTTGACACCGGACTATCGGCGTTTCGTCGAGCCCTGGCAGGCCGTGCGCGACCTGCCGCTGTGGGGCAGCGGAGAGCGCAAGCTGGTGCTGCAGGGCCGCTCTGCGGCAAAATGACCCCATCCATACAGCGAACGGCAAGGAGATCACGCCATGAATGCACCCCATGAAAAAACCTCGGACACCACATTGCCTATCCTGATGCGGGAGGATAGGGATGGCGTGACGACCCTGACGCTGAATCGTCCGACGCAGTTCAATTCGCTGTCGGAAGAAATGCTGGGCGAGTTGCAGGCGGCGCTCGATGCCATCGTCAGGGATGCTTCAGTGCGTGCCGTGGTGATTGCCGGCGCCGGCAAGGCGTTCTGCGCCGGCCACGATCTCAAGCAGATGCGCGCCAATCACAGCAAGGCGTACATGCAGACGCTGTTCAAGGCGTGCGGCAAGGTGATGATGACTCTCGTCGACATGCCGCAACCGGTGATTGCTCGGATTCACGGCATCGCCACGGCGGCCGGCTGCCAACTGGTGGCGATGTGCGATCTGGCCGTCGCCGCGGAAGGGGCCAGGTTTGCGGTTTCCGGCATCAATGTCGGCCTCTTCTGCTCGACGCCATCTGTTGCGCTGGGGCGCGCCATGGGTCGCAAGCAGGCCATGGAAATGCTGTTGACCGGTGATTTCATCGACGCGGCCGAGGCGCAGCGACGCGGCCTGATCAATCGCGTGGTGCCTCTGGAGCAACTGGACGCGGAGGTAAAAAAGCTGACCGATTCGATCTGCGCCAAATCATCGGTGGCGGTTGGCATGGGCAAGCAGATGTTCTACAAGCAGCTCGAAATGGGGCTCGACGGCGCCTATCAGTTGGCGAGCGAGACCATGGCCTGCAACATGATGGCTGCCGACGCGGCAGAGGGCATCGACGCCTTCATGCAGAAGCGCAAACCGGAGTGGAAGGGCTGTTGAAATTGTTGCAGGAGTCGGCGCCGGCGCCACGGCGCTACGTCCGCCGGAGGCGGTCAGCGGCAGGCGGCCGCCACTTGGCGCAGCTTTTCTAGCACGACCTGGGCTTCTTCCAGGCTGGCGACCTGGATTTTCGCCTCGTGGCCGCTGCCAAAGCTGCCGCCGCCGTAATACAGCTTCAGTTCGGTGCGGGTCGCCTCGACGTACTGGACGATCCCGAGGTTGACCCAGCGTCGCTTGCCTGTTTCATCGACTGGAATCTCATACAGGCAGAAAGCGGTCGACCCGGGTATCACGGGTTGGGCGAAGGCGGCTGGTCCTGCGGCGAGCGCAAGAACTGCGCAGATCATCCAATACAGGCGAGCTCGTATCATGTCCGCTTCCCAGGCTACCTGGATGGCATTCCGGGAGCGGCGACGAAAGAGGCGATTGCGATGCAGAGCAGCAATCTGGCGGAATCTCGGATCATGGCATTGTTCCCAAGTGTCGCGTCCCAGTTTAGCGCAACCCGCGGGCCGCGGTGAGCGGGTCCCAATCCGCCTGCCGCAGCTTTCTGCGTCGAGTGGCTTGCGCAAACCGAACGCCGACCGCATAATCGTCCGCAACAGAGACAGAGGTGCCGATCGTCGGTGCCCTGACCACATGAAAAGAGCTTGATGGCCGAAGATTGCATTCTTGAGACCACTGGTCTCGTCAAGGAATTCCGTGGCTTCGTCGCGGTCAATGGCGTGGACCTCAAAGTCAGGCGTGGTCACATTCATGCGCTGATCGGTCCCAACGGCGCCGGCAAGACAACCTGCTTCAACCTGCTGACCAAATTTCTTGAGCCGACGCGCGGCGAGATACGCTTCAACGGCATTGACATCACCCGCGAAGCGCCGGAAAAGATCGCGCGGCGCGGCATCGTGCGATCCTTCCAGATTTCCGCCGTGTTCCCGCACCTTTCAGTGCTGGAAAACGTGCGCATCGCCCTACAGCGCAAGCTGGGTACCAGCTTTCATTTCTGGAAATCCGACCGCAGCCTCGACAAGCTCAATGATCGTGCCATGGAATTGCTGACCTCGGTCGGACTCGAAAGCTATGCCAATATGGTAACGGTGGAAATGCCCTACGGCCGCAAGCGCGCGCTGGAAATCGCCACCACGCTGGCGCTCGATCCCGAACTCATGCTGCTCGACGAACCCACCCAGGGCATGGGGCACGAAGACGTGCACCGGGTCATGGAACTGATCAAACAGGTTTCGGCCAACCGGACCATCCTCATGGTCGAACACAACATGAAGGTGGTCGCCGGAATTTCCGATACCCTGACCGTGCTGGCCCGCGGCTCGGTGCTGGCCGAAGGCCCTTATACCGAAGTCGCCGCCAACCCGCTGGTGATCGAGGCCTACATGGGGACCGAGGTGGACGAGCTGGCCTCGCCGGCGGGACATTGAGATGAGCGCGACGGAATTTCTCCGAGTCTCGGACCTGCATGCCTTCTATGGCGAATCGCATGTGCTGCACGGCATGGATTTCACCGTGCGGCGCGGCGAGTGCATCTCGCTGCTGGGTCGCAACGGGGCCGGGCGCACCACCACGCTGCGCGCGATTCTCGGCCTGACCGGTCGGCGTACCGGTTCCATCATGCTCAACGGGCGCGAGGTGATCAATATGCCCTCGCACCGCATCGCGCAACTCGGCGTCGGCTACTGCCCCGAAGAGCGCGGCATCTATGCCAGCCTCAGTTGCGAGGAGAACCTGTTGCTCCCGCCCCAGGTCGGCAGCGGCGGTTTGAGCCTCGACGAACTCTACGACATGTTCCCCAATCTCAAGGAGCGTCGCCATAGCCAGGGCACGCGCCTGTCCGGCGGCGAACAGCAGATGCTGGCCATGGCGCGTATTCTGCGCACCGGTGCCAGGCTGCTGCTGCTCGACGAGATTTCGGAAGGGCTGGCGCCGGTCATCGTGCAGAAGCTGGGCGAGGTCATCAGGAAGCTCAAGGAACGCGATTACACGATCATTCTGGTCGAGCAGAACTTCCGTTTTGCCGCGCCGCTGGCCGATCGCATGTTCATTGTCGAGCACGGCCAGGCGGTGGCCGAAATCGCGCAAAATGAAATCGCTGAAAAGCAGAATCTGTTGCAGGAGTACCTCGGAGTCTGAGCATTCGGACCCGTCAATAATTACCTAGGAGGAGACACCATGATGAAACGCAAACTGCTGGCCCTGGCACTTTCTTCGCTGTTGCTACCCGTAGCGGACTCCGTACTGGCTCAAGGCGCCGGAAAGATTTCCGGCGACGTGGTCAAGATCGGCGTACTGACCGACATGTCCGGGGTGTATTCCGCCCTGGGCGGCAAGGGCTCGGTGTTGGGGGCCGAGATGGCCATCGAGGATTTCAAGGCGAAGTTCAAGCCCAAGTTCAAGATCGAGCTGGTTTCCGCCGATCACCAGAACAAGGCCGACGTGGGTTCCAACAAGGTCCGCGAATGGTATGACACGCAAGGCGTGGACATGGTCACCGATGTGCTGAATTCCGGTGTGGCCATCGCCGTGGCCAAGGTCACCACCGAGAAGAACAAGATCATGCTGAATACCGGCGCCGCATCGACGCGCCTGACCAACGAGGATTGCGCGCCGAACAACGTGGTGCACTACGTCTATGACACCTACGCGCTGGCCAATGGTCCGGGCAAGGTGGTGACCAAACAGGGCAAGGACAGCTGGTTCTTCCTGACCGCCGACTATGCCTTCGGCCATTCGCTGGAAAAGGACTCGATGGATGCGGTGAAGGCCAGCGGCGGCAAGGTGCTCGGTGCCGTTCGCCATCCGCTGAATGCCTCGGACTTCTCCTCCTTCCTGCTCCAGGCGCAGGCCTCCAAGGCCAAGGTTATCGGTTTGGCCAATGCCGGCGGCGATACCATCAACTCGATCAAGGCCGCCAACGAGTTCGGCATCACCAAGAACCAGACCCTGGTCGGCCTGCTGACCACGGTGGTCGACATTCATGCCCTGGGCCTGCCGACCACGCAGGGCATGATGTTCACCGAGGGCTTCTACTGGAACCTCAATGCCGAGACGCGCGAATTCAGCCGGCGCTTCTTCAGCAAGCACAAAGGAATGCCCAACATGCTGCCGGCCGGCACCTATTCGGCGGTGCTGCATTACCTGAAGGCCGTGCAGGCGGCGGGGACGGACGACACGGCGGCGGTCATGAAGAAGATGAAAGAGACGCCGATCAACGACGCCTTCGCCAAGGGCGGCAAGATTCGCGAGGACGGCCGCATGGTGCACGACATGTACCTGGTCGAAGTCAAGAAGCCCGCCGATTCGAAGGAGCCGTGGGACTATTACAACGTGAAGCAGGTTATCCCCGGCGACGAGGCTTTTCAGCCGATGGCCTTGTCGCGTTGTCCCGCGGTCAAGAAATAAGTCGCGGATAGCAGTGCGGGAGTGATGTTCGCATGACCGAAATCTTCGGCGTACCGATCCAGGCCCTGTTCGGCCAACTGATGCTGGGCCTGGTCAACGGGTCCTTCTATGCCGTCTTGAGCCTGGGTCTTGCCGTGATCTTCGGCATGCTGAACATCATCAATTTTGCCCATGGCGCCCTGTACATGGCCGGCGCCATGCTGGCGTGGATGGGTCTTGAGTATCTGGGCATCGGCTACTGGTGGATGCTGGTGATGGCGCCGATCAGCGTCGGGCTGATCGGCATCATTATCGAACGCCTGATGCTGCAGTGGCTGTACAAGCTCGACCATCTCTATGGCCTGCTGCTGACCTTTGGCCTGGCGCTGATGATTGAAGGCCTGTTCCGCGACCTCTACGGTGTGGCGGGTCAGCCTTACTCGATTCCCGAAGAGTTTTCAGGGGCCTTCAATCTCGGTTTCATGTTCCTGCCCAAGTATCGCGCCTGGATCGTTGTCGCCTCTTTGACGGTGTGCCTCGCCACCTGGTACCTGATCGAGAAGACGCGGCTCGGCGCCTACCTGCGCGCCGCCACGGAAAACCCGAAATTGACCCAGGCCTTCGGCATCAACGTGCCGCTGATGGTGATGCTGACCTACGGCTTCGGCGTCGGCCTGGCGGGTTTTGCCGGCGTGTTGGCGGCCCCGGCCTCGCAGGTCGGGCCGCTGATGGGTTCCAACCTGATCATCATCGTGTTCGCCGTGGTGGTGATCGGCGGCATGGGCTCGATTTTGGGCTCGGTGGTCACGGGGCTGGGCTTGGGCATCATCGAGGGCATGACCAAGGTATTCTGGCCCGAGGCCAGTTCCACGGTGGTGTTCATGATCATGGCGGTGGTGCTGATGATTCGTCCGGCAGGCCTGTTCGGGAGAGAGAAATGAGCCGGCGCGTCACCATCGCCTATCTCGTCGGCCTGGGCCTGCTGCTGCTGGCGCCGATGTTCATCTACCCGATCCTGGTGATGAAGGTCCTGTGCTTTTCCCTGTTCGCCTGCGCCTTCAACCTGCTGCTGGGCTACACCGGCCTCTTGTCCTTCGGCCACGCGGTGT
>MHZX01000066.1 GCA_001828935.1 Rhodocyclales bacterium RIFCSPLOWO2_02_FULL_63_24
GACCATATCAAGCAGACCATCGCCCGAATCGGGCCGTCTCAAACACACAGATTTCTCGCACATCATGCGAATGGAATCGGGTAACTGCCGTTTTTAGGTTTATTCGCGCACGGTCAAGGGCGATATTTTTTGTTCTTCAAAAGCAGAACATACAAGGACGGGAGGGGCGGGCCGTTATTCCGCTTTTCGCGTGTTTCATCCTCGGCGGATGGCTCGCGCTGCCATAAGCGTTAAGGAAGATACCGCGCGCGACGCAGGTATGTCCCCATGCGCCGTGTCGCCAGCGCCGACTCTTCAGGCTCTCAGTCGAGTTCGACCAGGCCCCGCGGCGTGCGCAGATAGGCGACCAATTGCGCCGGCTCGTCGGCCGCGCAGGCGTGCACATCCAGCCGCGCGGCGAGACCCAGTGCGGCCAGCGTCGCCTTGACCGGCGCCGGCTGCGGATGAAAGCCCTCCAGTTTCATCAGGCGGCAGCCGCTATCGGGCAGGCGTTCGGCCGGATGGAAGGGCACATCCCACTGGATCAGCGTCGGCACCAGGCCATCTCCCGGCAGATGGCCGTCCGCCGGCACGCTGATGCGCCAGCGATAGTCGCCGCGCGCCATGGGCAATAGCTCGCCCAGGGGTTCGCTGCTCGCGGCCGCGTCGCGCAGGATGTCGTCGCTGCGCGCAACCCAATGGATCAGGCGTGGACGGTCCGCCGGCAAGTCCAGGCGATCGAGCCCGAACCAGCGCGGCCGGCCCGGCGGCGCGGCTTGCGGGTCGATCGCGATCAGTTCGAGGTAGAAGCCCTGGCCCAGACTCAGCAGCCGGTTGTGCGTGCCCATGCGCGGGTGTTTGCCGCCCGCGGCCAGCGCGACGCCGAGACGATCCTCCAGCCAGGCGGCGTCCGAGTCCAGGTCGCGCGCGGCGAGTACCAGGTGATCCGGCGTCACCACGTCAGGTCTTGGGCTTCAGATGGACATGGCCGTGGCTGCGCCCGGCCGGCGCGTAGCCATGATGATGCTCGCGCCCCGCATCGAGCTCGACGTCGATCAGGTTGAGCTGGCCGTGGCGCACGCCGCGCTCGGCGATCAGCGCATCGGAAAACTTGCGCACCGCCGCCGTCGGCCCGCGCAGGACGACGCTTTCCAGGCAGTTCTCGTGGTCGAGATGGGCATGCAGGGTGGCCACCGTCAGATCGTGCTGGCCGTGCTGCAAGGCCGTCAAGCGCTCGGCCAGGTCGCGTTCGTGGTGGTTATAGACGTAGGACAGGTTGGCCACGCAATGCGTCGCCTCGCCGCGCGTCTGCCGCGCCTGTTCGAGATGCGCGCGCAGCACGTCGCGCACCGCCTCGGAACGGTTCTGGTAGCCGCGCTCGGCGATCAGCCGGTCGAATTCGGCGGCGAGCTCGGCGTCGAGAGAAATCGTGATGCGTTCCATGTCAGTCCCTGCCCTTCATCGCCAGCACTTGTTCGACCACGCCGCCGCGCTTCAGCGATTCCAGCCGGTGGCGCCTTTCCATCCGTACCACGCGCTCCAGATAGTCGAGATTGCGATCGATCGATTCCTGGTAGAAATTCCGCTCGGCGCCCACCTGCTGGCTGAAATGCTGCATCAAATGTGTAGCAAGACCGTCCAGGTCCTGGTCGAGCCGGCCCTTGGTCATGCGGTAAAAGGCCGTGGTCTTTTCCAGCAGGTCGTGGATATCGGCGAAACCGCCCAACTGCGCTTCCTCGAACTCGAAATACAGCAGGAGCACGCGTTCGAGATATTCGCGATTGGCCATCTGGCCGATCAGGTCGGCGGTGGCCGTGGCATAGGCGGCGCGCTGCTGCTGCAGGGTATCGAACTTGACCCAGCCGGGATGCTTGCGGTGGTCGGTCAGCAGGATCACCTTGACCGTCGAATCGAGCACGGCCGGCGGCAAATCGACCAAATGGGCGCGCGCGAATTCGACGCCGCGCAGCACGTGGCTGTCGGTGAACTGCGCGCCGGTGCCGCTGGCCTCCTCGTCCCTCATCAGGTAGCCGATATCGTGCATCAGGGCGCCGATCAGCGCGGCGTCGATGTGATCGGCATCGAGCCCCTGGCCGGCCAGATGCAAGCCATGCAGCATGCGTGCGGTGCACAGCACCACCTCGTTGGTATGGCTGCGATTGTGGTACAGCGTCTTGAGCTTCTGGTAGCCCGGCAAACCACCGTCGAAAGCGCGATCGAGCAGGCCAAAGGCCGCAGCAATCCGCGTCAGGTCGTGGCCCGGCGCAAACGCGCCGACGATCCCGGCAACCTGCGCCTCGACTTCTCCCGTGTCGCGGGTATTGCCCAGCGCGGAAAAGGGGCTGTCCGCAGCGATCATCCCGCGGCGGATTGCGCGCCGGCCGCTCCGGAATTTTCGGGGATTGTTTGCGCAGCGGCCAGATGACGGCGCAAGGCGGCCACTACGTGGCTGTCGAAGCGCGTGCCTGCGCCCGCATCGAGTATCGCCAGGGCTTCCTCGGTATTCATTTTCTTGCGGTAATGGCGGTCGGCGGTCAGCGCCTCGAACACGTCGGCCACGGTCAGGATCTTCGACATGAAGGGAATCTCCTGTCCTCTCAGGCCGCGCGGATAGCCGCTGCCGTCGAGGCATTCGTGATGGGAGGCGGCAATCATCGGCACGTTGCGATACTTGCGGGTGAAATGGATGCGCGTCAGGATGTCCTCGCTGAGGCTGGCGTGCGACTTCATGTGGTCGAATTCCTCTTCGTCGAGCCGCCCTTCCTTCTTCAGCACGTTGTCGCTGATGCCGATCTTGCCGTAGTCGTGAAGCACCGCGGCGACGCGCAGCAGATCGAGCTCCTCGCTGCTGAAGCCCAGTTCGCTGCCGATCGCCAGGGCAATCACTGAGACATTGGTCGAATGGCCCGCGGTCAGTCCGTCCTTGGCGTCGATCGATGCCGCCAGGACGTCGAGCATGCTGTGGAACTGGCGCTCCTGATCGGCAAACAGCATGGCGTTCTCGACCGCGATCGCGACGATGCCGGCCACCGCTTCCAGCGTCGCCAGGTCGTCCTCCGAAAACTCGCCGACGCGCTTGTTGATCGCCTGCACCACGCCGACGGAATCGCCCTGGGTGCTCTTCAGCGGGACGCAAAGCATCGAGCGGGTGCGATAGCCGGTACGCAGATCGACGCTGCTGTCGAAGCGCGGGTCTTCCCAGGCCTCCGGGATGCGCATGCTGCGTCCCGTCACCGCCGTCAAACCGGCGATGCCGAGCTTCATATTGAGCGAAATCGAGCGGCCGTCGCCGCCGTCGGCATGGATCGCCGCCAGCCGGCCACTGTTCTCCTCCAGCACGAAAACCGTGCCGCGATCGCAACCGACGGTATTGCGCAGGGCGATCACCTCGGCCTCGACCCCGGCCGGATAGGCGTCGCCCCGTTCGACCCAGCGCGCCAGGCGTGCCGCGGCCTGCGCGGTCAGGGCTTCGTCGTCGGCGCTGAACCGCCCGGTGGTTTTGTTGAGCAGTTCCAGGCCGCCCAGGATGCGCCCGTCCGCCCCCAGCAGCGGGGCCACCAGCAGGCTTTCGGTGCGATAACCGAGGATCGAGTCGACCTCGGGATTGAAATAGGGCGAGGTATAGGCGTTGGACACGTTGGTGACCTCGCGGCGCAGGATCGCGGTGCCGACGATGCCCATGCGCAGCGGCACCACCAGCGCCCGGCCCTCGATTCCCTCGGCGAAATTCGCGCGCAACTCCATGGTGTCCCAGTCGAACAGGAACAATGTGCTGCGATCCGCGCCGAGCAGGGCGGTGACTTCACTCATGACCAGTTGCGCGAGGCGGCCGAGATTGTGCTCGGAGCTCACCCGCCGCTGAATTTCAAGGCAGTGACGAAAACGTTCGTCGTCGGAAATGAGTGCGTTGGTCATGAATTGGGGATTCCTTGTTCCAGGTTCCGACCTCAATCAGCCGGCCTCTGCCGAAGCCGCTTCCTTGGTCACAGTACACACCTTGCAAGGCCGCTACGCCGCAGGCGAAATCCTAGCAGAGCGGCATGGCAAAAGCTGCCGACATGACGAAATCCTTCGCCGTCAGGCGCGGCCGCTAGTAGCAAAAGCTTGATCCAGGTTAAATTGTCGTAATACGACAGCGTTATGCTGCGCTGCATCAGCATTGCGCGGCACAGCTCCTCCCGAGGATTCGACCATGTCCGATACCGATACCATCGACGCCGTTCTCGACCGCCACCGCCGCGACGGCACGCGCCTGATGCAGATCTTGCGCGAGACCCAGGAGCAGCTCGGCTGGCTGGCGCCGGCGACGCTCACCCGCATCGCCGAGGCCGTTGCCTGGCCGCGCGCCAAGGTCGAGGGCACCGCCGACTTCTACAGCTTTTTCCATACCCGGCCGCTGGGCCGCTACCGGGTGCTGTGGAGCGACAACATCACCGACCGCATGCTAGGCAACATCGACCTGATGGATGCCATGTGCAAGAAGCTGTGGCTGGAACCGGGGCGCGTGTCGGAAGACGGCCTGGTCAGCGTCGACACCACGTCCTGCACCGGCATGTGCGACCAGGGGCCGGCGCTGTTGGTGAACTACCGGGCGATCACGCGCCTGACACCGGCGCGGGTGGGCGAAATGGTCGGCCTGATCCGCAGCGAAACGCCGGTCGCCGACTGGCCCGCCGAATGGTTCGCGGTCGAGGACAACATCCGCCGCAAGGACATCCTGCTCGGCCACGGACTGGTCCCCGGCGAGGCCCTGGCCGCCGCGCTGGAGCGCGGTCCGGAAAAAATGCTGGCCGAGATCAAGGCCGCCGGCCTGCGCGGACGGGGCGGCGCCGGCTTCGGCACCGGACTCAAATGGAAAGCCTGCCGCAACGCCCCGGGCCAGGGCGACAACCCGGCGCACTACGTCGTCTGCAATGCCGACGAAGGCGAGCCGGGCACCTTCAAGGACCGCGTGCTGCTGAGCTCGTACGCCGACCTGGTGTTCGAGGGCATCAGCATCGCCGGCCTGGTGGTCGGCGCGCGAAAAGGACTGCTCTACCTGCGCGGCGAATACCGCTACCTGCTCGAAGGACTGGAGTCGGCGCTGGCGGCACGGCGCCAGGCCGGACTGCTGGGCGCCAACATCCTCGGCACCGCCTTCGACTTCGACATCGAGATCCATCTCGGCGCCGGCGCCTATATCTGCGGCGAAGAATCGGCCCTGATCGAATCGCTGGAGGGCAAACCGGGCCGACCGCGCATCCGGCCGCCCTTCCCCGTCACCCAGGGCTATCTCGGCCAGCCGACCACGGTGAACAACGTCGAGACGCTGGCCGCCTCCTGCCTGATCGCCAGCCATGGCAGCGCCTGGTACCTCGCGCACGGCACCGGGAAATCGGCCGGCAGCAAGATCCTTTCGATCAGCGGCGACTGCGAGCGGCCGGGAATCTACGAGTATCCCTATGGCGTCACCGTGCGCCAGGTGCTGGCGGACTGCGGCGCCACCCAATGCCAGGCGGTGCAGGTCTCCGGCCCCTCGGGCATCTGCCTGGCGGAAGAGGAATTCGGCCGCAGGATCGCCTTCGAAGACATCCCCACCGCGGGCGCCCTCATGGTCTTCGACGAAAGCCGCGACATGTTCGAGGTGGCGCGCAACTTCGCCCACTTCTTCGCCCACGAGTCCTGCGGCTTTTGCACTCCCTGCCGCGTCGGCACCACGCTGGTGAGGAATTTGATGGACAAGATCGCGCGCCAGCACGGCTCGCCTTACGACATCAACGAACTGTTCAAGCTGCATCGCCTGATGCAGGGCGCCAGCCATTGCGGGCTGGGCAACAGCGCCTGCAACCCGGTGTTCGACACGCTCAACAAGTTCCGTCCCGCCTACGAGCGCCGGCTCATGTCGCTCGACTACGAACCGGCCTTCGATCTCGACGCGGCCTTGTCGCAAGCGCGCCAGATGACTGGCCGCGACGACGTCGGGGCGCACCTTTCCACGCATTTACCGAATGGGGCCGAAGCATGAACGAGACCCAAACCTTCCAGCTCGACGGCGAAGACATTCCCTTCGCGCCGGGGCAGAGCATCATGCAGGCGGCGACCGCGCATGGCGCCTACATCCCCCACCTGTGCTGGCACCCGGATTTCGCCGCGCACGGCTCCTGCAAGCTGTGCACCGTCAAGGTCAACGGCCGCTTCGGCTCATCCTGCACCATGGCAGCGCAAGCCGGCATGAGCGTCGAGAACCGCACGGCCGAGCTTGACGACAAGCGCCGCACGCTGCTGCAAATGCTCTTCGTCGAAGGCAACCACTTCTGCCCCTCCTGCGAGAAGAGCGGCAACTGCGCCCTGCAGGCCACGGCCTACGAACTGAAGATGATGTCGCCGCACTTCGACATGTTCTATCCCGACCGCCCGGTGGACGCCTCGCACCCCGACGTGCTGCTCGATTTCAACCGCTGCATCATGTGCAGCCTGTGCGTCACGGCCTCGGCCGAAGTCGACGGCAAGAACATCTTCTACATGGGCGGGCGCGGCCTGCTCGGCCGCCGCGTGCATGTCAGCAGCGAATCGGGCCGCCTGGGCGACACCAACTTCGCCTTGAGCGACCGCGCCGCGAGCATCTGCCCGGTCGGCGTGATCCTGCCCAAGCGCCGCGGCTTCGCCGTGCCCATCGGCGAACGCAAGTACGACAAGGCGCCGATCAGCGCCCAAGTCAAGGAGCGAGTGTGATGACTACCGCGATGAATGCGCCCGTCAACCTGGCCGCGCCCCCGCCCAGGAAACTGCGCGTCGCCACCACCAGCCTCGCCGGCTGCTTCGGCTGCCACATGTCCTTGCTCGACATCGACGAGCGCATCCTGACGCTGCTCGACCTGGTCGAATTCGACCGTTCGCCCATTACCGACATCAAGCACTGCGGCCCCTGCGACCTGGGCATCATCGAAGGCGGCTTGTGCAATGCCGAGAACGTGCATGTGCTGCGCGAGTTCCGCAACCACTGCAAGATCATCCTGGCCCTCGGCGCCTGCGCGATCAACGGCGGCCTGCCGGCGCAGCGCAACCATCTCGACCTGCGCGACGTGCTCGAAGAGGTCTATCAAACCGAGGTCGGGCTGTCCCATGGCGGCATACCCAACGACCCGGAATTGCCGCTGCCGCTCAACAAGGTGCACCCGATCCACGAAGTGGTGAAGGTGGATTACTTCCTGCCCGGCTGCCCGCCGCCGGCCGATGCGATCTGGAAGCTGCTGACCGACCTGCTGGCCGGCCGCACGCCAACCCTCGGCCACGGCTTGATGCATTACGACTGAGTTGCCAGAGAACGCCATGAAACTTGAACTCGAAACCGCAGCCGCCCCCGAAACACTGCGTCGCGTCGCGATCGATCCCGTGTCGCGGGTCGAGGGCCACGGCAAGGTCACCATCCTGCTCGACGATGACAACAAGGTGCATCAGGTGCGCCTGCATATCGTCGAATTCCGCGGCTTTGAAAAATTCATCCAGGGCCGCCCCTACTGGGAAGTGCCGGTGATGGTGCAGCGCCTGTGCGGCATCTGCCCGGTCTCGCATCATCTGGCCGCCTCGAAGGCGCTGGACATGATGCTGGGCGTCAAGCAACTGACGCCGACCGCGGAAAAGATCCGCCGCCTGATGCACTACGGCCAGATCCTGCAATCGCACGCCCTGCACTTCTTCCATCTCGCCTCGCCCGACCTGCTGTTCGGCTTCGGCTCGGACATGGCCAAGCGCAACATCGTCGGCGTCGTCGCCGCGCATCCGGAAATCGCCAAGAAGGGCGTCCTGTTGCGCAAATTCGGCCAGGAAGTGATCCGCATGACGGCCGGCAAGCGCGTGCATGGCACCGGCTCGGTGCCCGGCGGCGTGAACAAGTCGCTGTCGGCCGAAGAGCGCGCCGAACTGCTCAAGGACATCTATCAGATGGTGGCCTGGAGTCGCGAGGCGATCGGCATGATCCGCAATCTGTTCGAGCAGAACCTCGCCGCCTACAACGCCTTCGGCCGCTTCCCCTCGGCCGGCATGTGCCTGGTGCGGGCCGACGGCGCCATGGACCTCTACCACGGCGGCCTGCGCGCACGCGGCATCGACGGCAAGACCCTGTTCGACCATTTCGACTACGGCCGCTACTGGGATGTCATCGGCGAGGACGTCAAGCCCTGGTCCTACATGAAGTTCCCCTTCTTCAAGGCGCTGGGGCCGGACGAAGGCGCCTATCGCGTCGGCCCGCTGACCCGCGTCACGCAGTGCGACAGCATCCCGACGCCGCTGGCCGACAAGCAGCGCGAGGAATTCATCGCCTTCGACGGCGGCAGCGTGACCGGCGCCACCCTGGGCTACCACTGGGCGCGCATGATCGAGATGCTGCACGCGGCGGAAAGCATCAAGGACCTGCTGCACGACGACGACATCGTCGGCCATGAGCTGATGGCGACCGGCGAACGCCAGGAACGCGGCGTCGGCGTCATCGAGGCGCCGCGCGGCACGCTGATCCACCACTACCGCGTCGACGAGAACGACCAGGTGATCCGCGCCAACCTGATCGTGTCGACCACGCACAACAACCAGGCGATGAACATCGCGGTGCGCGAAGTGGCGAAGCAATATCTCGATGGTCGCGAGATCACCGAAGGCCTGCTCAACCATATCGAGGTCGCCATCCGCGCCTTCGATCCCTGCCTCTCCTGCGCCACCCATGCCCTCGGCCGGATGCCGCTGGAAGTGGCCATAGTCGGCGCTGACGGCACGGTGCTCGACGCGGCGACGCGCGACCAGCGCGGCCTCACCCGCGAGATTCCTTGACCGCGCCGCTGCTGGTCTTCGGCTGGGGCAATCCCAGCCGCGGCGACGACGCGCTGGGACCGCTGCTGATCGAGCGCATCGCGGCGCTGCAACTGCCCGGCGTCGAATGCCTCACCGATTTCCAGTTGCAGGTCGAGCACGCGCTCGATCTGGAGAACCGCCGCCGCATCCTGTTCGTCGATGCCAGCGTCGATGCCGCGGCGCCCTTCGCCGTCACGCCGATCGAGGCGGCGCGCGACGCCAGCTTCACCACCCACGCGATGACGCCCGAGGCAGTGATGCAGGTCTATGTCGAACTGCACGACGAGGCCCCGCCGCCCTGTACCCTGCTGGCGATCCGCGGCGAACGCTTCGAACTCGGCGAGGAACTCAGCCCCGCGGCAGCCGGCCATCTCGACGCCGCGCTGGCGTGGGCCAGAACCTGGCTTGCCGGTTGATATGGCGCACCGGAATGATGAATTGGGGCACTGGGTCGAGGTTGTTTCAGTGTGCTGAATGACTCAAGTGTGCCCAAAGCGGAAGTAGCCGGCCTGAGAAAGCAGCCGCTCAGGAACGACTCGAGGTGACGTTAATTCACCGGCCTGTGCGAAGAACCGCAAAGCCGTGGAATGATGGTTGGTCCCTTCCGGCTTCGGCATCTTCAGCACCCACACCCGTAGCCGAACACATCACTGCCCAGCACCTTCCACGCGCCGTTGATATTGACGAGCACCAGACGATACCAGCGGTCGTCGGTAATGGTGGCTCCGTCGAGATGTCCCGGGCCTTTCCCTTGGCCTTCCCATACGGCAAGGTCCGGGATGCCGTCACCATCCAGATCGTAGTTCAGGTGGGTTCCCCGCACAAAACCGGTGTCACCGCGGTCCAGCGTCATCGGAATTTCGGTGCGGATAGCTGAATCACGCGGCAAATTGATGTTCGTATAAAACGCGAACAAGCTTCCTGCGGGATTGTGCTTCAAGCTATTCTGTTGGGAAGTATTGCGACCGACTGTTGCAGCGGTATCGCCATCGAAATAGCGCCAAATGCTCGCGTCGGCATCACCAAACCCAAACCCCGGTTTCCAGCCCGAGCACATGGGTTCATCGACGTCACGCCACAGTGCATTTTTCACGCGCACCAGACTGGATTCGGTATGCAGCCGACCGTCTCGGAACAGCCGTACGCGCTGCACTGGTCGCACCAGCACCTGCGTGCTCGCCAGCATGTCGTACATCCCTGGCCCGCTTCCGTCTTCGGCGCCGGGTTTGGGCTTGGGACGACGGGTGACAAGTTGCCGGAACACGATGCCGAAACGACCACTAATCTCTTCGGTAGCGGCACCCGGCGGTGCCAGTTCCGCCTCATTGCGGAATAGTGACGGCTGTACGCCGGGAAACTCCAGCACCCGTACCAGACGGATAACACGCGCCGCGCCGCCATCGGCGGAAATTGCATCGTGCAGCGAGCCCCAAATGCCGATCGCACTTTGCAGTTCGCTGGCAGGGCTCTGCATCTGTTCTGCATTCACATCCCGTAGAGCCTTCCGCTTGAGAGCCGACCAGTCTACATAGGGATCGGGCTTGCGGCCCTTCAGTCCCAATGCCAGATGGGCTTTCATTCGCTCCAGCGCGTCGTCACGCGGCCATGGCCCTTGCGGTGGAATATCGGGATGACGCTGCTTGAGGTACTCCACATATTGCTCCAGCGCATTCCAGCTAGGCTCCAGCCAGAATGCACGTTCAGGGTCGTAATCGGGAGACAGCGCTTCGTCGGCCCTTCGATAGCCCCGAACACGGGCCAAAACCACTGGTGTGAGCGCCAGGTAACGACAAGCGGTGTAGCCACTTGATCCACTGGCGGGCTGAACTTCGCAGTAGCCACTCCCAGCCTCCTCGCGCACCAGCTTCACGATGGCGTTCAGCGATAATCGGCCAACAACGTTCGCATCGCGACGCGACGCATCGCGAAGCGTTACCCCATTGCCGCTTACCCAGCGTTGCGCTGCATCGATTCCATTCTCGCCGGCTCTCGGCCGTGCGATGCGCTCGGCACTCAGGTACATGCAGGCCACGTAGCCATACTGACCCTCGCCTTCGATCAGGCAAAAGTCGTTGAAGGTCGCTGCCTTGAGAATCAACTCGGCGCCGCGCGACAGCGTACCGATGACCCTGAACTCGTCGCTGGGGCCTGCGCGCACGCGCAGATCGTCAGCCAGCACCCATCGTGGTGGCTGGGGCGGTGATGGGGGGGGTGACGGGGCTGGTGGCGCGGCCGATGGCTGAACTGGCGACTGGGTATGAAGTGAATCCTGTGCAGCGAGAGATGCAATCTCGACATTGTTCAGCCTGATGAAGCGAGTTCGTGACTTGTTTTTCTCAACAAGAACAAATGAGTTTGGCCCAGGCCATTCAATGGGGTTTATGTCTGGCGGCCAAACTTCCCCTCGATCTTGTAGCCACACCATTTGATTATTGTGGACGCCCCAGGAGCCAGTAAAGACGCGGGAACTTATGTTGCAGGCCAGTGGATCTCCCGTGAACTTTCCGTTCGGGTGGAGAGATATTTTGTAGGCGCAATTTGGCTGAGATGATTTCCATACGCCAACATAGTTGGACGGCGTGTTTGGCAAAGAACGAAGTGTCTCGTGGATTTCCCACATAAGGAGATTCTCGAGAACACTGTTTCTCTGCTCAAGGCAGGCACCCATTTTCTGCGCTTTCTCCAGTGCTGATCCATCCTTGGCGCCGTAGCCTCTCAACTCACTAGCGCACATTTGCACATGCTCGACCAGCCTTCTCTGGCTAATAGTCCAGAGAAGCACAAGAACAAGGAGAAGTATGAACGTGTAGCCAATCAGTCTGATTGCATGCCTGACCGAACCTGGACGCTTATGGTCGAGCATCAAGAGAGCCGCCCTCGGGTACTCGCACAATCCGCATAGGCAACAGTGACTAATACATCGTTGTGTACTCTCAGCGGTGACTTTAATGCGAAGAAGTAGCCTGCTGCCACGATGGCAATAACTAGGAATAGATAGCGGGATTTGTCCATTTGTAAGCTGTGCGTGGTTGCTGAGTTGTCCGTTTACGTCAAGGTTCTTGGACCCTAGAGTTAGCGCGAAAGCGTGAATTCACCGTATCCATCGTATTTGTCGCCCTCGGTATGGGTGTGGAATAGCTGAAACGACGGGTGATTGGTTGCCGTACCCTTGCATAGGGTGCCAAAGCTCAATCGCTTGGTCTCTGCGCAAAAAGGTGCAGTGATCGTAAATCCTTCCGGAGCGAGGAATTTGCCGATTCTGCCCATCGTATCGGCATCCAATCGTGATACCCACTCAGATGGCTCCAGCTTGACGCGATGAGTCACTAGGTAGGAACCGGCGTGGGGCCCTGAGTATTCGACAGAAACTGTGTCCATCAGCGTTGCCCGTGCGAAACACAATTTCCCCATTGGATAGCCAGGCACCTGTGAAAATTCAATGTAGTCTTTGGCGTATTCGGGCAAGACAGAGTACCGCTCGCTGACCGCAATGGCACCGCTAGAGTCGTTGGATGGCGTTTCCGTGCGTTCGTGATACAGGACTCCCGCACTGGCCAGGTCTGCCAGCGTCGGATGACCTGGTGGCGAATACCTGCGCGCCGCGCCGGGTACGTAGGAATAGTCCCTAGCCGCCGGCAGAAGTGGGATTCTGAAGCACGCCAGATGAAAATCCGGCCTCCTGTAAACCTCCTTCAACATCTCCGTTGCATCGCGAACGGTCGGTACGTAGGGCTTAGTACCGCTGATGACGCCACCTCGGACTACTCCGAGCATTATCAGAATTGCTCCTGCGCCCCACACGATTATCTTTAGCCGTGAATTCATGATGTTTTACCGTAGAAAAATCCAAAAACCAATTTGCCCAGGTGCGAGGCCGCAATGAAATATGCGATCAGACGCTTAGTGACTATCCAATCCATCCGCACGCTACTTTCGCAGGACACTAAGTTGGCCTGCCAGCTTTTCAAGGCGCCATTGAACCGGATGATCTGGCGCTAGCCCATTGACAGATTCTTTTGTCTCGAAGTAGGCGGAGCTGAGCAGGTCATGTACTGCCGGGCGTGCGCTGACGAAGTTCAGCAGGCAATCGGGTGCCTCGTCATTGATGGTGCAAGACGCTAGGCCAATGGCTGCCACGGCAATCGGAGGAAGGTCAGAGATGCCTTTGGCTGCCCGATCTACCGCGTCGCTACCGTAGCGTGACAACATTGCCGCCGCCACATCCAAGCGTTGCAATTGCGGGGCCGGCAGTGCGGCTGGCGCTTCCAGCACGCTGCGCATCTGGTCAGTGATGGTTTCGGCAACCAGTTGCCGGGAGGCTTCCGTAAACGTCGCGTATTGCTTTATTGCGGACTCACTCGACGAGCCAGATAAGTGTGGAGAAATCAGGTAGCTGCGAACCTCGCCCTTGGGGGTGTCTAGCAGCAGGCGAATGCCACCATACTCGACCGCGGGAGGTGTCTGTTGCAGCGGAATCTCCTTTCGTTCATTGTCAACAATTACGGTAAGCATGCGCGGAACGCTACCCGCGGCTGCTATCGTTAAGTCCACGGTTTGCTGTTGCCCCGAGAATGAGGAGATTGTGCAGCGGTGGGTAAATGTCCGGAACCGGCTCGAGGCGACATCTGCCGAGCTGACGCTCCATTCTGAGCAGGCAAACCCGGCATCTTGAAGCGTATCGATCACCCCTTGATAGGTAGAAACAACGCGTGGCTTTCCATCCCAGTGAGGGGGGCCATCCTTGGCGCGCTGACGGCGACGCTCGATACACAATTCGCGCTCGCTAGTTAATCCATCTCCGATGCAATGCTCAAAATACCAGCGATCAAAACGGTCAATGACGAGATCTGCGAGCCGTGTTACGCCTAAAAATTCAATGCCCTTGCTGGCGGCAATCAGGCGTGTTGGGTCATTGGAGCCAGTCTGCCATTGATCGGGGAAAATGGTATCAACATGTCGCAATTCCAGGCGAGTCGGACGTCGCACTGACATGTCAAAACCGACAACAAGCACGTCATCTCCGGCTGCCGGCGCCTTTTCACCACGGCTGCAAATCATAATAAATAAGCCCGTGTAGCCTGGGCGCTGGCGCAATACGCGCAGTGACTCTTCACAGTTATAGCGGGCGTTTTTCGCGATGATGACGAACTCATCCAGACTGGTGAACTGGTTGATGCGGCGCGCAAGCCCCTTTAGCTCCTTGGTCTCAGGGGCTGCCAAAGCCTCCAGCGCTGGATCGCGAAACCATTCATCTTCGATGAAAAGGTGGAACCGCCACTGCAGCCAGGCCAGCCCGGCAATGACAAACAGCACTAGCACTAACACGCTGCCGAGCTTTTTCGTGATCTTGAACGTCTTTCTGTTCATTTACATGCCTTGGCGGTAGCTGGAATCTGACCGAATGTCGTTCGACATTCGCACGGCCGGTCTGCGCTACCGGGCTTTTCAATTGCCTTTACGCTGCAGGAATAGGTCATTACCCAGACGTTCAGCATTGAATCCACGCCCTGCGGTACCGTGGTTTGCCCGTTCTCCAGTACGCGTACGGCCTCAGCCGGCAGCGTGCGTCGCACAAGGTCGCTACGCACCCAGACGGCGGCTTCTTGCGCCTTTGCCACCGCATTAGCATCACCCTGCGCGCTTGCAGGTACAGCGGGAATCACGACTATTCCCCTTTCCCCTGCGCTTGCTCGCTCCGGGGCCTGGAGGTGGGCTGACATGATGAACATCTCCATCTGAGTCGCGGCTGCCGCCTTGCCATCAGAACTGAATTTCGGAGAAATATTCCAGGGTTTGCCGCTCATCTCCTGGGCGCGTTGCAACTGCGCCGCAATAGTGGGCCATAGGTTTGCGTCGATGAGATATACCCATGCTTGAGTCTTACTGCCATCCTCAACTACTCTTATGCTGACTTCCAGAGTGCGCTCAGAAAGCTTGTAGCGGAAGAACTTGTCACTGTCTCCCATGTTCCAAGCATACATCGGCCGTTCTTCCGCTGTGGTCCAGCCCGCTTTGAGCAACGCACGTCGCCACGCAGATGAAATTTCTGGAGCGCTACCTTGTGCAAAAACATAGCTGAAAGCTCGCATTGGAACCCATAGCTTCGCCGATACCGGATTGGCCCCTGTCTTGCTGGGGAGCACTGGTACATCGACTTGACTTCTGATGACTACTTCTTCTTTGACGAGATTGGCGCCGGGTAGGGCAAATAGCTTGCTGTGGAGGCCGTGCTCGACAATTCCGACCGTTTCATCCGGCGTGGGTAGCTTGGCTTCCGCTATTGAGCGGGCGTAGCGAGCTATTGTGATGGTCACTCGTTGCGGGCCTATGTTGAAGTGTACCCGGTCGGTATCGTTGCCGTCAGTACGTTCGTATGCGACCGAGGTCGGGTGCCGATCTGCTGGAGCATCTTCACTGAACAGCGGTCCCTCGGAACGTGCAAAACCTTGTCGCGTCAGCATGCGATCGAAATGCTGATAGATGGCCTGCGGGGCGACATGGTTAGCAATAGCTACCTCCTTGTTGATGCGCGGCAAAGCTTCTGTATGAATCTCCAGATCGACCGTCAAGGTTCGTGGCGCCGCCGGTGTGGCGGCATTGGAATTCCCAAGCAAGCAGTTGCCACGGACGAATTGAGGAAAGTACGGCAAGCTCCATGTGATGCCGCGATCTTTTAGGCAATCTGCAATTGGCCTGGTGTCCAGCGTCGAAATGGTTTGCGCCATTGCGCCGTGGCAAATCGTGCAAATCAACGCGATCATCTTGCACATGCTTTTCGTGATCATCTCTGTAAAGGCCCTATTGAACCGCACACTTGAATTCTGCGATCTACCCGCTTAATGTTAAGGGCATTATTGTCGGGTGGCAACTCAGAATTGCTGTGTGGAGATACAGCGCCGGGTTATTGCGCAGTGCCAGGCTCTATTGCCGATCGATCAGGGCCAGCTTCGATCAAACCGTAACAGTAGCCGCCGGATAAATTTCGCTCTGGCCGGTGTCGATTACGCCGCGCTACCGATGTTCAGCCCACCCAATCGATCAGCCTCTGACCGACGGCCACTTCCGATTGATAGAACAGACTCAACGTCGGCTTTGGAGGAGCAGCGGCGAGGTCCGCTGATGGCCGGAAAGGGCCAACCAGCGCCTTCTTCCAGTCAAGCTTTCAGGCAGCCATGCTTGTGGCAAGCGGCAAAACCTTCGTCACGGTCACGGATGCCCGCAACCCCAGTGCCGCCAGCGCGGCCTCAAGCTGAGAGAGTTTCGATTCATGGTCAAGATCGAGAATACGACGTACCTGACGCCCGTCGATGCTGAGCAGCGCACCTAACTGCGCCTGCGTTACTCCCTGCTCACACATCGCCTCATGAATCGCCAGTTTGAGCGCGATACGTGGCGGTAATACGACCATTGCTTGGCCGCGCTTGGCCTTGCTCGGCACAGGCAACGGTCGTCCATCGTCAAGATAACTGGAGAGTGCCACCGTCAACGCGTCTTGAGCGCGATCCAGTGCCTCCGCCTCGTTCGTACCGGCGGTGATCGCTTCCGGCACATCGGCGAAAAACACGCCGACTTGCCCGCCTCGATAGTTTTTCAGGGTGACAGGGTAAGACATGTTCATTTTTGAATACTCCTCAGCCGGGTATTGAGCTGCTTGCAAATATCATCCAGAAACTCCGGGGCATAATCGGTATCGCCGTGCATCGGCACCGTCGTCTGCCGGCCGTTGAGTTTGACCAGGTAATGGCCGCCGTTTCCGCGATTCTTGATGATTTCCGCGCCGCATGCCTTCAGGAATTTCAAGAATTGCTTTGTTTTCATACGCCGAAGAATAGGACATATATGTCCTTATTGCAAGCCTTAGCCTTGTGAGCAATTTTGCTGTTCGCTATTTGGCAACATTTCGAGAATATCGGGTATCGAAGGAATACCTGCCTCTCAAAACGGTCTCGCCGACCCTGCCGCTATGTCCGTTGCCGCGAAGAGCCAACGAGATCAGTTCTGCAATTCGTTCAGCAGTTCCGGGTATCGGTCAAGAAGTCGGAACAAATTAGTCACAGCAGATAGCGGACGGGCCTTGCCCCCCTCGTACCGCGAAAAGGCATTCGGACCACCACCGGTGATTCGCGCGGCTTCGAGTTGGGTCAGTTTCAACTTCTTGCGGATTCTCGCCAGTTCGGCAGACTCTTGGGCGTCGACCTCCGCGGCAATGCGCTTGATGGCGTCGGCGAACCGCTTACCTTCTCCCGAGTCGAATTCAACCTCGCGACAATGCGGGCAATGCCAACCGACAATCTTCGGCACCACTGTGGCGTGGCCTTTGTATTCGTACGGCACATCCTTGACGGGCATGCCGCAGAATTCACTGTCCGCAGTTCAGGCATTCACGGGGCATCTCATTTCTCCTTGAACTGAATCACAATCGAACCGTCTGCGCGCAAGGACTTTGACATAAGCCACTTTGCCGTTCGGCGTAGCGCAGTGACAAACGTCCTGCCACACCTGACTTGCTGCATGCGTCGTCATGCTCTTGTAAAAATCGCTCGCCCACCAGAAACGGGCTGGTCAGGGCTTGCGCGCCACCAGGCCGATCAGCGCCGAGCGCCCCTTGTGGCCCAGTCCCTCGGCGATGTCGTCCTCATAGTCGACCAGCTCCTCGATCTCCCAGTCGGCAAAGGCCTCGCGCAGGATTTCCCGGGTGTAGAGGTTTTCCAGGACGGACGGCCCGCCGGTCGCGTAATCGAGCTGTTTCGGCGTGTAGCCCAGCAGCAGGATGCGCCCGCCCGGCCGCGCCAACTGCTTCATGGCCGCGAACTGGCGCACCCGCTCCGCGGCGCCGACGAACTGGATGAAGACGCCGATGACCCAGTCGAACGCATTGTGCAGTTCGGCCGGCGGCCAATCCTGCGCCAACATGTCGGCCAGCAGGAAGCGGATCGCCGACTGGCGCCCGGCCGCCAGCCGGTGCGCTTTTTCGACGGCGACCGGGGAAATTTCAACGGCCGTCACCTCCAGCCCCTGTTCGGCCAGCCAGACCGAATTGCGTCCCTCGCCATCGGCGACGGACACCGCCGTGCGGCCCTGGCGCAGGAGTTCGGCCCGGTGGGCAAGAAAGCGGTTGGGTTCGGTGCCGAACAGATACTCGTCGCCGGCATCCCGGTAACGTGCGTTCCAGCGGATTTCCTGGCTCATTGACATACTCCTTTTCCTGTTGGCCGCGCATCGAGGCCTGCGCTGGATAGACTGGCGCAGCGAGAGTATATTAGACAAAACTAATTAACCGGAGAAGGCCATGGACACGGACCTGCACGCGCTCGGCGCGCAAGCCTATGAGAAAGCCCTGCAATACGAACTCGACTACGGCTGCTGCCCGCAATGCGTGCTGGCCACGGTACAGGAAACCATCGGCATCATCGACGACCAGACCGTCAAGGCCAGCCACGGCCTCTCCGGCGGCGGCGGCCTGCTCGGCGAAGGCGTCTGCGGCGCCCTCAGCGGCGGCCTGCTGGCCTTGAGCGCCAAGTACGGCCGCGACCGCGACAAGCTCGACCGCGGCCGCTACATCAACAACTTCAAGAAAGCCAGGGAACTCACCGAACGCTTCCGTGCCGAATTCGGCGGCGTCACCTGCCGCGAACTGCAGCAGCAATTCACCGGCCGCACCTACGACATGTGGGACGCCGGCGAATACAAAGCCTTCGCCGACGCCCGCGGCAAGCAATGCGCCCACGCCACCGGCACGGTGACCCAATGGGTAGTCGAGCAGATCTCGGCGAGCGAGGCGCAACACCGCTAGCCTGACTGCCCGATCGGCTCCGGACATGGCTGCTGTTTATTCCATCCGCAAGCGCCTGGCACGGCTGGCCGCCGCCGGCCTCGCACAACTCTCGCTGGCCGGGCCGTCCGCCGCGACGGACGCACCGGCCCCCACCACCACCGAAGCCATCGTCCAATTCCACACCGTGTGCAGCAACTGCCACGAAGCTCAATGCAGCGGCCGCCTGAGCTTCGATTCCGGGAGCGTCGGCTTCGATGCCAGCGCCGATACCACCTATTTCCTGCACCTGAAGACGGGCGCCGCTCTCCTGCGCCGGATCAGCTTCCGCTAAGCTGCCGGCATGTTCGAGCACGCCACCACCCTGCCCCCCGCCTTCTGGCTGCTGGCGATCGCCGCCACGGTGCTGATCGGCATGTCCAAGGCCGGCTTCGGCGGCGCCGCGGGCAGCCTCGGCGTGCCGCTGATGGCGCTGGTGGTGGCGCCGCCCTTCGCCGCGGCGGTGATGCTGCCGATCCTGCTGACCATCGATGTCGTCGGCCTGGTGGTGTTTCGCGGCCGCAGCGACGCCGCCAACCTGCGCATCATCCTGCCCGGCGCCATGATCGGCATCGCCCTGGGCTGGCTCACCTTCGGCCAGGTCGATGCGCGCTGGATACGCCTGCTGATCGGCATCGAGGCGCTGATCTTCGCTTTCGACCGCTTCCGTGCCGCGCGCGACGTGGAAACCGCCGTGCCGTCAGCGCCGACTCTCGGCCCCGGCATTTTCTGGAGCGCGCTGTCCGGCTTCACCAGCTTCGTTTCGCATGCCGGCGGCCCGCCGATCATGCAATACCTGATGCCGCAGAACATGGACAAGATGCGCCTGGTCGGCACCACGGTGATCTTCTTCTCGGTGGTGAACTTCTCCAAGCTCGGCCCCTATGCCCAGCTCGGCCTGCTCGACTTGTCCAATCTCGGCGTCTCGCTGCTGCTGGCGCCGGCGATCCCGCTCGGCTACTTCATCGGCTACCGCCTGCTCCACGCCATCGACATGCGCGGCTTCAACCTGGTCACGGCCTGGACGCTGCTGGCGGCGGGGATGAAGCTGGTGTACGACGGGCTGGCGGGCTAACGCAGCAGCGGCAGCGCTTGAGGGCTGTCGCCGGCTTCACCTCCCGTGAGACGGAATCGGGCGAATGACCCCAAGCCTTCAACCAGGGCGTGGATCTTGGTACTCAGCCCGCCCCGCGACCGCCCAAGCGCCTGGTTCCATTTTTCAACCCTGGCAGGCTCACCAGATGCGCCTGCTGAACTTTGTGGCTAATCAGGAAAGTCAAAGGTCAACAAAACGTGCTCCGGGGGACGGCGCCTCACAACACCTGCAACGCCACGGAATAGGCGGCGTAGTGGGTGACGGGGTAGTCGTAGACGTAGCCAAGGTACAGGTGGACGCTGGCGTGACCCGAAGCCGAAGGCGTGGCCGACCAGTAATATTCGTGCTGCCAGCCGGACGGCAGGCCGGTCGTGCCCGTCCCGTTGTGCGCATCCCAGATCGCCAGCAGGTCGTCGTAGGTGGGATTGGTTTCCCCCAGCGGGATGTTGTCGATCGCCGTGCCGGGCCTATACCCTGTCACCACTGAGGCCTCGCCATGGGTGGGCAGCATCACACTCAGGCCGTCGAGTACAGCACTGCGGGCGCTGTTGGTGGTGTCGCTCCCCGAGTTGAAAATGGTGTCCAGTGCGTCGTGGGTCATGTAGTCTACGCCGCCATTGAGGCTGCCGGTGTTTGCATTGGTGCCGTCTCCCGAACGGTCCCAGTAGTAGTAGAACTTGCCGTCGACGTGGACGGGCGCAATCAACATGCCGTAGGCGCCGAGATCGATGACCGGATCGACGTAGACCTGGGCCGCGGCCGTGGCGCCCGAAGCCGGGGCATTGCCCGCAGCAAGATCCGTGTAGCCGGTGCCGACCGAAAGCCCGAGGTCCGTGCCAACCAGCCCGGTCGGCTGGCTCCCCACGTCGCCGTCGTCGGGCACGCTCACCGCCAGGGTGTACTGGCTGGCGCTCACGACGGTGAAGGCGCCCTTGGTGCCGTTGGTCAGCGTGACATCGCTAGCATCGAAACCCGTCACGCCTTCGCTGAAGTTGAAGGTGTAGGTCACCGTGCCCGTGGCCAGGCCACTGACGTTGTCGGTGATGACCGGGGCGGCGACGGTGGTGTCGCCGATGATGGTGTGGTTCGCCGTGGCGGCGCTGGTGTTGCCGGCCGCGTCGGTGGCCTTGGCGTTGAACTGATAGGTCGTGCCGTTGGCGACGGTGGCGCTGTAGCTCCAGGTGGTGCCGCTGACCGTGGCCGCGCCCAGCAGGGTGGCGCCGTTGTAGACATTCACGGTGGCGCCCGCTTCGGTGGTGCCCGAGAGCACCAGGGCGGTGTCGTTGGTGGTGCCGCCGGAGGCGACGCTGCCCGTGACGGTGCCGACATCGTCGGTGGCCGCCGTCAATGCCACGGCCGGGGCGGTGGTGTCGACCTTGTAACTGGCGTTGGTAGCCACGGCATTGTGCGTAATTGTGGCGGCATTGCCGGCGGCGTCCTTCAGGGTGCCGCCGTTGAGCGCGAGGGCATTGGCTGCGACGGCGATGCCGTCAGCGTCGGCTTGCCCCTCCTGCACGGTATAGGAGAAGGTCAGCGCATTGGTGCCGCTGCCGCCCTGGTAGTTCGCCTGCACCGTGGTGCCGCCGATGTCGAGATCGAGCTGCGGCGACGCGGCGGCCACCGTCGTACCCGGACCAGAGTCACCACCGTTGACGGACCCAACGTCGTATTGCGCAACCGAGGTGTTGGCCGACAGATCGGCATAGGTCGCGCCCGTCGGCGGCGTGTTGGAGACGAAGATGCGCAGATTGCCCGACTGGCCGGCATCGTTGCCGGCCAGCCCCCACAGGACGAGCGAGTCGATGGCGTGGCTCGCGCCGAGATCCAGTTCGATATAGGGCTTGCCGGCGCCCAGCACCCAGGCCAGATTGGAAGCATCGCCGTTCTGGTTGTTCCAGTTGCCGCCCGCGACCCCATCGGTCAGGGCGGTGCTGCTGCCGGCGGTGGTGTCGGTCACTCCCGTGTCGGCTCCGTAGCTGGAGGATTTCCCCGCCGCCACGTTCTGGCCGGCCGACATCACCTTGAGTTCCGTCAGCACAAGAGCACCTTCGCTGCTTGAGTGATAGATGCGCAGATAGCGCCCCGTCGGACCGCCCGCGCTTACCGCTTCGTTGAAGGTTACGGTGGCGGTAACCGTGTCGCCCGCGTTGAGGTATCCGTTCTGCGCGCCGGCGACATTTGTGAGGGCGACGGACGAGACGGTCGGCCCGGCGGTGTCGACGCTGATGCCCCGCGTGACCGCCGCGCTGACGTTGCCGGCGGCGTCGGTCTGGGTGGCGCTGAGCATTTCGGTGCCCTGGCCCATGGCGGTGATGTCCTCGGCCTCCAGGGTGTAGCTCCAGCTCGTGCCGGTGACGGTCGCCGCGCGGGTGTTGCTGCCGATGGTCAAGGCCACCGTGGCGCCGGCTTCGTTGGTGCCGGTGATGGCGGCGGTCTGTTCGGCGGCGTTGAGGATGTTGTCGGTGGCGACGGTGTTGATAGTCGGCGCGGACGGCACGGCGGTGTCGATGGCGTAGTTGCTGGAATCGGTCGTGCCCACGCCGGCGTTGCCCGCCGCGTCCGTCACGCCG